>SYAR01000005.1 GCA_005787525.1 Rickettsiales bacterium
AATTTTTGACATTTAAACTTTCATCATCAAGATCTAAATCAATCTCTTTTTGTTTATTAAGATTTTGATTTAAATTTTTTCTACGAATATTTTCTAATTTTTTTTCAGTCTCAAAAATTAATCCAATATTAGTTTTATCAACCGACGTTTTATCAAGCTCAGAATTTTTTAAATCTTGGCTAAAATAATTAACTGGAGAGTTAGTGTTTTCAGGCTTTGGCTTATTATCAAACTTGCTAAGTTTGTTTTTTATTGCCTCTAATAAACTGGATGTGTTGTTTTTATCTGCCATGAAAATAGCTAAAATTTCTTGAAATAAAATTAAATTGATGATTTATTAAAAATAAAAATCTTTAACTGATTTTCATTTTTATAACTATAAATTCAATTAGTTTTTTAAATAAATTCAATAAAAAATTTAATTATATCATGAAAAAAATTTTTGTGCGTTATTTGCTGTGGATAATTATAGGAATCCTTGGTGCATCTGCTTTCGCAGGCATTGCCATCACCAGAGATGAAAAAATTTCTTCGCTGTGGTTCATTGTCGCTTTTGCTTGCATACAATTAATTGGTTATAGATTTTATAGTTTATGGATTGCTACAAAAATTTTACACATTAATCCAAAAAAATTAACGCCCGCGCAAAAAATAAATGATGGAAAAGATTATGTTCCGACTAATCGATGGGTAGTTTTTGGACATCATTTTGCGGCGATTGCGGGACCGGGTCCGTTAATCGGTCCAACATTGGCGGCGCAATTTGGATATTTACCGGGGACCTTATGGATATTAGTTGGATCGGTTCTCGCCGGCGCCGTTCAAGATATGATAATTTTATTTTGTTCGATGCGACGCGATGGCAAATCGCTCGGCAAAATGATCGAAGATGAAATCGGTAAAGTCGCTGGTATTTGTGCTTTGGTCGGCACTTTAGCGATAATTATAATTTTGATCGCCGTGCTCGGATTGGTGATTGTCAAGGCTTTAGCCCATAGCGCTTGGGGTTCTTTTACGGTGTTGATGACGATTCCAATTGCGATGTTGGTTGGAATTTATATTTATCATATTCGACAAAGTGGAGTGATTGAAGCCAGCATTGTCGGTGTTATTTTGTTCCTGCTTGCGGTTTACGGCGGAAAACTTATTCACTATGATGAAAATTTAACAAAAATCTTCGATCGTAGTCCAAAATTTATTGCATTTTGTATAATTTTTTATGGTTTTATGGCGGCGGTCTTACCAGTTTGGCTCTTACTTACGCCTCGCGATTATCTTTCATCATTTTTAAAAATTGGCACAATTTTATTGTTAGCGATTGCATTATTAATTTTTCAACCACAAATCCAAATGCCCGCTCTCACCAAATTTATCGATGGTTCGGGACCGATTTTTAGTGGCAAAATTTTTCCATTTTTATTTATTACGATTGGATGCGGAGCGATTTCTGGCTTTCACTCTCTTGTGGCTTCGGGAACGACTCCAAAAATTATTTCGAGCGAAAATGATATTCGCTTGGTGGGTTATGGGAGTATGCTTCTCGAGGGTTTCGTTGGAATTATGGCGTTAATTGCCGCCTGCGTTCTCGATCCGGGAATTTTCTTCGCTATTAACTCTTCGGTTGCCATTCTTGGAGCCGACGCGGTGGCCACCATCAATAGCTGGGGCTTTCAACTCGATGGTAAAGAAATGGAACTTTTGGCATCACAAATGGGTGAAAAAAGTCTTTATTCAAGAACAGGTGGGGCTCCGTCTTTAGCGGTCGGAATGGCAAAAATTTTCTCCTCAGCTTTTGGTTCAAATTTACTTGCGATGTGGTATCATTTTGCTATTATGTTTGAAGCGATTTTTATTCTTACTACTCTTGATGCCGGAACCCGCGTCGCCAGATTTATGCTTGAAGATTTACTCAAATTTCGAGATAAAAAATTACACGAATCAGCTTTGGCAGGAATTTTTTCGAGCTTTGCGGTTGTTGGTTGCTGGGGCTATTTTTTATATGTCGGAGTGATTGACCCCAATGGCGGAGTTAATATTTTATGGCCACTTTTTGGCATGTCGAATCAAATGCTGGCTTGCATTGCCTTAACTTTGGCTACGGTAATTATTTACAAAAATAAACAGCGAAAAATTTATTGTTTAGTCACTGCCCTACCCTTAATTTTTATTACATTTACAACGACTTCGGCGGTTTTAATGAAGGTATTTTCGAGTGATGTAAAAATTGGATTTTTGGCTTCGGCAAATGCTTTGAAAGAAAAATTAATTACCAATCAAATTGTCGATGAAACGCAAATTATCAATGCCGAGAAAATGATTTTTAATCAACAGCTCGTAGCTTTTATCGCAATGTTTTTTTTAATAATTTTATGGATTGTAATTTTTGAATCGGTACGAAAAATATTTTTTGGTAAAAAATAAAATGAAAAAAATTTTAAATATTTTGAAAGAGTTTAAAGAATATTTTTCGGGCGATTTTGCTTATAAAAAATATCGCGAACATCAAAAAAATCATCATAAAAATTGTCAAATAATTTCTAAAAAACAATTTTTAAATAGTCGTCGCAATAACAAATGGAAGGGCGTAAATCGTTGTTGTTAAAATAAAATAATGCATTATAATTAATGTCCATTAATCACATTCAAGAATTAAATTTATGTTTAGAATTGCCATAATAGGGCGACCAAATGTTGGAAAATCAACGCTTTTTAATAAATTAATCGGCAAAAATTTTGCCATCACCGACGACACTCCGGGGGTTACTCGCGATCGTAAAGAAGCGCGTGGAAAGCTTGGTCCACTTGAATTTATCGCCATCGACACTGCGGGTTTAGAACATCGAATCACCGATGCTTCGCTGGAAAAAAGAATGGTTGAGCAAACGCAATTTGCGGTCGATGACGCCGATTTATGTTTGTTCGTTGTTGATGGAAAATTGGGTTTAAATAATGACGATTTTTATTTCGCCGATTGGTTGCGAAAAATAAAAAAACCGACAATTTTAGTTGCCAATAAATGTGAAAATTTAAATGAAGAAATTTTTGGCAAAGAATTTTATCGATTAGGATTCGGTAAGCCTACTGGCGTTTCGGCTGAACATAAGTTAGGCTTTGGTGATTTATACGATAAAATTGCTCCTGAAATTGAAAAATATGAAGAAATTTTTGCCGAATTAAATGTAAAAAATAATGATTCATCAATTGATGAAAATTTGGTTGAAGAAAATGATGAAATCGATGATTTAGAAAATGAGAAAGAAGATAAAGAGCATCAATTTCAAATCGCCGTTATTGGCAAACCTAACGCCGGAAAATCAAGTTTTTTAAATAAAGTTTTGGGCAATGAACGTTTTATTACTGGGGCTGAAGCTGGCATTACTCGTGATGCCATCGCCGTTGATTTTGAATATAAAAATCAAAAAATTCGCTTCATTGACACCGCCGGAATTCGTAAAAAAAGTGCGATTCATCAAAAACTTGAGAAGCTCTCAACCCTTGATAGTTATCGCGCCATCCGTTTTGCTCAAGTTATAATTTTATTAATCGATGCTAATTCGCTTCTCGATCACCAAGATTTATCTTTGGCAGGACAAGTCTTGCGCGAAGGTCGCGCACTAGTTTTTGCCATCAATAAAATTGATCAAGTAAAAGGCGATAAAGAAATTTTTATGCGTCAAGTTCGTGAACAAATTCAAAATTTATTGCCCGAAATTTCGGGCGCGCCGATTCTCGGAGTCTCGGCAAAAAGCGGTTATAATGTTGAAAAAACTTTAGATTTAGCGATCGAAACTTACAAACAATGGCAAACTTATATTCAAACTAACAAACTTTTTGATTGGTTGAAAAGTGCCGAAAGTACCCACTCGCCGAAGCTTTACAAAGGCAAAGCGATTAAATTAAAATATGCTACGCAAATTAAAAGACGTCCGCCAACTTTTGCGGTTTTTACCAATCATCCGAAGCCTTTGGAGGGTTCTTATCAACGTTATCTAGTTAATTCTTTGCGTGAATATTTTGCCTTAAATTTAACGCCAATTCGTCTTTATTTTCGCAAAAGCGACAATCCTTTTGCGGATCGTCAAGAAAAAACTTTTTCAAAAAAATTGCATAAGCCAAAAAAGTAAATTAACAAAATTGACTTTTCCAAATTTCTAACTGCTCTAAAGCTCTTGTGCTGTAAGCTTCTTTCCGATCATCCTTGGCAATATTATTTTCAAATGGTGCAAATAATCCAAAATTAATATTCATCGGTTGAAATGAGTTTTCTTGAGCGGTTTTTATTTGTTCAAAGTCAGGTGCAATATGATTTAGCAAGGATCCAATCGCAGTTTTATTTGACGGTCTCGATAAATTTTTCGTTGAATTTTTAAGTTGATTGGCGATAAAAATTCCTGAAATTAAACCCATACTCGCCGATTCTACATAGCCTTCGACGCCAGTAATTTGACCGGCGAAATAAATATTTGGAAATTTTTTGAAGCGACCAAATTCGTCGAGCAATTGTGGAGAATTTATGAAAGTATTGCGGTGAATCCCGCCAAATCTGGCGAATTCGGCATTTTCCAAACCACGAATTTTGCGAAAAACTCGCTGTTGTTCGCCATATTTCATTTTAGTTTGAAAGCCGACGATATTGTATAACGTCGCTTGTTTATTGTCTTGACGCAGTTGCACCACGGCGTAAGCTTTTTCTTTACGTTGACGCAGTGGCGTGCCAATTGGCGATTTTTCAAAATGCGGATTGGTTAAACCAATTGGTTTCATCGGGCCATAACGCAAAGTGTCGACGCCCCGCGAAGCCATCTCTTCAATCGGCAAACAACCATTGAAATAAGGAGTATTTTTTTCCCAATCTTTAAATTCAGTTTTTTCACTTTTTAACAAATCATCGACAAATTCTAGATATTGATCTTGATCGAGTGGACAATTGATATAATCAAAGCCCGAACCCTTGTCATATCTGGATTGAAACCATGCTTTAGAAAAATCAATCGAGTCTTTAAAAATTATCGGCGCGATGGCGTCAAAAAAAGCTAAATGTTTTTCATCGGTATGTTTAAGAATCGATGAACTTAGAGCGTCGGAGGTTAAAGGACCCGTCGCCACCACCCAAATTTCATTCGAATCAATCGGCAATTCTTGAATTTCTTGGCGTGAAATTTTTACATTTTTAGTATTCAAAAGTTCATTTTCAATAAATTTAGAAAAGCCGTCGCGATCGACTGCCAAAGCCGATCCAGCCGGCACTTTATTAATTTCCGCCGAACGAATTATGAGCGAATCGAGTTGACGCATTTCTTGATGAAGCAAACCGATGGCGGTGGTAATTTCATCGCTTCGCAGTGAATTTGAGCATACTAATTCAGCAAAATCTTGAGTGCGATGAGCAAAAGTTTTGCGATTTTCATTACGCATTTCAAAAATTTCAACCTTAAAACCTCTTTTGGCGAGTTGCCATGCGCACTCGCTTCCCGCTAAGCCCGCTCCGATAATATTTATTTTTGTCATCAATTTTATTTTTTGAATTTAATTTTTTATGATTTTATTTTAATGTAAATTTTTAAAAAAACTCAATAAAAAAGCCGACGATAAAAATATCGCCGGCTTTTCTTGTAAATAATTTTAGTAAATTTAGTTGCCGTTAACTATGGTGCAACCTTTTTGGTAGATATATCCAAAGCCTTCGATGGATCTGTCGATATGAGTAACTTTTTTAATTTGAGCTACTTCTTTGGCTTTTTCAACTGAAGAATCGCCAACAGTGTATAATCCTAAATAAGATTTAACGCAAGCTTCACCTTTTTTATTAGCAGGAACTGAATTATCAACATTTTGCAAAGGGGCGCGATCTTTTATTTTTGAATAAAATCCGACGGTAGTTTCGTTTGAAGTTACAGCACAAGATGATAATAAAGCGATTAGTGATAAACAAATTAAGGAAAGTTTTTTCATAAGTTTTTTTGATTTTAAATTAAAAGTAATTTTATAATTGTTAATTGATTAATTCTTAAATTATTATTTATCTATTGCAATAAATATTGTTGGTTCGAGGGCTATAAATACCATAAGATAATAATGTGACTAAACCTTGACCGAATGTTAATCTGGATTCAACGAAGGCAACTCCGCCATCTTCTTTACACATTTCACTCGCATTTAAATTCGATTCTTGTCCAATTCCAGCAAAAAAGAAATGACTCCATTTTGAATAATGCGGATTTGATTTTGGGACTTCTCTTCTTATCATTGGATTAACCGAGAATCTTTGGGTTTGACATGAAGTTATCAAAAATAATGTTGTTATTAATAATAAATATTTTTTCATAAAATATATTTTAGATTAAAAAAAATAAAAATTTATAAACTTATTCTAAAAGTTAGTTTTTTATAATTAATAAGTAAATAATTTTTTAAAAAACATAATTTTATTCAAAAAATTATAAATAAATTACTAAAACGGCAAGCCTAACGCCCTACTCCGCGCTGATTTCTTTTGCATTAAAGGATTTTCTCCTTCCATCATAAAATTCGCCATCGGATCAACGCCTCCACCTTGTTGTTGCATCATCATTTGTTGCATTGGGTCAACTCCGCCTTGCGATTGACCGCCTTGTTGCATCATCATTTGTTGCATTGGATCATTCGACATATTTGGCATCATGTTTGGCGATGGAGCGCTAAATTGAGGCATTGAATTTTGTGGCGCCCCCATCATTGAAGAACTAACGTCAGAGACTCCCCCATCTCCAAAATTTTGCAGCGCAGGTTGAATATTTTTGTTATTAGGCGCCATTGTTGATTGACGAATTTTGCCATTGATGTAAGTTTCCATATTGTAAACGCAAACTATGTCGCTTCCGTTGCGTAAACTATATTGTGGAGCCACTTTTTCAACAACCATATATGTTCCTGTAATTCTGTAGTTTACTAGAGATTCAAAGCCTTCGGAATCAACCGCATAGATAGCTGGAACTTCGGAATTTCTTGAATTAAATTGGAAGTAAGTAAAGATGCCATCGTCGAAAACTTTAGAAGGTGCAATAGATTTTTCGCCAGTATATTGATAATTGAAATTATAGCTCGACAAATCACGCATGTCAGGCTCATCCGAAGGAGGAGTTTTGGCGAATTCAACTAGATTTTTATCCTTATCATCAGGATATGCAAATTTAACCACAAAAATTAAATCCTTATCGGCTAAACCCTTGGCTTCTTTAGCGACGAGCTCGAAATGGTAAACTCTTTTATTAGTTAAAACCGTCATGTTTGTTTCGGAATTATCTTCACCGACGGGCTTTAAAAAAATACGATTATCGAGAGTTTCTACCAGCCACAAGGTTGGGTTTCCCATTGAAATAGTGCTTATGGTTTCGCCAGCGCTAAATTCAATAAAGCCTTGATAAGTGTAATGACCAAAATAGCGATAAAGTTCATTTGGATTATAGATATAACTACGAAATTTTCTTTCGCTTCCGAGATAACGTGGAAGCTGTGCCGAGCGACCAATCGATGGCAATAAATAAGAGTAAAAAACTAAAATTGTAAGCAGGTTTAACAAAAAATAAACAAACTTTAAATGACGGTTTTTTATAAAAAATATTTGCGAAAAATTAATTTTATTAAGCATGTTGATTGTGAATAATTTTTTATGTTCAATATATTTTTTATCAATCTTGTTTTTTTATCAAGAACAATGTTAATTATTTTTAATTTAAATAATAAAACATAGTTATTTATTTCATTCTATATAAAGAATATTGATTGATGGTAAAGCCAATATTAGGTTGGAGGTCATTTTTAAAAATTTGTTGATAATCATATTTTAGTTTAACTAAAAATCTTTCATATTTGTAATCTTTTTCGTTAATGTCATTTGTGGAAATAGTTGTAGTGGTATAGTCAACATCAGCTTCAAGCGGTGGTGTATTGGCGATATAAAATAAAGCCTTTTCAATGGCATTTTTACCTTCGCGTCTTTTGAATTTTATAGAATTAATGGTTATATTTCTTATAACGTTTTTACCAAAAAAATGAATTGGGCTATTTTTATTATCCTTTGACATAATTGCCTGAAAATTTTTATATTCTCTAAATGTTGAATTATTTTTTACGTGACTAAATTTTTTGTTAACATCTTCAATTCTACCTTTTTTAAAATCAAAAGATTCACGATTTTTTATATAATTTACAATTAAATATTTTAAAATTGATTCATCAAAAGTTGTTACTTCTGGATCAAAATTTGGCTCATTTTTTTTGGGTCTAACTTTGATAAGCTTGGTTTCGTAAATTGTTGGATCATTTGGTGGAATAAAAATTACTTGCGAAACCACCAAAGGAAATATTGACTCGCCGATAATTTTTATGGTATAAAGCGTACTAGAAATTATTATAATTATTATGCCAAGTAATGCTCTATCGCAGATTGGAGTAATGTAGCGAAAAATGTACCAATCGCGAGCGTCTTTAAAATAATTGCCATTCAAAACGCTTTCTTTAATAAACTCATTATATTCTTTTTTTATCTCATCTTCCTCGAGATAATTTTCATGATTTTGTTTTGAATTTTTATTGAACATTATGAAATTTCTATAATTGCTTTAGCGTTAATGTTAATAATTAAATTTTGCATTTTTAAAAAAACTTCTTCTAAAATATTTTGATCATAACCCCTAAAAACCAATGAAGTTCCTTCGTCAAAAGGATAGCTTCCGATTGAAATTTCACGATATTGATTTTGTAAATCGGTTAAATCTTTTGCGACTATACTTTCCGTTAAAGAAATTTTTAATTCACGAGAGATAATTTTACAACCTATTTTTAATTCTTTTTTTGAGGCTTCGAACATTGCTTGAAAAATTTTTGGAATTCCAGCCATCACAAAAACATTTTCAATTCTAAAGCCGGGAGCTGAAGAAATTGGATTATCAAGAAGCGAAGCCGTTCTAGGTAAAAAAGCCATTTTTAATCGCGCCTCATTAACATTATTTTCGCCATAATGTTGAATCAAAATTTTATGAGCAATTTCATTTAAAATTAAATCTTGATCGAAAGCTTTAGCAACGCTTAAAGAAGTTATATCATCATGGGTTGGACCAATGCCGCCACTAGTAAAAACATAATCAAATTTTTTGCGTAATTCATTAAGAGCACAAATAATTTCATTTTCAAAATCGCCAACTACCCTCACCTCTCTAAGAGTTATGCCGATTTGCGATAAATTTTTTGCTAAAAAATTAATATTTTGATCGACGGTTCTGCCCGAAAGAATTTCGTCGCCAATTACTAACAAGCTGGCCGAAACAATGTTATTTTTATTCATAATTTAATTAAACTTTTTAATTTTATTGCTTTTTTTCATCATAAATTTGATTAGAATTTTTTAAAGATATTTTTTTAAAATATAAATTATTATTTTCTTGCTCTTCCAAAAAAGATAAATCGAGTAAAAATTTTGATAAATCATCGCGTTTTCTTGAAGAGGCACAGCCGGTTACCACGGAAAATATACGTTTTTTATTGTTCTTTGCGGAAGAAACTAAATTATATCCCGAAGCATTGGTGTAGCCAGTTTTCATGCCCTCCGCTCCCTCATATTCATTCAAAACGCGATTGTGAGATTTGATAATTTTATTGTGGAAAACAAATTCTTTCATGGCAAAAAAATAATAAAATTCTGGAAAATCTTTTTTTAAATGAATTGCTAAACGAGCAAGATCCAAAGCCGTTGTATATTGTCCTTCTTCATGTAAACCTGAAGCATTTCTAAAGGACGTATTAATCATTCCAAGTTCCAAGGCTTTTTTATTCATTTGTCTTACAAAATTCCATTCACTATCTGCAATCGCTTCTGCCAGAACGATCGAAGCCTCATTGTAAGATTTGATAATTAAGGACTGAAGCGCTTTTTCTACTGAAATTTTATCGCCACTATCAATGCCCAAGGTATTGACTTTGTTAATCCTGGCAATCTCTTGGGCTCGATCTGAAAATATTAATTCTTTATGCAAAGTTAATTGATTTTTTTGTAAAGCTTCGAAGGTTAAATAAGCTGTCATCAATTTGACTAAAGATGCGGGATAAATTAATTTTTGGGAATTATTTTCAAATAAAATTTTATGCGATTCTTCTTCAACTGAAATTAAGGCTCCATCTTTAGAACAAGTAGATAAAACTTGAGATTTTGCCAGCGATTGAAAATTATAGAACAGCAATAAAAATATAATAAAAAATTTCATAATTTTAAGATTTCATTAACCGCCAAATTCATAGGATTTTTTATTTTATTTAATCCAAGAATTTCCAAAGAAATATTAGCTTCGTCGATTTGTTTTTGAGCACAATCTTTATTTTCAATAAGTTCTAAAATTTTTTTAAAAATCAAATTAGCATTACATTTTTCTTGCAAAAGTTCGGGAATAATTTCGCGATTGGCAATCAAATTTAATAAATTGGCATATTTTATTTTAATCATTCTTTTTGCAATAAAATGCGTTAAAAAATTTATTTTATAAGCGATGATCAGAGGTATTTTATATAAAGAGATTTCAATGGCATTGGTGCCTGATTTTGCTAAAGCAAAATCACATGAATAAAGTGCCATTTTTTTATAATTTTGTTGTTCAATTAAAAAATATTCAACGGCAATTTTTTTCGACAATTCTTCCACAATATTTTTAGTTTTTTTAACGATTGGAATAACAATTTTTATGTTAGGAATTTTATTTTTTAGAATATTTATAGCTTCAATAAATTCTGGAAAAATTCTTTTAACTTCGCCAACTCTACTTCCCGGAGTTAGTAAAATTATTTTATCGTCGGGAGCGATTTTATAAAATTTTCGAAATTCAAAATTGATTTCATTTTTTTTGGAAAAATCTGGTGCATCATCAATTAATGGATGTCCGATAAATACACTTTTTAAGCCATATTTTTCAAAATAAGGTGGCTCAAAAGGCAAAATAGTGAGAAGTAAATCATAAAGTTTTGCGATTTTTTGCGCACGCCCTTCGCGATATGCCCAGACTGACGGCGCAATTAAATGAACTTTTTTAATTTTTGTAAATTGCGAAGTTTTTTTTAGTTTTTTTAGGACTCTAAAACAAAAATCTGGTGCATCGATGGTGATTAAAATATCAGGTTGAAATTCTTGAATTTTTTCAACAACCTGATTGATTCTGTTTAATAATTTAGGAATGTGCGGAACGACTTCCAAAAACCCCATCACCGATAAATCTTCGATTGGAAAAATCGATTCAAAACCACAATCTTTCATTTGGTGCCCACCAACTCCGCAAAATTCAATTGGCAAATTAGAATTTTTTAATTCACGTATTAACTTAGAGCCGAGAAGGTCTCCCGACGATTCACCCGTAACAATAAAAATTTTTTTAATCATAAACTTTGCCAAATTATTTTTTTAAATTTATTATGAATGTTGTTTTTAATTTAAGAATTTATTATAAAAATTAATAAATTTATTGCATTAAATATTATGCGACTAAAATTAAAAATTAAAAACATTATAAATCTTAAATTTTTAAAATTATGACTAGAAAAATTGCCGTTGTTGGTGCCACTGGAAATGTTGGGCGCGAAATTTTAAATCTCCTTGCCGAAAGAAAATTCCCCGCTGATGAAATCGTCGCTTTAGCTTCGCAAAATTCTGTGGGAAGAAAAGTTTCCTACGGTAACAAAACTTTAAGTGTTCAAGCTTTAGATAATTATGATTTCACAGGCACTGCGATTGCACTTTTTTCTCCCGGAGGAAAAGTTTCAGCGATTCACGCCCCAAGAGCTGCCAAAGCTGGTTGCGTTGTCATCGATAACACTTCGCATTTTCGTATGGATGAAGATGTTCCATTGATTGTTCCTGAAGTTAATCCTGAAGCGATTGCGGGTTATAAAAAAAGCAATATTATCGCTAATCCAAATTGCTCGACAATTCAAATGGTTGTTGCCTTGAAACCACTTCATGATATTGCTAAAATTAAAAGAATTGTAGTTGCGACTTATCAAGCGGTGTCGGGAGCGGGCAAAGAAGCCATGGACGAACTTTATAATTCAACTAAAAAAATTTACGAAAATCAAAATGTTGAACCTTCTAAATTCAGTCGTCGCATCGCTTTTAACGTCATTCCGCAAATTGATGTTTTTATGGAAGATGGCGTTTCTAAAGAAGAATGGAAGATGAAAGTTGAGACCAAAAAAATTCTTGATCCAAAAATTGAAGTTGAAGCGACTTGCGTTCGCGTTCCTGTATTTAACGCTCATTCTGAGGCTGTTAATGTTGAGTTTGAAAGTGAAATCACTCCCGACCAAGCTCGTGAAGCTTTGGAAGAAACTGACGGCGTTATCGTCATCGATAATCCGCAAGAAATGAAATTCGTAACTCCGATTGAAGCTTCGGCAAAAGATCCGGTTTTTGTTTCAAGAATTCGTAAAGATTCTTCCGTTAAATATGGTCTTTCTCTGTGGGTAGTAGCTGATAATCTTAAGAAGGGAGCGGCACTTAATGCAGTACAAATTGCTGAAATTTTGGTTGAGAAATATGGGTTGTAATAACCCATATTTTAATTATAACTAAATATTTTATATATTTTCAATAAAAATTAAATAGGTATTTTTTTAAATCTTAATTGAATATTTTTTACTTAAATATTTGTGAATTGATTCGATTTCTTGTGTTTCCAATATTTTGTTGTAAATAATTATTTCAGCTAAATATCCATTGTATAAATTGATATTTTCGGTATTGGAGTCAGCGCCGATTCCAACATCAGAGTTGCTATTTAGCAATACTTTAATTCCGCCCGAATTATCACTTACGGTATTTGAATTGTTGATCATAATTTTTCTTTCCCCATTTTCAAAATTGCGACTTGCGAATACAATGTAAGGCGTTGCGATGTTAATTTTATAATTAGAAGTCAAAGTTGTTGAGTTATTTCCAGTAAACATTTTAAAATAACCCGCGCCAAGAGCCAATGGAATTATATCATTGGCTGTTCCAGGGGTATCGGCGCCAATAATTATTGTATTATTATAAGCTGGTGAATTTGATGCGCCAGCTCCAAGCGAGTTTGATATTAATACCACGAATAATGAGTAGCTTTCTCCAAATATATTTTTTGCAATATACTTGTCATTGCCTTCAAATAAGATTGTCGGAAGTGAATTAATTATGTTTGTTTTGTAATTTGCTTTGTTTGATACATTGGCTTGATTTAATTTCCCCCTTTCAATATTTATTGGATTTGAGTCGAACCAATTGGTGATTTTTGCACCATCGACACTCTCGCTTTTGTCAAAACTTTTTTCTAATGTTGTTTCCCACCAAGCTACTAAACCGTCGATTCTGGGAACTTTGGAGCCCAAAGTTAAAGATCTTGCTGATGCAACTCTTGAATCAATGTATAAATCGATGCCGTTTGAAATTCCTGAAATTAAAATTCCAATTATTAAAATTACTACAGAAATTTCTGTAAGAGAAAAAGCTTTCTTTCTATAATCATTAATCATGATTTTTGAGTAATTTTGAATTTACATTTATTATTAAAACAAGCTAGATAATCATCGTTCCCGCACCACTTTCTGTGAAGATTTCCATTAATAAAATATTATCAACTCCGCCATTTAGAATGTGTGCGTGTGCTACTCCAGCCTCTATAGCGCTAATACATGTTTCGATTTTCGGAATCATGCCTCCAGTTATAACACCATCGGCAATCATTTGTTTTGCTGTCGCAACATTTAAATGACTTATTAGTTCGCCATTTGGAAGCATTACGCCATCAATATCGGAAAGAATAATCAATTTTGAGGCGTTGATGGCGGAAGCGATTGCTCCCGCAACTGTGTCAGCATTTATGTTGTAGGTTTCGCCATTATCGCCAATTCCAATCGGAGCAATAACTGGAATGATATCGGAATCTTCAAAAATATTTAAGAAATCTGGATCAACATGATAAGGTTCTCCAACGAAACCAAGATTAAGAATTTTTTCAATATTTGAGTTGGGATCTTTTTTAACTTTGGTGGCTTTTTTAGCGCGGATTAAATTGCCATCCTTGCCGCAAATACCAATTGCCTTACCTGAAGCTAAATTTATTTCCTTAACAATCATTTTGTTGATTGAGCCAGCTAAAACCATCTCAACGATGTCAACAGTTTCAGCGTCAGTTACTCTTAAGCCATCAATAAAAGTTGATTTTATGTTGAGTCTTTCCAGCATTTTGCCAATTTGTGGACCACCGCCGTGAACCACGATTGGATTGATTCCAACTTGTTTAAGTAAAACTATATTTTTAGCAAAATTTTTTAAATTACTATCCCCGCCCATCGCCGATCCGCCGAATTTTATTACAAAAGTTTCGCCAGCAAATTTACGCATATAGGGCAAGGCCTCACATAGAATTTCAGCTTTCTTCGCCCACTCCTGCTTGCTACTTTCTTTTTGTAAACTTATTTTCTCCATCGGTGTGATTTCGCAAGATTTATTTTTATCGTTAATATTTATGATATTGCTCATTTGTTTAAGAATTATAATTAATTTTTACTAAGTAAAAAACATTTAATTATTCAATCAAGAATTTTTTATAAAATTTTTCATAGAAACGATTTCATAATCGCAAAAATTATTTAAACAATCAATAAATTTTGAAGTTTTTATTGGCATTATTTGATGTTCATTAACTATTATTTTAGAAATTTTTAGATTTTTATTTTTTATCGATTCTAAGCAACAAAGAGTATGACTTATAGCCCCCAAATAATTTGAAGTAACTAATAAAATTGGTAATTTTAAAGCCTGCGCCAGATCTAAAAAAGTAAAATTATTATTAATCGGCGTCATAACTCCGCCAGCACTTTCGACTAATAATTTTTTATGATTTTTTTTTGATTCCTCAATATTTTTTAAACAAAAATCTATAATTTTATCTTGAGAAATATTAGCTAAAAAATTAGGGGCAACCGGTTTTTTAAAACGCCAAGGTGAAATTTTATCAAGATTATTTTTGTTTATTTGAAGTCCTAAAGCATTTAAAATTCTTTCACTATCAGAAGTTCCGTCGCCATTGAAACCAGTTATGACTGGCTTTATCGCCAAATAATTGGAATTTTTTTTGCAAAGATTTTCAACTAAAAAAGTTTTGCCGATATCGGTTCCGACAGCTAAAACTATGAAAGATTGTTCTTGGAGCATTATTGTAAGTTTGAGAATGTGCTATAAATTGGACCGAACACCGCAACCGCAATCCAAGCAATCATACCACCCATCACGATGGTAATTGTTGGTTGAATTAAGGATACAATTCTATCGATAGAATCATTAATTTCTTTGTCATAGAAATATTTAATATTTTTCAAAGATGATTCCATGTTACCGCTTTCCTCGCCGACTTTAAACATTCTTACCACTAAGTTTGGAAAGAATTTAGTGGCAGAAATTGAGCCTGAAAGCGATTGACCGTCAGAAACTTGTTGACGCACGAAGGCAATTCCACTTTTTATCGCCTTATTTTTTAAAGTTACACTTGAAGAGTCCAGGCATTCAAGAACCCCAAGACCACTTTTGAATGTCATTGAAAAGAATTGACAAAATTTGGCCGATTCGATTTTGGTTATAATTGGTCCGAAAATTGGCATTTTGAGTTTTAAATAATCAATTTTTACGTGAAGCTTTGGGAATCTCTCGAGAATTTTAAAAATCGCCCAAATGCTTGGCGGAGTAGTGATAATTATAAACCAATATTCTTGTACAAAATTTGAAAATTTTATCAAAGCAATAGTGAGAAAAGGCAAGCCGATATTTTGTGCCGATAAGAATCCCGTAACTTTAGGCACAACAACCGCAGTCATAACCCCGAGAACAACAAACATCAAAATTATACCAAATAAAGGACCAAGTATGGCTTTACGAGTTTTTCGACGAATTTCGATATTCCATTTAACGTCATCAATAATATTTGAAAAAGAATTTGACAAATTACCAGTTTTTTCACCCATCGCAATTAAGCCAATGTAGGTTGGCTTGAATATGTCAGGACGCTTAGCAAGTGATTCAGAAAATAAATTACCATTCTTAATCGATTCGTAAATTTCTTGCATCAAATTTTTAATTTTTGAAGAATCTGCCGTTTCTTTTAAATCTTGTATGGAATCAATAATTGAAACACCCGCTCTATCTAGCTGTTCAAGGTGAATAAAAATTGTGACCAATTCTGCGCTTTTCAGACCGCTAAATAAAGTGGATCCGCGATTTTTTTCTTCACGATAAGAAACTAATTCTAAAGAGCTCGATTTGAGCAAAGACATTAACTCAGATGGATTATCGGCGGCAATTTTACCACTGATATATTTTCCTTCTTGAGTAATTGCTTTATATTTAAAATTAGCCATTTTTTATTTTATTTTATTCATTCTTTTTAAAATCATTTCACGTTTTAAAGAAGAGATTTTGTCAACAAAAGTAATACCGTTTAAATGATCAATTTCATGTTGAAGACATGTTGCTGAAATTCCATCAAACTCTTTTACTTGTTTTTTGCCATTAAAGTCAAGATATTTTAATTTAATCGACTCAGGACGAATCACCTCAGCTCTCGCTCCTGGAAAAGATAAACAACCTTCATTAAAAGATGAATTATTTTTTGAAAATTCAATAATTTCTGGATTAATAAAATATTGTGGATTGGGATTTTTAACATGAGCTCCCGAGCACCCTTCTTCGCCATGATGGTGATGATTATGATCATCGATTTCATAATCGACATCCATCACTAAAACTCTTTTTAAAACTCCAACCTGAACGCTTGCTAAGCCAATTCCATTTTCTTGATACATGGTTGCAATCATGTTTTTCATAAACTCTCTTAATTCATCATCAACCTTCTCAACTGGCTTGGAGATTTTTTTAAGCAATGGATCTGGTGCAATAATTAATGGTAAAATTTTCATATTAATTTTCTAAAATTTTATTACAAATTTTCTTTAAAGTTAATGGATAAATCTCATGCTCTTTAATTAAAATTTTTTGCGATAAGGTTTCGATATTATCATCTGGAGCGATTGGCATTTGAGCCTGGATTATGATTGGTCCCGCATCCATTTCGACCGAAACAAAATGAGTGGTGCAACCTGAAATTTTAACTCCAGATTTCAAAGCATCTTCAACCGCATTTGCTCCCTTAAAATCAGGAAGCAAAGATGGATGAATATTGATTATTTTATTATGCCATTTATTGACAAACCATTCAGAGAGTATTCTCATAAAGCCTGCCAAACAAATTATTTCTACATCATATTTTATAATTTCTTGATGCAAAGCCTTATCAAATTCTTCGCGGGGATTTTCAAATTTTGTAAAATTTTTATGCTCAATAACAAAAGTTTTAATTGATTTTGATTTGGCAAACTCAAGCCCTAAGGCATTGTTTTTATTGGCTCCAACTACTATTATTTCGGCGGGAAAATTTGGATTTTCGCAAGCTTCGATCAATTTTTGCATGTTTGATCCGCGTCCCGAAATTAATATCGCTACTTTAATTTTTCGCTTCAGCATTAAAATAAACTATTTAAAGATTCAAACATTAAATTGCCGTCATTTGAACCGGTGTTTTTATCAACTGCCCGTTCAGGATGAGGCATCATTCCTAAAATATTTTTTGATTCATTAAAAACTCCGGCAATGTTAAAAATTGAGCCATTTGGATTTGAATCGTCAGAAACATTACCATTCTCATCAACATAGCGGAAAGCCACCAAGCCTTTATCTTCAATCATTTTAATTACATTTGGTTCGGCAAAATAATTGCCATCCATATGAGCGATTGGAATTTTAATAATTTGACGATTTTTGTATTTTTTAGTGAAGTCGGAGTCATTATTTTCAACTCTTAAATTGACTTGACGACAAATGAATTTCATTTTTTTATTACGCATCAAAACCCCTGGTAATAAATTACTTTCGGTCAGAATTTGAAAACCATTGCAAATTCCAAGAATTCTAACGCCTTTTTTCGAAAGCCTTTCAACCTCTTTCATTATTGGTGAAATACTTGCCATAGCACCGCTTCGGAGATAATCGCCGAAAGAAAATCCACCAGGAACAACGATTAAATCGAGATCATTATCGAGCGAAGTTTCGGTATGCCAAAGACGTTGAATTTTGGTGCTTACTTTTTGTAAAGCAACGACGGCGTCGCGATCACAATTGGAACCAGGAAAGGTTATAACGGCAGATTTCATCATTTAAAAATTGAGTTAATTTTTTAAGATTTGATAAGAGTAATCTTCGATAATTTTGTTAACCAATAATTTATCACAAATGTCGTCGACGATATTTTTAATTTTATCTTGATCATTTTCATTAATCTCGATATCGACAAATTTTCCTTGACGAACATTAGAAATTTGTGAATAACCAAGATTTTTGTTCAAAGAGGCTTCGATTGCCTTTCCTTGAGTATCTAAAACGGCTTTTTTAAGGGCAATATTAATTCTGATTTGCATAATTTAAAAATTAATTTTTAAGCGATTCGCAACTTCTTGATAAGCTTCAACCAAGCCACCTAAATCACGACGAAAACGATCTTTATCAAGTTTTTCGGAAGTGTTTTCGTCCCATAATCTACAACTATCGGGACTAATTTCATCCGCCAATAAAATTTGATTTTTATTTTCTATATCAAAACCAAATTCAATTTTAAAATCAACTAATTTAATTTTAATATCTTTAAATATTTTTTGTAAAATTTTGTTAATTTTTAGAGAATAATCTTTAATTTCTTGCAACTGATTTTTGTTAATAATTTTCAAAACATTAATGGCGTGATCATCGTTGATTAAGGGGTCGCCAAGCTCATCATCTTTGTAGCAAATTTCAAAAATTGGAGCTAATATTTCGCGACCTTCTTCGATGCCAAGCCTTTTTGCCATTGAGCCGGCAGATATATTGCGAATTATAACTTCGAGTGGAATAATTTTGACTTTTTTAATTAATTGTTCACGCGCATCGAGCCTTTTTATGAAATGAGTTGGAATATTTTCTTTGGCAAGTTCAAGCATTATAAACTCAGAAATAACATTATTTAAAACGCCCTTCCCTTCAATCACAGCCTTCTTCTGAGCGTTAAAAGCGGTGGCATCATCTTTGAAATATTGTACTAAAAAATTTGCATTTTCAGTCGAATAAAGAATCTTGGCTTTGCCTTCATATATTTTGTCAATTTTTTGCATTTTATTCTCTAAAAAATATTAAAATTATTCCCATTTGGCGATTGGTGGTAAAGACATGAGAATTGCTTCAACATTGCCTCCCGTCATAAGTCCAAAGCGAGTTCCGCGATCGTAAACTAAATTAAATTCCGCATAAAGTCCACGTTTATTTAATTGAATTTCACGTTGTTGTTCGGTGAATTTTTTTGACATATGTCGACGCACAATCTTAGGATAAATATCTAAAAAAGCCAAGCCAATATTTTTAGTGAATTCAAAATCATTCTCAAAATTTTCGGTGTTTAAATAATCATAAAAAATCCCACCAACTCCTCTGGCAACATTGCGATGTTTAATAAAAAAATATTCATCACACCATTTTTTATATTTTTCGTAATAAGTTAAATCAGTCGAATCGCAAGCTTTTTTTAAAGAAGCGTGAAAATCGATAGTATCTTGGGGATTCTCAATGGCGGGGTTGAGGTCAGTTCCGCCACCAAACCAAGTTTTTTGAGTGCAAATAAAGCGTGTATTTAAATGAATGGCAGGAACTAGAGGCGACTTCATGTGTGCCACTAATGAAATCCCGCTTGCCCAAAATCTTGGATCTTCTTTGGCTCCGGGAATTTCATTGCGAAATTCAGGACTAAATTCGCCGTAAACTTCGGAAAAATTTACGCCAACTTTTTCAAAAACATTGCCTTTCATTGATGACATTTCGCCATATCCACCATCACTATCAGGGTTTGACTTTTCTTTGCGATTCCAATTTTTTCTTTCAAATTTTCCCGGATATTTTTTATCAAATTCTTCTTCGATTTTTTCAAATTCAAAGCAAATTCCATCGCGAAGAGAGCGAAACCAATCTGAGCATTTTTTTTGTTTTTCTTCGAGATTCATTTTTTAAAAAATTAAGTTTAAGCGAGGTTAAGAAAATTATTTTAAAATAAAATTTTTTAAATAAAATCAATTTTTGCTATTTAATTATTTTTTTTAAAAATGAATTTAAAATCAAGTTTTTTACAAGAATTTATTGAACGTGGATATTTGGCGCAATGTACAGATTTATCTAAGCTTGATGAAATTTTTTTACAAGAAAAAATAACGGCTTATATTGGTTTTGATTGCACCGCAAAAACTCTTCATGTTGGCAGTTTAATTCAAATCATGATTTTAAGATTGCTTGAAAAGCATGGTCATAAAGCCATAATTTTACTTGGAGGCGGAACCACAAAAATCGGCGATCCTTCTGGCAAGGATGATGCGAGGCAAATCTTAGATTCGTATAAAATTAATGAAAACCTCACTGGCATTCACAAAACTTTACAAAAATTTATAAATTTTCAAGAAAATAAATCAATTCTTATCGATAATGATGTTTGGTTAAAAAATCTTAATTATGTTGAATTTTTACGCGAAGTTGGTAAACATTTTTCGATTAATCGCATGCTTACTTTTGATTCGGTTAAATCAAGGCTCGAGCGCGAGCAACCACTATCATTTCTTGAGTTTAATTATATGATTTTGCAGGCATTTGATTTTTATGAACTTCATAAAAATTATGATTGTATCTTACAAATTGGCGGTTCGGATCAATGGGGAAACATTATTAATGGAGTTGAATTGATTAGAAAAATGAGCTTTGAAAAGGGCTTGTCTGTCAAGCAATCTGAAGCCTTTGGCTTAACTTCGCCATTATTAACAACTTTTGATGGCAAAAAAATGGGAAAAACTGCTGAAGGTGCGGTTTGGCTTGATGAAGCTATGCTTGCACCCTTTGACTATTTTCAATATTTCCGCAATACTCACGATGGCGATGTGATAAAATTTTTAAAATTATTCACCGATTTATCACTCGAAGAAATTAAAAAACTTGAAAATTTGCAAGGGCAAGAACTTAATAAGGCCAAGGAAATTCTGGCTTTTGAGACAACTAAAATTTGTCATGGCGAAGAAATTGCCAATCAAGTTTTAAACAAGGCTCGAGAAATTTTTTTACAAAAAAATGTTGAAGCATTTGAAGAAAAAATCATTGCAATTGAAGAAAATAATCCCAAAAAATTAGTTGAAATAATTTTTGAGATTAAAGCTACAGAATCTAAGGCTGATGCTAAAAGATTAATTGAGGGAAAAGCCGTTAAAATTAATAATGAAATTATTTTTGACGTCAATCACTCGATCAATAATAAAAATCCTTTCGAGTTATCGATTGGCAAAAAAAAATTTTTTAAAATTATAATCAAATAAAATGACAAATAAAATAATAGGAATTGGCAATGCCATCGTTGATTTTCTAGCTAAAGCGGATGATAATTTTTTGCAAAAACTCCAAGTTGATAAAGGTTCGATGCGTTTAATTGATGAAATTTTTGTCGAAAATTTAAGTAATTTATCGATTGAAAAATTTAGTTCTGGAGGTTCGGTCGGAAACACAATTGCAACTCTTGCTCAACTTGGCAATGAAGTTGATTTTATTGGCGTTGTTGGCGATGACGACACCGGCAAAAAATTTATTGATGATATTGAAAAAAGTGGTGCAATTTTTAATGGAAAAATTTTATCAAATCAAAAAACTGCTTCTTCATTTATTTTGGTAACACCAGATGCTCAACGCACCATGCTCACTCATTTGGGTTGCGCTTCTAAAATTGAAGAATCTCATTTTAATCAAAAAGATTTTTCTAATGCTAAAATTTTATATATTGAAGGATATTTGTGGGACGCTTCGCAAACTATTTTGGCATTAAAAAAATCTATCGATTTGGCGAAGAAAAATAATGTAAAAATTGCCTTTTCTTTATCCGATTCTTTTTGCGTTGATCGGCATCATCAAGATTTTTTAAACTTAATAAAAAATGATGTCGATATATTGTTTGCAAATGAAGCTGAAGCTTTAAAATTAGCCCAATTAGAGAGTTTTAATCAAGAAAATATTCTACAATTTTTTATAAAATTAAACCCCAATATTATTGTCGCATTAACCAGAAGCGAGAAGGGTTGTATAATTATTGATAAAGATAAAATTTTAGAAATTTCTACAAAAAAAGTTGAAAAAATTGTTGACACTACAGGAGCGGGCGATAATTTTGCCAGCGGATTTTTATTTTATTTTGTGCGTAATTTTGATCTACAAAAATGTGGAGAATTTGGCAATCTTCTTGCTGGAAAAATAATTCAACAATTTGGGGCCAGATTTAATGCCGATGAAATAAAATTATTAAAATAAATTTTTTTGAAAATGACTCTGTGGACTACAAAAGAAATAGCTGAAGCACTTATTGATGAATTAAAAAATTCAATTAATAATCCTGAAAATTTATTGATAGAAAATGTTTTTATCGATAGTCGTAAAAAAGTTTTTGCTGGGCTTTTTATTGCTCTTAAAGGCGAAAATACCGATGGTCATAAATATCTTGCTCAAGCCTTTGAAAATGGGGCTAATTTTGCGATTGTTGATCAAATTCCTGAAGAAATTAAAAATTCTGACTTTGCTTTACGCTTAATTTTGGTAAAAAATACTTATAAAGCACTCGATAAACTTGCCGAATTTTCACGAAAAAGAACTAAAGCAAAAATCATCGCCCTAACTGGTAGCGTTGGCAAAACTGGCACTAAAGAAATGCTGAAAATGGCATTTTCAACGCAAGGAAAAACTTTTGCTAATTCAGGAAATTTTAATAATCACATTGGCTTACCGCTTTCATTATCAAACCTCGAAGCTGATTGCGAATATGCTATTTTCGAGATGGGAATGAATCATTTAAATGAAATAATTCATCTTTCAAAAATTGCTCGTCCACATGTTGCGATCATTACCAATGTTGGTCCGGTCCATATTGAGTTTTTCAAAAATGAACAAGAAATTGCTTTGGCAAAATCTGAAATTTTTGCTGGTTTAGAAGAAAATGGCATTGTTATTCTAAACGCCGATAATATTCATTTTGAATTTTTAAAAAAACAGGCTGAATCTTACAAAATAAACGATTCAAGCATAATTTCTTTTGGCGCTAAAAATCAAGCTGATTATAAAATTAATGAAATTTCAATTGCCGAGTCTTCACTTTCTAAGATAGAAGCTAAAACAAAAAATTCTCAAAAAATTTCCTACCTTACGGGATGCTCAAATTATGCGGTTAATTTCAACTCAATAATAGTTGTTGCTTGCCTCGATTTAATTGGTAAAGATTTAAATTCTGGATTATCGATTTTAAAAAATTTTTCTAGCTCGGAAGGGCGTGGTAAAGTAAGTGATATAATGGTTGATGGTAAAAAAATTACTTTAATCGACGACACTTACAACGCCAGTATTTTATCAATGAAAGCTGGATTACAAAATTGTGAAAAATTAAAAAATATTTTGCATAAAAAAAGAATGATTTGTGCCCTTGGCGATATGCTAGAACTCGGCGAAAAATCTCACGAAATTCATCGTGAAGTTTTGGATTTTGTCAAAGAAAAAAACTTCGACCAAATTATTTTGGTTGGCAAACAAATGGATGCAGTTAACCAAGATGTTAAATTAAAAAATTCTAAAAATTACCTTGATTCAACTTTGGCAAGTTTAGAATTTTCTGAAATTTTAAATGATGGCGATATCGTTTATTTAAAAGGTTCTCGCGGTATTAAAATGGAAAAAATTATTGAAAAATTAACTTTAAAAACCAGTGCTCACTAGTCTCTTAATTTTTAAAAATTTATGGCTTAAAGCCTTTATTTGTCTAGCATCTTCCTATTTAATAGGTTTTTTTTCAATTCGTAAATATATTGCGATAATGAATAAAAAAAATCTATTCCAACCTATTCGTTCCGACGGTCCCGAATCACATTTGAAAAATAAAAAACGCACCCCAACCATGGGTGGAATTTTTATAGTTTTAGCAACTTTAATAACCACTTTTTTATTCATCGACATTTTTAATCGCTATATTTTAGTGATTTGCTCAATCATGATTTGCTTTGCCTCGATTGGTTTGGTCGATGATTTAATGAAAGTTGTTTTTAAAAATACCAAAGGTTTTCGTGGCAGTTATCGCATTATCATTCAATTTGCGATTATTGGTTTGGCCTTTCTCTGGCTTAATTTGATTGATCCAATTCATGCTACGGGCGATATATTTTTTCCACTCGGATCGCATCATTATTTAACTCTGAATTTATCAATTTATATAATTTTTGTAACGATTGTAATAGTTGGTTCATCGAACGCCGTCAATTTAACCGATGGTTTAGATGGCTTAGTTTCGATGCCGGCGATTATAAATTTAATTTGTTTAATATTATTAATTCACGCCTCATCAACTCGCGAATTGGCTTCTAAATTCAATGTTCCGCATGTTTTATTTTCAGGTGAACTTATATTTTTTTGCATAGCTTTGATCGGTTCGATTTTAGCTTTTTTAACTTTTAATTTAAAGCCCGCCAAAATATTTATGGGTGATGTCGGAAGCCTTGGAATCGGCTCCGTTCTTGGCATGATCGCCATAATTGTTAAACAAGAATTTGTCTTTTTCTTAATTTCACTTTTATTCGTCGCTGAAGCGGTTTCGGTTATTTTACAAGTCGGCTCTTACAAATTACGCAAAAAAAGAATTTTTTTAATGGCACCACTTCATCATCATTTTGAAAAATTAGGATGGGGAGAGCAAAAAGTAGTTTATAGCTTCTGGGCTTATTCCGCAATATTCGCCATCATTGGAACTTTAGTTTTTTTATATTAAATTTTTCAATAAAATTGACTCAAATAAATTAATTTTATGAACAAAAAATCAAGAGTTTATCTTTATGATTCAACGCTAAGAGACGGTGCGCAGACTAGCACCGTCAATTTTTCTGTTCAAAATAAAATTGATATTGCCAAAATGCTCGATAAAATCGGCATTGATTTTATCGAAGGCGGATGGCCTGGAGCCAATCCGATCGATGATGAATTTTTTTCAAAACTTCCAAAATTAGAAAAATCACAATTTGTGGCGTTCGGCATGACGCGACGGGTTAATAGTTCGACGGGCAATGATAACGCTCTCAACGCTTTAATTAATTCGCCAGCAAAATCAGTTTGTATCGTCGGCAAAAGTTGGGATTTCCATTTAACTCATGCTTTACATATTTCTGAGCAAGAAAATTTGGCGATGATTGCCGAATCGATTAAGCATATTGTTAAAAGAAAAAAAGTTGCCATGTTTGACGCCGAACATTTTTTTGATGGCTACAAAGCCAATCCACAATTTGCTTTAAATGTCGCCAAAACCGCTTTTGAAGCGGGTGCGAGATGGATTATTTTATGCGATACTAATGGCGGAACTTTGCCTTCTGAAATAAAATCAATTATTGCCGAAGTGGTGAAAATTATTCCCGGAGAAAATCTTGGAATTCATTGTCATAACGACACCGGCAACGCTGTGGCCAATTCAATTTGTGCAGTCGAAGCGGGAGTTCGTCAAGTTCAAGGCACGATTAACGGTCTTGGCGAAAGATGTGGCAACGCTAATTTAACCTCAATCATCCCAACCCTTGCTTTGAAAATGGGCTATGATATTGGAATTGCCGAATCTAATTTGAAAAATTTAGTTAAAGTTTCACGTTTTCTCGATGAAATTTTAAATAAAGAAAGTGATAAATTTGCTCCTTATGTTGGTAAATATGCTTTTGCTCACAAGGGCGGTTTACATGTCTCGGCGGTAGCAAAAAACGCTAGTTCTTACGAGCATATTGATCCCGAAAAAGTTGGCAATCATCGACAAATTATGGTTTCTAATCAAGCTGGACGTTCAAATATTATAAGTCGTTTGAAAGAAATTGGATTAATCAAAAATGAAGAAAATTTAGGCGATAAAATTAGTGATTTAGTTAATATCGTTAAAGATTTGGAAACGCAAGGTTACGCCTACGATTCAGCCGATGCGAGCTTTGAAATTTTAGCCAAAAAATCCTTATCGATCGTTCCTAATTTTTTTGAATTAGTTAGTTTTAATGTTGTTGATGAACGGACTCATGGCAAAAATGGCGAAATTATTACGATGGCGGAAGCTAAAATAAAAATAAAAATTGGCGATAAAATTTTGATGGCAGTTTCCAAGGGCAATGGTCCTGTGAATGCTTTAGATAAAGCACTGCGTAAAGCTTTATCACGTAAATATCCAATTCTAAAAAACATCAAATTAAGTGATTATAAAGTCAGAATTTTAACTCCTTATGATGGCACTCAAGCCATCACTCGCGTCCAAATTGAATCTTGCGATGAGAAAGGTGAAGTGTGGACTACAATTGGAGTTTCAAAAAACATCATCGATGCTTCTTTTAGAGCACTTCACGACAGCATGACTTATTGCTTAATTCGGCAATAATATTTTAAAATATTAGAGTTGTTTGGGCTCAATAAAATTGTTTTTGTTTGTGTATATTATGCTCGTTTTTGGCTGTGTTGATTCCTTTTTATCCTTGCCGAGGCATAATTCAAAAGGAAAAATTAGAATATCTGTAAGAGCAGTAACAGAAAGGTTTAGCACATCTTCACCTGTCCTGCAAAATTGATCGAAAAAATCAAAATCATCTTTGTTTCCATGTAAGTTTTTAATTTTTACTTTTAATGAATTTTTAAGATCTGAATTGATTGCTAAATCTTTTTTTTCAATTTCAAGCAAAGTATCAATCTTTTCTTCCATTTCCGCGTTACATAACTCAAAGGCAATTTCTATTAATTCTCTATCTTGATTTTCACTGCCACTTTTTGGTAATTGATCAAGAATATTAATAATTTCTTCATCATCGGTAAAATCATTTTTAATAAAATTAATTAAATTCTCAGTAAATTTTGAGCGATTAAGATGTCTAAAACTTCTATCGATATTTTCTACCTTTTTGTTTGTTTTGCAATAAGTTAAGGAATATATATGATTGTTAGATAAGATTTTACGCAGAGGAGCGTCAACTCTTGATCCTATATAATTTGTATTTTCATCGATTATTTTTAATGTATTTCTATGCAATATTAGTATAATTAAGTTGAAATAAATGGTTTAAATTTTTTCAAAATATCAATCAATTCTTGATGATCGAAATAAATCGCTACGGGTCCTTGATTATCAAAGCCATTTTTTAAAATATTTTGATCGATTGTTTTAGAAATTTTAGTATTAGAATGTCCATAAATAATTGGACAAGCGCCAAGATTATGAGCGCATTCAACATCGGCAATGGTGTCGCCAACAAACCAAATATGATGTTTTTTTGGATCGATTCCCGAGCCCATTAAGGCAAAATCGGCGGGCTCGCGACTTGGTTTGTCGGAATTGGCATCTTGAGCGCCAACTAATGAAAAAAACAAATGTTCGAGTTGTAATTTTTTAACTTCTTTGCGTAAAGTAATGCCAATTTTATTGCTTACTAAAAATTGCGGAATGTTTAAATTTTTAACAAAATTTAATAATTCAAATGAGTTTTTTAACAATGAAATTTGAGAAATATTGATGTCGTGATAGGCTTTTTTGTAGATCTCGCCTGCCCTTTCCCATTCATTGCCAAAAATTTCGGGAAATGATTCGCGCATCGATTTATGCACCGAATCACGAACTTTTTCCAAACTCCATTCCTCGCGATTCATAATCCGCAATGTTTGATTGATGGCGTTTTTAATTAATGGCCAAGTGTCGACTAAAGTGTTGTCCCAATCGTAAATAATGGCGTCAGGCTTACGCAGATTTTTAAAATTCTCACGATTTTTTTCAAGATTAAACATATTTTATAAATTTTCTTTGGTTGATTTAGCAGGACGTGGATCAAAAAATTTTTCAAATTTATTTTTCATGCCGTCCATTTCTTTGGCTTCGGGCAAAGCATCTTTTTTCTTGGTAATATTTGGCCATTTTTTGGTATATTCACGATTAATTTCAACCCATTTCATCAAATCTGGGGACTCAGGCGAAATGGCTTCAGCTGGGCATTCGGGCACGCAAACTCCGCAATCAATGCAAGCTTCGGGATCGATAACAAGCATATTTTCGCCTTCGTAAAAACAATCAACGGGACATACCGAAACGCAATCGGTATATTTGCATCGAACGCAATTATCGGTAACAACGTAAGTCATAAATTTTTTAAAGTTAAATATTGGATTTTTCTTTTTATAATTTCGTTTTTAACCGCAATTAAAGACACGAAAATGAAAGTGCAAAAATAGACCGCAAACATTAATAATAAAGGCTTCAAAAAAGATGAATGAATAGCAACTCCGCCCGAGCGGATAATGCTAGCTTTTTGATGAAGCGAGTTCCAATATTCCACTGAAAATTTGATGATCGGAATATTGATCAAACCAATGATTGAAATGATCGCCGAGATTTTTTCGGCTTTGATTTTATCTTCAATATTGTCATATAAAAGTAAATATCCCAAATATAAAAAAAATAAAATTAACATTGAAGTAAGACGCGCGTCCCACGCCCACCAAGTGCCCCAGATCGGCTTGCCCCAAATCGCGCCCGTGATTAAAGTGATTAAAGTGAAGACACAGCCGATTTCGGCGATGGCGCGGGCGATTACGTAAAAAAAGCGATTTTTCCAAATAAAGCCTCCAATGTTGAAGCTCGCCATCAAGCAATAAATTAATAAAGACATCCAAGCCGACGGCACGTGAATATACATAATTTTAACGGCGTTACTTTGTTGATAATCATTGGGCGATGAGGCTATCGCTGAAATAGCAAAAAATAAAAATGTCGTTGACAAAAGCATAAAAATTGGCGTAAAAATACGAAAATTTTTGTCAAAATTTTTTAATTGTAAGAAATAATTTATCATTTTAAAAATTAAGAAAATGAGAGCTTGATTTAACAAGCACTTTAAGAAAAATAAAATTTTATGCAAATATTATTTTTTTTTTGCTATAATTCTTTAATTTCAAAATCTCTTTCGATTTTTATATCGGTTCCCTTCCCTTTAAATTGCAAAAGAAGCTCTTCTTTGCGATTATCTTTGATATAAATATGTGATGACGAAACCGCTCCCGAACTTAAGTTCCAGGTGGGATCGACAAAAATCCATTTATTATCAACGAAAATCATGTTCCAAGCGTGGCTTTCGAATTTATCATAATCGCCGAAGGCGTAGCCGTGAACGATTGAGGATGGAATTTTAGCAACTCGTGCCAAAGCATTAAATAAAGTGGCAAATTCGCTACAAACTCCTGATTTAGTTTGTAATATTTGCTCGACCGTTAATAATTTTCCGAAATAACTTAAATCATATTTTATATTTTTATTAACATAGCTTACAATTTTGGCGTGAAGGGGCATAAAATCATATTCGGGATCGACAATAATTTTTTGCAAGATTGGTTGCAAAAGTATTTTTTCACCCTCGGAAATCTCGAGAAATTTTTCAATCTGGCGATTATTTTCGACAGCATATTTTTTTCCAGTGTTAATGATCGCTTTGTTTTGAACGACAATTTCCTTATCTTGAGGCTTGATATCAAAGGTTAAAACGTCATTATCGCGATTGGTGATATGTTTTTTTGGAATTTTATTAGCACTGATTGTTTGATTCCTAACTTCTTGAGCTCCTCCACGAAATAAATAAGGAGCAGTAATTTCTAGTTCACCTTCGGAATTATTGAGAATAATTTTACTTTTTATCGAAACATCCCAAGTTTTAGAAGAATCGGTTATTCTTAATATTTCTTTAATACCTTTATTGGGAACTATTCCTTTAAATATAATCTTTTTATTCTCAATCTTAAGATTTTTATAAGAAGAAATTAATTCTTGAGAAGAGGATAATTCGCTATTTTCACTAAAATCCAATGAAACTTTTGCCATTGCCCCAGTAGCGAATTCGGGAATATAGAATGGTTCTTGGCGAATATATTTATTAATTTTATCATATTCATTTTTGGCTTCATATTCAATAAAAATAGATTCATTATTTTTAATCGGTTTATCGAAAAAAACTTCAAAAGAACCGGGGAGAGATAATGATCTTGCACTGAAAGCATTTACCTTAACTCTTGAAGGCATTAATTTATTATTGGACGAACTTTTGATTGAAAAAGAGTCGATAGCTTGATCTTTTGGTAAATTTACGGCTTGAATTTTTATTAGAAATTTTGAATTACGACCATAATCGGTTAATTTAGACTCTTCTTCCCATTCAAGAATCTTAATACCAGCGAAGGCTGGTGAAATTAAAAATAAAAAGATTAAAATTGTTGATTTTAGATAATTCATAAATTTTTCAATGATAGTAAATATTTCTTAATAACGCAAATTATTAGAAAAATATTGTTGATAAATTTTTGTAATCAACAATATTTTTAAAGATTTGCTAATTAAAAATAAAACTCAATCGAATTCTTGGTTTAATGTTGTTTTGGGATGATAAAAATCTTAAAAATTTTTTTAAATCCAAGGTCGATCATATTCTGGAGAACTATCGGAGAGTGGAGATGATGGAATGTCGGCGTAAACTTCTCCCTGCATTTTTATAACAACTCGACCAGTATTTGTTACTTTACCAATTACCGCAAAATCTAAGCCCCATTTTTCAAAAATTTTTTGTGCAAAATCTTCTCTTTCAGGTTTGATAATCATCAACATTCTTTCTTGACTTTCGGAAAGCATTATTTCATAAGGAGTCATGTTTTTTTCACGTTGCGGAACTTTTTCAAGTTCAAGTTCAATGCCAGTTCCGCCCTTTCCCGACATTTCAAAAGAAGAAGAAGTCAAGCCCGCCGCGCCCATATCTTGAATTGATAAAATGCAATCACTTTGCATTAATTCAAGGCAAGCTTCGAGAAGTAATTTTTCGGCAAAAGGATCGCCAACTTGAACTGTTGGACGCTTATCTTCATCGCCTTCTTTAAATTCATCAGATGCCATCACCGCACCATTAATGCCGTCGCGACCAGTTTTCGATCCGACATAAACAACGCTGGCTCCAATTTCGGAAGCGGCAGAATAAAAAATTTTATTTTGATCCGCCAAGCCAACCGTCATGGCGTTAACGATAATATTGCCATTATAACTTTTGTCAAAAGTAACTTCGCCACCAATAGTTGGAACGCCTACGCAATTGCCATATCCGCCAATTCCTGACACAACTCCATTGACAAGTTGTTTGGTTTTTGGATGAGAAATTTCACCAAATCTTAAAGCGTTTAAATTGGCAATCGGGCGCGCTCCCATCGTGAATACATCGCGTAAAATGCCACCTACTCCCGTCGCCGCTCCTTGATAAGGCTCGATGAAAGAAGGATGATTATGACTTTCCATTTTAAAAATCACGGCTTGGCCATCGCCAATATCGATGACGCCAGCATTTTCACCCGGACCGCAAATAACCCAAGGGGCTTGAGTGTGCATAGTTTTAAGCCACTTTTTGGTGGATTTGTAAGAGCAATGTTCGCTCCACATTGCCGAAAAAATTCCAAGCTCGGTAATTGTTGGAGTGCGACCAAGAATTTCAAGGACTTTGAAATATTCTTCCGCGGTTAAATTGTGATCTTTAATTAATTTTTCAGTGATTTCGATATTTTTCATTTTGATGAAATTTCTTTAATAAATAGATGGAAATTTATAACCAAACTTTATTTTAAAACATTCCAAATAACAAGAAAAAATTTTCAAAAAATTAACAAAAAATAAAGTAAAAACTTGCTTGTCTTATAGAAAAAAAAGGTTAAAATTTGATAGTTATTCTTTAATTAAAAATGTATCTAAATTGGCATGAAGAAATTCGTTGTTTACGGTCTTGGGATTTCAGGGATTTCAACCGCTAAAGCATTAATTAAAAAAAATTTTCATACAACTGCAACCGATGATAATCAAGGGGTGCTTGATGATAATGCACAAAAATATCCAAACATAAATTTTAAAAATTGTGAAGAAATTTCTTTCGATAAAGATACCGTAATTTCATTCGCTCCCGGAATTCCGCTTTATTTTCCTAAGCCTCATAAAATTCTTGAAATTTGTCAAAAAACCCAAGCAAAATTAGCGTGCGATATTGAAATTTTTTACGAATTAAATCATAAAAATAATGATTTCATCGGCATTACGGGGACTAATGGCAAATCAACAACCACGGCGTTGACGGGCTATATTTTTGAAAAACTTGAAATAGCTTCTAAAATCGGCGGAAATATTGGCATTGCATGCTTTGAAATGCCTCAAGATCAAGTTGATTTTAATTACATTTTGGAAGTTTCTTCTTATCAACTTGATTTAATCACCAATGCTCGCTTTAATATTGCCTGTCTTTTAAATATTACGCCCGATCACCTTGATCGCCACGGCTCTTTCGAAAATTACATCGAATCCAAAAAAAGAATTTTTTTAAATCAAAATTCTGATGATTTTGCCGTCATTGATATCGATAATTCAAACTCTCTTAAAGTTTTTGAGGATTTACAAAATAATAAAAATATTAATGGCAATTTAGTGGCGATTTCAACTAAAAAAATTCCACAAAATGGTGTTGCCGTAATTGATAAAAAAGTTTTTGTAAATCTTGAAAATCAAAAATTTGAATTTGTAATTAATCCGATTCTAAAAGGGCAGCATAATCATCAAAATATTGCCTGCGCTCTTGCAATTGCTTGTTGTCATCTTATTAAAAAATCACAATTTACTCAACAAAAAATTGGGAAAATCATTAAAATTATTGAAGAATTTAAGGGTTTAAAACATCGCATGCAATTAGTTACAAAACTTGATGGAATTAGTTTTGTAAATGATAGCAAAGCAACTAATGCCGAATCAACCGAGAATGCTTTAAAATCTTATGACAATATTTTTTGGATTTTGGGCGGTAAAGCCAAAGAAGGCGGAATTGAAAGTCTCGAGCCTTATTTTTCAAAAATTCAAAAAGCTTATTTAATTGGCGAAGCTTCGGATGAATTCGCTAAAATTCTTGAAACAAATTCTGTCCATTTTGAAAAATGTCAAACCCTTAAAAATGCTTTTGATCGGGCTTTAATCGATGCTAAATCATCGAATTTAATTGAGAAAAATATTATTCTATCGCCAGCTTGCGCTTCATTTGACCAATGGAAAAATTTTGAAGAACGCGGTGATTTTTTTTGTAAATTAGTAAATGATATTTAAAAAAATTTATACATTTTTAAACGATCGCTGGAGTGGAAATTTTCTTTCCAAATTCTTTTTAGCACTTATTTTTATAATAACTTCTTGCGTTTTTTTCTTCGTAACAGAATCAAATGCTGTTGTAGTTAGTACCCCTGCCTCGATTGCCAAAAGTAAAGCTGATAGAGATTTTGCAAAGGCTAGTGCGGCTGCTGGAAATGCTGTTAATACACCACCGACAATATCTTATATTTCTTCATCCACAACCCCTCCAACGGGCAACAACATAAATGAATTTCATATTTTATATCAAAAAACCGGATTAAATCCAGTAAAAATATATACTTCATATTTACCGCCAAAAAATTCTTATAACAACATTCTTGTTGATGAACATACTCTTGAACATTGTGGTGTTTTAGGTCAACAAGGTGCTGATATGATTGGTAAGAGTTGTATGGTTAAAATTCCTTTTGATTGCTCTTCCCCACCCACTGGGGTAACTGCCTTAAGTGGAGAGAATTGTCTAAATTATTCAGCGATATTCCCTGGCTCAACTAGCGAGAGTAAAAAACTTAACCCTAGGGAATGTGAAAAAACTGGTGAGACTGAATTTACAAATTGTATATCATCACAAAAACCATATTGCCATACCGTCCCTCAAAATCCAATAATTGGAATTAATTGCAAGCTTGCGCCATGCAATGAAATACCCAATCAAAAATATCGAAGACCCGGAGTAAATTGTTTAGCTGATTGCAACGATACTTCCAATAATGCAATATCGAAAGATAAATTTTTTATAGAGGGATTCACTTGTTTAACTTCCTGCAAAACCAAAGCTGCGCCAAAAAATATTGGAGAAAATTGCGTTCTTGAATTTAATGATTATGTGATGCCTTTATGTAATCAACAATCTCCGGCTACCAAAAATTTTAATAAATCTACTAGTCCTTCGGGAGCTAGAGGTTCATGTTTGGATGTAATAGATTTGCCATTGTGCTCAGCTTCTTCAGCAGCTTCAGATGAACTTACGAAATGTGTAAAGGAATGCTCGCCAACATTAAATAAACACAATATAAATTGTATTAATTTTTTATCTGCCAATAGCGTTACATATAATGGCTATGTTGATAAAAAGTGTCATCATTATACTGACCTCTCTACTTTAAATGCTAATGCAAGTTGTACTAAATTAGATTGCCATAAATTATCCGATATAGAATTATCAAGAACTCTCAATGTTTTTGATTTGACATTTGATGGATTTTCAACTGGAAAATATTGTAATCCAACTAAATATACTAACTTTTCTCTTGATCAATTTAGGGCATTAAATACTTTACCTAATGCTTATCTTAGAGATTATAAATTAGATAATAAGCCTTGCTATTCGGATGGCGACACCGAAGAAATAGAAACTGTTCTGAGCTCCAATTTTTACAAAAAGCCATCAGTGTCATATTCATCAAAAATTGAATATTTGAAATCGCAATGTACCGGATTATCATATGCGGGAACGGCAACAAATCCCTTAAATTGCACTTCGAATAGTTTGGATAGAACTCATGATGATTATAATGCAAATTTTTTATATGATCAAAATAGTTTTTGTACATATGGCGATATTTCTCAGCAAATTTTATGTGTAAATTACAAAAGAGAGACTCCAGCGGTTGCCCCTAATGATTGTAATTCACCATCTCTAAATTCTTGTCCTGCGGGGAATTGTCCTATTTGTCAAGCTGGCGAAACTTATTGTTTTAAAAATGGTATAAATTGCAACAGCTCATTAAATCAAAAATACCCAATATGTAGTGCTTTAAAAACTCTCTCTCAACCAGTAAAGCCATCTGGTGATGAATATGTATCTTGGTTTTTTAGGCCAACAATTGATTCTGATGCGATTCGAGAATTAACTTCTGCGGGAGGAGTAAAATCTTATTCATTAATTAATATGAGTGGTTATCCAACTAATACTGTAGCTGGAGGAACGCCTAGCGATGATTTGTATATGAGCAATGATGATCTGCGTAATAATGGATATATTGATGGATTTTGGGGGACAGTAAGTGGATCATATATACTTGGTAATGGAACAAATATGGGTTTGGGAGCGGTTGGAGCAGAAAATATTTGTGGAATGAATAATGATTTTCGAAATATTCCAACCGAAGATTTTGCTTATTTTAGAGGAGGAGTAACAACCGTTTATGGCTTAGATGATAAAGTTTCTCATAATGTTGAAATTTGTATAAGATATCGAAGTTCTACAAATTTAATGGGCACTTGCGGATATAGAAGATGTTACACTTCTTGCGTTGGTTTTCTTAGTGGTCTTTCCCCAACTTGCTCAAAAGTTTGTGGATATGACGTTTGCAAAACAATGTCAATCGAAGAAGAATCTAATGGTTCGCAAACCGATGATTGCTCTTCAACTTCTCAAAATTTTTCAAGAGGTATGTTTGCAACTAAGAATGGTAGAACTACTCGGATGTCATGTTCCGCAACTTATAATACCGCTTCTGATATCTCTAGCGCCAATACCAGAGTTAGAATTTATAAACCAAGTGGATCTTCTAATTATATTTGTGCGGTATTAGATTTTAAAGGTATTACTCTAGATCTTAATAGAAATGGACAATATTTTAACGGAAGTGAATATTTTTTAATTCCCGATCCAAATAAAATAAATTCGTTTAAAAAATTGTGTGTGAGTGGGATATATTCGGAATCAACTGACACTTGTGAAAGTGGTGTTAATACAAATAATCAATGGACTGAATCTTCGGTTTGGAGAACTGCAAGAATTATTAAATATATCATGCAACCCTCAGATGTTGATGGAAAATGGAATCATGATACTCCAAATTCTGGAGTTAATTATCTTGATCAATATGGAGTTGGACCTGCTAACCTAATGTCTTCCCATGTCGATAATAATTCTGGTGCGACAGTTAATCAAACAATCGGAAGAATTAGATATAATGTTAAAAGATATTTTGAGAAATCGGATTGCATTAGACATGAATCAAAAATTGGAGCGCCTATATTTTTCTCCGTTGCTGATATTTCTAATTCACACAGGCTTTTTTTACCGTCATTGGAAATAGAGGGATCTTGTGAAATAGCCTCTTCTCCAGATGCCGATGTAAATTGTACCCCAGCTTCTGAGGCGGGAACTGATTTCTTTAAACCCGCTATTAAAATTTTATATGGGAAAAAAGGCGCCACCAATTCTTTTCTTTCGGTTGATCCTGGGAGTGCAATAAACACTAATTATAAACTTTTAAAAATAACTAACCCGGAAAGCGAAGTAAGTGAGGACTACTACATAAAAGCTCTTAATATTGGCATTACAACCAGTGCTACTATCGCTAAAACGGTATTTATAAAAAAAGAAAAAAAAGATGACGATCAGCCCAAATTATGTTTATATGAAAAAATTTCATTAGGGGGAAATCCACCAACCTTCAAAGAATCGCTAATAAAATGCGTTAACCGAAAAAGAGCGCAGAATGTTTCAATTAATCCTACATCTGCTGATCCTCTTCATACTCACCTGTCTTTTGGTGTTAAATTTTTAAAGAATAATGCAACTTTACTTAGCTCAATAAGTGATGCCAATCTACATAGTTCAATAATAGATGCCAATCTTCCCATAAAATCATTTACCTTTGAAACATTAATTGATTTAAAAAACAAAAATCTTCTAAAAGAATGCGAACAAATTACTGGTAGTGGCTTCCCAATATGCGTTGAAAGAGAGGAATGCTCGATTTTAAATAATGAATGCGTTGAAAACGAAAAAGCTTTAATAATTGCTAAATCAAGTGCGAATCCGCAATATGGAATAATTGCCGAAAGAGAGGTTGTTAGCAATTACTGTAAAACAGTATTATTAACTAAATGCAATTTTAAAAAAGGCTTCGATCTTACCTCGTCCAATACAACTTTAAATACTTCGATTTTAGATGGAGAGGGCTTTAATGCTCCAGCTGTTAGAAATCATTATGGGTGGTTTAATGAATTTTGCATTACGAGTGGAATAGAAGTTCTAGATGACGAAAATAAATATAAATATGTTGAGGCATTAATTCCAACAAATGCTGATGGTAATATTAATGAAGAAGTTGGTAAATGTAAAACTATGACAAATCCCAGCGATTGTCAAAGTTGTGATAACACGATATGTTTAAGAAGTAGCTGTTGCAAAATATATAATCCAGCTACATCTCAACTTGATTCAACAGTTAAAATGAGAAAAGCCACCCCTAGAGAGCTTGGATTGTGTTATACGATAACTAATTATTTAAAAACTTGTCCCGCAATTTCATTCGGAAAAAATGATGATACTACTGATACATTTTTTGTGGGATCTAGTTTTTTAGGTAGTCTTTTATCAGATCCACATTCATCTCATGTAATGAGATTTAATAGTGTTGTTACTAAAGACGGAGTTAATTATAATAGTTACAATGCTGAGTATGATGTCGCTTATGGAGGAGTTTCAAGTGTAATGGGAAAATGCGTTGGATTCTATAAAAATAGAATTTCACAAAATAATCCAACAGCTAATTGTGCGATTGACGGAACTTGGAATAGTTTTTCAAATTCTTGTGCACTTTACACATGTCCCGCTAAAAAATTAGATCTTCCGGCAAATGGTGCTAATTTTTATGGTAATTATATTTCATCTTACGATACATCAAATGCGGAAATAAAATCTCAAGCTGGCTCTAATGAGGGTTATGCCAACTGGAATTTTTTCACCAAAACTGGTTATCTAAAGGAGAGAGCAACTTCAGCTTTATGCATAACTGGATATGCTAAAAAGAATTCGACACCAGTTGTTTCGGACATAAATCAAGTCGATACCTCTTCAACATCTTTGGCTACCAAATTAAATGCATTTAAAACAACGAGATATTCGAGAGAAATCAATGCATTATATAAAAAAATTAGTAGTTTTTCAGGTGGAATAGATCCTTCAAGGCTTTGCAATCAACTTGGAATTTGGGAGTCAGTAAGTAATTCGTGTGAAAGAATAACATGTCCGGCTTTGAACTTTGAAAAACCCGTCGATTATAACGCTTTTTATATGAATGATTATGATTTGGCAAAATCTGGCGATGTTCTCTATTGTGCAACATATAGCGGTGTGAGTTCGATTAATAAAGTTAAAGTTGATACTGGATCTTTCAGTGCGAATTATTTGAATGTTGTTGCTGACTCTACAAATATATTGGGAAGTGCTGTTAATAATTTATCCATTAAAAATAGTGCTGGAGTTACACAAACTCTTTTGTCAAACAGAACTTATGTTTTAGAAAAAATTCCAGCTTCTGGTGGCTCTCCTGCCTATTGGAAAATTTTAGATAATTCCAATGACGCTGTCTTAAGAGCATTGTGGATAAAATCGGGAGGAGCAACTTTTGGCAAAGGTTATGCCTTAAGAAGCATAAGTCATAATTACGAGGTTGATTCTGCATTGGATCCTTTAGATAAGCATAGAGTTATTGGAACATGTAATGCGGAAATGGGTTTTAATCCAATCGGGGCTAATTTAAATCCAGAATTGCTTTGCGATTCCAATGGCAATTGGGATCTTCTTAAAAATCAATGCACTTCAGATTGTTCAGCGGTTAATGGCTCAAACTCTCTCAGCAGGGGTCATGGTTTTGCAAATTGGATTGCTTCAAAAGCTAAGGTTGGAACTTCAGAAATAGTAAGTGCAACACAATGCAGTAATGGCTATCTCGTTTACCCATATCCGCCTCTATATGATAATGAAGGAGTCAAAGGAGATTTTGGAGTTGGTGCTGCCGTTTCCTCTTCTGGCGAGGCTTTTTCAACGGCGGATGTTTTTGATGGAATAGCTTCAACAACCGATGGAGCAAATTTTGTTGCTACGCCAAATGCTGGCGTCACTTTATCGCCAACGATTGGAAGTTCTTATAATTTTAAAATATCAAATCTTTTAAATGCCGGATTTCAATCTTCTGGATCAAATGTTCAAACTTCATTTTATTTATTTAATAACTCATCTCTTACCTTAAATGCCCCAACTGGATCGATTTGGTCAAAAATTAATTTTTCAAGTTTTGGAACTCCAGATTATACTAATTCTAACAATTTGATCGAAACACCGAGTTGTCATTCTGAATATTCTAAATTTATTCTTGGCACCAAATGTATTGGAAAATCAACCTGCTCCATAAGTTTATCTGATTTTCTAAATTACGACAATCTTTTATCAACTCCATGCATAACCCCAAAATATGGTAACGGAACTAATGGCGAGCAAAATAATTCAAATAATAATTTTGGTTCGGGTGGTGGCGGTGGTGGTGGCAATAATCCAGGGTCGGGAGGAACGTCAACCAGTTCAACCTTGATAAATGGAATGTCAGGAACGTCATATTATGATAAAGCTTTTCATTTAACGCCACCAACCTTATCTGAAGGAACAAATAAGGGTCTCAAGGTTGATTTAACAAGTGCCGATAGTGGGCAATTTAATGGTGGAAAAGGTAGTGTTCAAATTGAGGAATCAACAAATAATGGTTCGTCATATTCAATAACCGGCAATTATCAAGTGGCGGGAGAATATAATCACACCATTAGTTCTGGTGCAACGAATCAAGATATTTATGTTCGATACATCATGATTGGTGGCGGTGGCGGTGGCGGTGGAGCAGGTTTAACAAAAGGAACCGATGGTGCCAATGGCACCAAAATGACTGGCGGAGTTTTTGTAGTTAAAAAAGGAACTATTTTAAAAATTCATGTTGGTGGCGGTGGCGAAGCTGGCAAAACAAGATGTCGCAGTGCTGGAGGGGCATTCCTCGATCCGCGTTATATTAATCCAGCGATTGAAATTCTTGAGCCAGAAAAAGAAACTAATTTCGTAGTTAAAGCTTTGAGGGGAATCGGATCGTTGATTGTTTCGGAGGGTTGGGCGCAAGTGACATGTTCATCTAGCGAAAGTATAAAAACTACATATTTTTATCAATATTGTGAAATAAATAGTTGGTCCTGCATACAACCATATAAGTGTTATAGCGAACCTGATAGTAGAGGATATTGTTTTAATACTGATGTTAGTACTACTTCTTCCAGAAAAGAATATTCTTGCGTTGCGACTAGTTGTTCCCTTAATGGCGGATATGGCTATGTCGCAAGAAGTGTTAGTGGAAGTAGTACTTCAATTAATTGTGATAGTGGTTATTCAGGAACTGTTAGTTATACTTGTAGAGCGAATCCAGTTATTTGCCATAAAAGACTCGTTATAGCTGATTATCGTTTGAATTGGTCTACTACTTGCAGTGAAAATATAATAAATGCCACGAGTAGTAATTGCGTATTAAATAGATGCAAACTTAATGCTGGAACTGGATATGATGGTATCGCTAATGTTTCGGGTGCCAATAATCCGATTACTTGTAAAGCTGGTTATCAAGCGAGTTCTCCGGCTCCAACTTATACTTGCACCATAAACGATGTCAATTCTTTTGCAACTGTTTCTGGTTCATGCATAAAACAATGCACAATTCCAAATGGAAATGGTTATGCAGGAGCAACTCTTTTGAAAGGAGATAGCTCTTCGTCAACTTGCTCTGGTACTGGTTATGATACCACAGATACTGCAACATATTCTTGTGCAAATGATAACACTGGAACATATTCGATCACCAGTGATTGTAATTGTGCTTCAGGTTATGGCAAAAATGGAAGCGGAGAATGTGTAAAACAATGCACAATTCCCGCTGGATATGGCTATGCGGCAGCAACTATTTTGAAAGGAACTACTTCTTCGCAAAATTGCTCTGGTACTGGTTATGATACCACAGATACTGCAACATATTCTTGTCCAAATGATAATACTGGAGCATATTCGATCACCAGTGATTGTAATTGTGCTTCAGGTTATGCCAAAAATGGAAGCGGAGCTTGCGTTGCAATTACTTGCACTTCAAGCGGAGAATCTGTCGGTACGAGTAATACTAATTTACCGATAGGAACTACTGGGACATTAACTTGCGTTTCGCCATATTCTGGAAGTGCTACATATAGTTGTGCAGTCAACAATGCTGTATCTCCTATTCCTACTGCTGGAATTTTTTCGATCACCACTCCATGTCCTAATTGCGTTTCGGATTATGCTAAAAATGTAAGTGGAGAATGTGTAAGACGATGTACGATTTCTGGGGTGGGCTATAGCGCTGATGGACCAGGTGCTTCTTCTTATACCGGCATTGGATCAGGCTCTTTTACATGCTTCACTGGATTTGCCGGAACCATAAATTACACTTGCACCGGACCTACATCGGCAACTTTAGGGAGTACAGGTGGGAAAACTGACTCTTGCACCAAAATTAGTTGCACAGCCAATTCAGAAATTGCGGGTATCCAGACTAACACAGTAATTGCTTATTCAAGCGTTGAACAACATATTTATTGCAATGATCCACTTTATAATAATTTTTTAACTGCATCATTCCCAGCTTGTACTTCAGCAACAGGTTTGTATTCAGTTGCTGGCAAAAATAATTGTAAAAAAATAACTTGTGCAATTCCTGCTGATAAAAATGTGACGACAGATTCTATTGATGCCACTGCTTCGACTTCAGCTTCTGCTACAAGTGTAAGTTTAACTTGTAAAGCCGGTTATTACAAGAGTTCCGCTTCACTTACCGCTTCATGTAATACAGTTAATGCCGAAAGACCACAAGATAAACTTATGGTTCCTAATTCTGGATCATTAAATTTTACTGGAACATGTGCGGGAATAACCTGCACTTTAGCTAGAAGTGCTGTTTCCAGTGCGACTGATGGTAGCAGTTATAAATATTTAGCACAAAGCAATTTGACTTACACCGGAGCATCTCCAGATAAAACATTTGCTTGTAACGCAGGTTATGTTGGAAATGTTACTTATAATTGCAACACTGCAACAAATGGACAACCAGCAACACATAAAAGTGATACTTGCAAAAGAATAAAATGCAGAATTGGTGATAGTGCTATTTCTGGTGCAGTGGATGGCAATAGTAAAAAATATTTAGCACGAACAGATTTAGATTATACTGGACCAGGAGTATTTAAAACTTTTCCTTGTAATGCAGGGTATGTTGGGAATGTTTCTTATAAATGCGACTTTACAACCGATGGGGAATTCGCAACAGAAATAACCGATAATTGCGTAAGAATTAAATGCACGATTGGTGATAGTGCTATTTCTGGTGCAGTAGATGGCAATAGTAAAAAATATTTAGCACGAACAGATTTAGATTACACCGGAGCATCTCCAGCTAAAACATTTAGTTGTAACGAGGGATATTACGGAGATGTTACTTATACTTGTAATTATACAACGAATGGGCAACCAGCAACAGCTATATCTGATAATTGCAGAAGAATAAAATGCGATTTACCAGCATCGGCAAATTCAAATTTAACTCTCGTAGCTGGACTAAGAACCGTTGATTATTCGGCGATAAATAAGCAATATACATGCGGTGAAGGATTCGAACAAGCGGGATCTTACGCACCTACTTACACTTGCGTAGGAAATGCTGAGCAAACTAATCCAGCAACTGTTAATGTTAGTAATGCGTGCACTAGAATTCAATGTCTTTTAGATGGAACAACTTATGATTTTGGTCAAAGTACAATTGCTTGTCCTACGGAATTAGGATTATATGGAAATAAAATTTTTAATTGCAATACAGATCATTCAATTACTTATTCGCAAAGATGTAACTATGTTTCATGTAGAATACCAAATTCGGGAGCTTCTCTTCAAAATAGCTCTATTGATGGAGATACTGTTCTATTTACCGGAGCTTCCATTGTTGCGCTTGACTGTAAAAATGGATATTATTATTCAACCAGACCACAATATACTTGTTCATATGATGATTCAGTTGGTGAAGCTAATAATTATGGAAGATTAAATCTTTATGGTAAAAGTTGCGAAAGAATTACTTGTAATTTACCAACCAGCGGAAACTATGTTTTAAATTCTATTTTGGATAATGATCCCTTGGATAATAATCCTTCGGGCGTTGTTAATTGGACCGGAAGTGCTTTCATCTCGACAACTTGCAAAGAAGGATTTTATATGTCGGATCCCACAAATCCTCCTAAATATTCTTGCGATGGAACTTCCCAACCAGGCTTAATTACAACTAACAATTCTTGTTCTCCAGTAACTTGCGATATTGCCGATAGAGTCGGAATGTTTGCCAAAAATAATTTAGAATATGGTGTTAATAAAACAACGAGCTGTAATAAGCCGGGATATTCTGGACTAGTAACTTACACCTGTGGAGGAGCGGTTTCATCGGCTGGAAAAGGAACTTTATCCGGAGTATCTTCAACTTGTAAAGAATCTTCTTGCGATAGAGCACAAAATAATGCACAAACATATGATTCCTCAGTAGGAACTTCAGATCAAGTTGGAGGTGCTGGAGGTAAAATTTTAGCTGCTTCAACTTTTTTAAAGGGAGGTAATGGTGGAAGTGCTTCTAATGTTAGTGGTGTTACTTCTGGTTCGGGAGGCGGTGGCGGTTCAGCATCAATGATTTCAATCAATAATAGAATAATTGCTATAGCTGGCGGTGGTGGTGGCGGTGCCGGAGGCGGAATAACAGAAAATACTTCTAGTGCATACACAAAATCTAATAATTACGATTTAGAGCAAACGCTACTTTCCAATGTTTTTGGACCTTATTTAATTGCCGAAATGCAATATTCTGGCATTAATGGAAGCAATGCCAATACCGCTGGAGTCTTATATCAAAGAAACAGTGGAAGCACTTTCTCTATAAACGCTCCGCCGGGAATGTTTATCAATGATATTTTCTTAGCATCTTCTGGAGATCCCACTATAGACTTTTCAGTTTCAGCTAATTTAATTTTAAAACATGGTTCTTGCAATAATTTACAAGGATTAGAAGAGATGAATAAATGTTTAGGTAAAGAATCTTGCTCATTTACTGTTGACCAAAGCTTATCTTGTGCGGGAATTACTCCGAACTTTGGGGTGGTTGCATCTTATTATTTCCAAGAACCAACTCTTTCATTAAAAATAAATCCGCCTTCGGGCTCAGTCTTGATAAATTCTCCTGTAAAAAACATAACACAATTTGATTCTTTAAATAGAAATTTTATTGCCGCGAACAATATAAGAAATGATGTAGTTTATACTTTTTCTTTATTAAAAAATGAAACTTGGGCAAAGTTTAATTATTTATCTGATCAATATTATATCGCAGAAAATCCGCCTTCAAATGATATTAGAGTTAGATTCCACAGAGAAAACACAACACTTTTGCCACAATTAAAAATTGGTAACACTTCTCTTGAAATAAAAAAAGATACAGGAAGTTCTTTAACAATGGGCTATATCAAAATTAACACAGATTATATTTTAAGAAAAAAAGTAATAGATGGAGTTAATTATTGGACCATTCGTCCTTATATTTCGACAAACGCCTCTCCACTTTCAGCGCTACAAAGAGAAAAACCAAAAAGAACTTGTATGACAAATTTATTTTCCGCTGGGGGCGGGGTAAATGTGATTTGGAGTCAACCAAATTCTTATTGCATTAATTCATGTCCAAGTTTTGCAGATGATAATAGAATTGGTGTCGGAGCAACTCAGCACACATTATCAAGTGGAGTAACGGCTATTGCTAAATGGGGTGCGGGAACGCTTGGTCAATACACCATTCAAAGATTCACTGGAACAACGGTACCTAATTCAAGCGAAGATGGCGGTGGTTTAGAATTTTCTAAAACTGAAGATGCGTTTGATATCAGTGTTTTTAAAAGCGATGATACTTCAAATAAATTTATTTTAGCTAGATTATGTAACGCAGACGGAACTTGGAGCAATCCAATTTCTTTATGTGAAATTACTAATTCTACTACATCTAAAACCCCTCCAATTGTTGGTGCAACTTCTTATATTAATTCACAAACCAGCACTGGGAGTGTTGGTAATAATTTCATGGAAGCCAATAGTTCCGATACCGCGACATCATCATGCTCAGATGGTTATGGACCTGAATTTACGGGTGACATTTTTAAACTGGGAGATCCTGTTTTTTCTACTTTTAAATATAAATGCGTTATACCGGCGGGTGGTAAAGTAGATAAAGCTTATTTTGAAAAAGTTCCAGATCCAGATAGAAGAGATTGTATTAAATCTTGTGTAGTTCAAGAATACTTTAAAACCAGCGGAGCAAAGCCATCAAGTATTTCTTATGGCACAAAAGCTGATTATAAAATTAAGAATGCTACAGAAATACAATTAGAATGTGAATCTCGATATTTGCCAGCAAAAATTAATGGAACAAGACCTACAGATGGCAGAAAGCCAACAGTAACATGTAGCACTTCTGCTTCTTGGAATGGCACTATAACAAATCCTTGTACCTTAGCTGATAGATGTAATGTGACAAACGAAGGAAGCGTCGCTAGAGCAGGAAGCAATAATACATGGTTCCCATTAAGTAACTTTATTAACGAAACTCACAGAACTAATGGGATGAATCATGGTTTAGATCTTAAAGTAACATATGCTCCAGATGCAACTCAACAGGCAAAAAAATATGGCAAATGTGGCTATTGTAGAGATCTAAGTTGGATAAATACATTTATTTTTGGTTCGTATCCAGAGAAATATTACTATAGAAGAAAATATTTAAAATCATATTATTGTAATGATGGAGCTTGGGTTGTAGAATGGGAAAATAATGATACTGATTATGATAGGGCTTGCGATGGAGACCATTGGGATCATTATCTTCAGGTAGGCCAATCTTGGGAGTGGGGAGGAAATGAGCACCCAAGTAACAAGTATCTTGGTGATTGTATATCAAATAATACTTCTAAATATTCTACAAATTTACCAGACCAAAATTAATTTTTAAATAAAACTAACTCAAAAACAAAAAACTTATGAAAAAAATTGCAATAATAATGGGGAGTCAATCCGATTACGAAACCATGAAAAAATGTGAAGAAATTTTACAAGAATTTGATATTGAGTTTGAAACTAAAATTGTATCGGCACATCGCACTCCGAAACGTCTTTATCAATTTTGTGAAAATATAAAAAAAGATGGAATTAAATTGATAATTGCAGGAGCGGGAGGGGCTGCCCATTTACCGGGAATGGTGGCTTCGATGACTGAAATTCCGGTTCTCGGCGTTCCAATTAAAAGTAAAGCACTCGATGGTTTAGATGCATTTTTTTCAATCGCTCAAATGCCGGCGGGAATTCCAGCTGGAACTTTAGCGATTGGCGAAGCGGGAGCCAAAAATTCGGCACTTTTGGCGATTGCGATTCTTGCGATGAATGATAAAAAACTTGCTAAAAAATTAATTGAATTTAGAAAAAAACAAACTGAAGCGGTTGCTTTAACTCCAAAAAAAAGTTAAAATAAATTGTAAATTTAAATTGATTTTTAAAAAAATATCCTGATTATAAAGAAAACTTTTTAAAAAAGTTCAATTTATTTTCCTTAAAAAAATGTTTACAATTTCGTCGCTAAAAAGCTTCATCGCAGGCTTTGTTTCAGTATCAACACTAACTTTTGTTAAGTTGAGAAAACACTCCTTCACCGAAGCAAAAATTGCTCTTGAAAAAGATTTTATGGCAATAACTCGCGACAAAAATCAAGCCAACTATAAATTAAAAACAAAACATGAACGAACATAGAAATAACCGCGATAGAGATGATTCAAGAAGCGAATCACCAATCGAACGTAACGTTTTAATCGACCTTACAAAAAAAGAACAAGATCACCGTCACAAACTTCAAGAAAATCAACAAAAAGCCAACAATAATTCCTATTTTTTTGGCATGATTTTTGGTACAATTTATAATCTTGGATTGCTTTATTTAATTTACGATCTTATCAGTGAAGGCTATCGCTCTCTGGCTCTAAAATTATTTATTATAAATGCTTTCTTAATTTTATCATGCTTTAGCTTGTTAACCTTCAGCCGTAAAATGTCAGCCAGAAAGCCATACAATAAAAATTACGACAATAATCGTCGCAATAATTTTAAAAAGTAGAAGCTATTTTTTAAATAAATAATATTTTCTCTTTTACAAAATATTCTAATCTCACAGTCTCCTTTGGCTTATACCCCCAATCCCCGCAAGCGGGGAGATGGGGATAAGGCTTGCCACCCTACTTTTATTACAATACACTAATAAGGTTTACGGCTTTAGCTCTCCCCTTGAGAGCTAAAGCCCCTAAAAGTTTTGGAAAACTCGCAACGCCTTCTGGCTTCAGCTCTCCCTTAAGGGGAGAGCGATTGCACCATAAGTTTGAGGAGTTCTTTAAGAAAAAAAGGTACTAGGTTACTTTTTTGCTTGTAAACGTTTCATCTTTTTTTTCAAAAAAGATTCGCGACTGGGATTGCAATGAAATTTTTAGGGGTGCAAAGAATAAGATGTGAGTAAAAATTTGAATATTATAAGTTTTAAGTGATTAAATATTTTCTTCTTCCAAAAGTTTATATTTTTCTAAATCGCTACCACTTTTTTTTAATTTGAATTTCTTAATATTTCCGACTTCTTTTTCTTTTGTTAAATTATCAACCGAATCTTCTGCGGATTGAATATTTTCATATTCTAATTTTTCTGAATTTTGCGATTTTTTAAATTTGAATTTTTTAATATTTCCATCTTCATTTTCTTTTGTTAAATTCTTATTTTTTTCTGTTGAATTTATTATTAAATCCTCTTTAGATTGAGTATTTTTATGTTCTAAATTTGGGTTGTTTTTTTTGTTGAATTTAAAGACCTGTTTATTGTCTTGCTTTGCCTTTAATTCTGTATCTCTGTCAGGCTTTTGATTGAGCTCTTCACTAGCAATTATTTGCAATTCTTCTTCATCAGCATGTTGCAAATTTTCTGAATCGATCGGCTTCAAATTATCAGAAGTTTTATCAATCGTTTTTAATTTTTTTGAATCAATAAAATTAAAAGCTTTTTTGTTGGAATTTTTTGATTTTTTTTCAATTAAAATTATAGTTTCCTCCGGTTCTATTTGGACGTTTTCTTGGGGTTTTTTAGGTTGTATTTTTTCCTCTTTTTTACTATCTAAATTTTTCAATAATGTTGATTTATTATTAGGAGCGATAGCTTCTTGATCATTATTTTGAAAGTCTTCTAGGTTATAATTATTTTTGCTATCTTCGTTAATTGGCGGGTTTAAATCTTCGAGTTTTAAACTTTGTTTTCCAGTTTTAAATTTAAACTTTTTTACTTCCGATTTAGGTTTGATAATCGGCTTATTTGTTACGATATTTTCTTCGGAAATAATTGGAGAATATTTAATTTTTTTATTGATATTTGTCGGTATATTTGTCGGTATATTTAAAATTTCTGGTGAATCTTTGGGCAAAGATTTAGCACCTTCGGATGATTTAAATTTATATTTGATTGGTGATTTTGTTGAAGCAACTTGATTATATTGTTGATTATTTAAAGGAATATTTTGTTCAAATATTTCCGAATCTTTGACATTTCTTTTATTAGATGAAATTAGTAGATTAGGATCTTCCAGGACTCCGTAAACATCTTCTTGTTGAGGGGTTAAAATTTCACTATCTTGATTTTTTAATATGTAATTTTTAGGAAATTTATTTAATTTTGAATCGTTAATTTTGGTTTGATTTGAAATGATCGGAAGATTTTCTGGTTCATTTATGGAATTTTTTGAAATAAGTGGAGAGACTTTGGAGACATAATCTAAAAAGGATTCCAAAACGCCTTGAGATTTTGAATTTTCTTGGCTTCTTGCGATTAAAAAAGCATCAGCAATTTGACTTTTTAAAAGCAAAGTATCGACATTTTTGATTAAATTACCATTCTCAATAATTTGATTTATACATTCAACGCACTTAGAGGTTGTAGCGTGAATCAGAGCACTTTCATTTAGCGAGTTTAATAAATGTGCTTTGGCACCATTTTTTAAAAGAAGCTCAACTATATCTTTATTACCTGCCAACGAGGCTCTCATTAAAGGGCTCCAGCCTTCATTATCAACTATATTAACATTAGCACCATTATCGACTAAAATTTTTGTAATCTCAAAATTACCTTCGCGACAAGCGATGTGAAGCGAAGTTGCTCCGCCCTTGTTGCGTTGATTGATAACTAAAGCACCAGCTTTGCTAAAAAATTTTACACCGTCAATGTCATTATTGGCGGTTGCAGACATTAAAGTTGAGATACCAGCAAACTGCTCAGTTGAAGAGTTGTAGAGGCTTTCTATCTGAGCCCAAATTTTTTCATTATACGCAAAAAATAATAAAATTATCACGGATGATATTATTATTTTTTTTCTAAAAATATCGAAAGACACGTGGTTTTTAAGCTCGATATTCTTGTCTGGCGCTAGATTTTGAGTTGTTATGTTTTTTATGCTCATTATTTTTAAAAAATTATATACTCAAAATTATAGTATTAAAATTATTAATCAGTAAAAAATTTAACATTGTCTCAAAATAATTTTTTGAATTTTGTGACTTCAAAAATCGAATATTAAACTTAGTTTTTAATTTATTATTTCCAACGATTATTTAAATCATTTATAAAAGATTTTTGTTGAGGATTATAATTTTTTTCAATCCAAGTTTTAGCACCATTTTTTAATAGATATTGCACTATCAATTCTTTTTTATGGCGATAAGCAATTGATAAGGCCGTAAAGCCATCGTCATCCATATCATTTATGTTTACATTATTTTTTATTAACAAATCAACCGCAGGTAAAAATCCCACTCGCGATGCGTGCATTAAATAAGTTCTGCCAAAGGCATCTTTATAATGCAAATCGGCTTTATTTTTTGCCAATAATTCTAATGCTTGAAAATCAATTAATTCAATCGCAATTGAAACTGGATTGTGTCCCAGTTTATTGGGTAAATTTGGATCGGCACCTTTAGCTAAAACCGAAGAAATTACCGAATATTTTTTTAAAAAAATTGCATAAGTTAAAATAGTATCGCCTTGATCGTTGGTTATATTTGGATTCAAAACATATTTAAAAGCTTCGTTAAAATAAGAAATGCTTCCCATCGATATTGCAGAAAACATAATATCGATATATTCTTTTGGTGTATAAACAAATGGAATATGAAAATTAGTTGTAGTTCGGCTACGATTTAAAATGGGCAAAGGCGGTAATTCCTCTAGTGCAAATGGTGCCAATTCCTTTCTTTTGGGAATAATTTTTTCTTCATTATCAAAATCTTCATCCCAAGGGTCTTCTTTTGCAATTAAATCGAATAAATATAAGTTTTTTAAATCTTCAAATTTTTGCAATTTTTCTTGTTGTTTTTTTTCGTTGAGAGTAATTTTTTCATTTTTTTCTAACTCTAATCTTAATTTACTTTTCTTAGTTTTTGTTTTATTTTTTGGAGAAGCGACTAGCCCCTCCTCTTCTGGGCTATCTTGACTATCAACATTTTCTTTATTTAAGTCTTTTACCCCTTCATCATTAATTTCTTGAATTGGTTTGTTAATTTTTTTGCGAGATTTTTTCTTAATTTTTTTTACTGTTTTTTTTGTTGGAGAATTTTTGCTTAGCGAGGGTTTAATAATATTTTTATTTTGGAAATCTTGAATATTTTTTTCCTCAATTTTAGTTATGTTATCGACGATATTTTTTTGAACTTCTTGAGGTTTTTCTTGATTTTGAGTCGGTGTTTTTTCAGTTTTATCTAAACCCAGCGATTCAATATCAATTTTTCTGACTTCTTCTTGAATTAATTTTTGCATTGCCATGAAATCACCTTGTGCCCAGGATTCAGAACTGTTAAAAAAAAGCAGAAATATAAAAAAAGATTTTAAAAATTTTATCATCGAAATTATTTTATAAATCAAAAATTGTTAATATTATTATTCAACCGGGTCAAATCCCGATTTTTTTGAAAATGGATGGCACTTTAAAATTCTTAAAAAACCTTTGTAAATTCCCTTTATTAATCCCTTTTTTTCAATAGCTTCGATCATGTAATTTGAACATGAGGGAGCGAATCGACAATTATGCGATCCTAAAAAAAAAGTTAAAAATCTTTGATAAAATTTTATCAAATAAATTGCTAATTTTTTTAATATTTTAATTATGAAATTAAATTTAGCCACTCTTCCTCATTTAAAATTTTTATGCCAAGTTCTTGAGCCTTTTTTAACTTAGAGCCTGAATCCTCGCCAGCAACCACGTAATCGGTTTTGCTTGAAACCGCTCCCAAAACTTTCATCGCTAAATCTTCGGCAATTTTTTTAGCTTCAGCTCGACTCATTTTTTGTAAACTACCGGTGAAAACTATTGATTTTCCAGCCAATGGCGAATTATTAATTTTTGGTTTTAGCGGATTAATTTTTAAGTGAATTAACAAATCTTCAATCATTTTTAAATTTTTTTCATCGCGAAAAAAATCTAAAATTGCTTGCGCCATTTTATCACCAATGCCATCGATTGAAATAAACTCAAAATATTCAGAAAATTCGGGTGAGGAATTAATTTTTTCTAAATCAAAATTAGAAAATTTAGCAAATTTTTTGAAAAAATAAATAAAATTTTCAACATTTAAAAAATGATTGGCGAGTGTTTTAGCTGTAGTCTCACCAACATGACGAATACCAATCGCATAAATGAATTTATCTAAATCAATTTGACGTTTTTGATTGATGGCAAGAAATAAATTTTCGACCGATTTTTCGCCCCAACCATTTTTGGAAATTAAAGGTTCGAGACTTGATTTTTCTCTTTCTTCAAGCGTAAAAATATCGGCAAAAGAGCGAATGCGATCTTCTTTAAAAAAATTTTCAATTTGTTTTTTACCAAGTCCCGAAATATCAAAAGCATCCTTGGAAACGAAATGTTTTAGAGTTTCAATTAATTGAGCTTCGCAAGCTAGGCCACCACTACAACGAAGCACCACATCTTCATTATTTTTTATAATTTTTGCCGAGCAAATTGGGCAAAAATGCGGAAATTCAAAATGCTTTTCTTCGCCATTTCTTTTGCTAAAATCAACTTCCAAAACTTGCGGAATTACGTCACCCGCTCTTTGAACGGAAACGATGTCGCCTATACGAATATCTTTGCGTAAAATCTCATCTTGATTGTGAAGAGTTGCGCGAGAAACGACAACTCCGCCGATATTTATACTTTCGAGAATGGCGACGGGAGTAAGTGCTCCCGTTCTACCGATTTGAATAATAATGTCATTAATTTTGGTCTTTGCCTTCATTGCTGGAAATTTGTGAGCTATCGCAAATCGTGGGCTCCGAGCAATAAATCCTAAGCGATTTTGTAGAATAAAATTATTAACTTTATAAACCATTCCATCTAAATCATAATCAAGTTCAAAGCGATTATCGATTATTGATTGATAATGCTTCATTAATTCTTCAATATTTTTACATAATTTTGAATTTGGCTCGGTTAAAAAACCAAATTCTTGTAATTTTTTATGCAATTGTTGTTGTGATTCGCAAATAAAATCATCAGAAAAATCGCCCAAAGAATAAGTAAAATAACTTAAATTTCTTTGAGCGGTAATTTGTGGATCGAGTTGGCGTAAAGACCCAGCTGATGCGTTGCGCGGGTTAGCAAAAATTTTTTCAGATTTTTGTTCTTGAGCTTTATTTAAATTAAAAAAATCTTTTTTCCCCATGTAAATTTCACCGCGAACTTCTAAAAATTTTGGCGGATTAGAAGTGGTTAAAATTTGTGGAAAATTTTTAATCATTTTAACATTTGCCGTCACATCCTCGCCTTCAAAGCCATCGCCTCGCGTCGCGCAATATTTTAAAATTCCATTTTCATAGCGAGCGCTAAAAGAGAGGCCATCAATTTTGGTTTCGCTAAAAAAATTTAAATTATTTTTTGATAAATTTGTTGAAATATTGGTTGAAAATAAATCGCTTTGAGGGCTTGATTTATAAAGCTCTTGTACATTTTTTTCTAACCCAAGAAAACGTTCAATTTTTTCAATAAAATCAATTATATCCTCTTGATAAAAACCATTTGCCAAAGAAAGCATCGGCTTGGAATGTTTGATTTTATTGAAGATATCAAGGGATTTGGCTCCAACTTTTTCTTCTTCGGGCGAAAAAAATTTTGGATAATCTTGTTGATATTTCGCTAAATTTTTTCGCAATTCATCATATTCGGCATCTGAAATTATGGGATTATCATTGCCGTGATAAGCCTCATCATGCTTGGCTATTTCCGCTTTTAATTGTAAAATTTCATCTAAAATTTTTGACATAAATTAAACTAAATTATCATCATTAACATTATTCAAATTTATAATATTTTTAAGCAAATCGAAATCATAAAAATAATCTTCGTGAATGGTGTGAATCAAGATTTCATCATCTTCGGTGGCAATGGTAAATAATCCTGCGGTCATGTTAAAACTTGAAATTAATAAAGCCGGATTAAAACGATAATTATCTAAAAATTTTATACGATGAATGGTTGGATGAAGCGATTTGCGATTAACGGCTAAATCAAGAATTAAATTCATCGATTTAAAAAAATTTTTAATATATAATCCAACGAAATGACTATAAAATCCGAGGCTTAGATAGAGTAATTCACTCTTATTATTTATAAGTTTTAATTGATAAGAAATTATGGAGATTATAATTGAAGAAACAATGCCGAATATTAGAAATGGTATCGAAAAATCATGTCCAACGAACATGAAAACGAACCATAAAGTTAATAAAAATAAAAATAGGTTGAAAATATTTAGCATTGCTCTTTAATAACAATTTAAATTTTAATTTATAACACCATATTTCAATTTTTTTTTAAAAAAACAATGAAAAAAATTTTAATTGTTCAGGCGGTTTTTTATGAAGATATTTCTAGAATGCTTTTAGATGGTGCCATAGCTAAAATTATTAAAAATAATTTTGAATATGAAGTCTTAACTTTAAAGGGTGCTTTAGAAATTCCTTGCGCAATTTCGATTGCCAAGGAAACAAAAAAATATGATGGATTTATCGCTCTTGGTTGCGTAATTCGAGGCGAAACAACTCATTATGAAACCGTGTGCCAAGAGAGTGCACGAGGTTTAAATGATTTGGCGATAAATCATCAATTAGCAATTGGCAATGGCATAATAACCGTTGAAAATGAAGAGCAAGCTTTGGCAAGAGCGGATATGAATAAGCTTGATAAGGGGGGTTTTGCCGTCGAAGCTTGTTTAAGTATAATTTCAATCAAAGAACAATATAAAAAATTATGAAAAAAATCTGTTTAATTTTAGCGATTATGTCCCTCACCTCTTGCATGATTGGCTCTGGAGAAAATTCTTCGATCGAAGCCAATAATAATAAATTTCCTTTGATGTCTGGTATTAATTTAGATGGCATAAAACATGATTTACCCAAAGATTTTGCTGGCGAATTAAATTTAGTGTCGATCGGATTCGAAAGAGAGCATCAAGAAGCTATCAATACTTGGATCGCAGTCGCTGATGAAATTACTAAAAATAATTCTAAAATTAAATTTTACGAAGTGCCGTTGATTTATGAATTGGGTGGCTTTTCGAGAGCTTGGGTTAATAATGGCATGCGTCTTGGTATTCAAGATAAAATTGCACGCAAAAGAACGATAACGGTTTACACTAATCGTGATAAATTTTTTGAAATTATGAATATGAAAGGTGATAAAATTTATACTTTATTGCTTGACAAGGATGGCAAAATTTTGTGGCGCGCCGAAGGCTTGGCGAATCAAAAAAATATTGAATCATTGCAAAAAATTCTGAAAAAAATTAAATAAAATTGGTTTTTTCTTCAATTTTTTTAACCTTGCCAATCATTGCGGTAGTTGGCTTTGAACTAAAAATTTGTTGAGCAATTTTGGTTATATCTTTTTTAGTGATATGTTTAAATTTATCAACAATATCTTCATCGCTATAAACTTTATTAAATAATAAAATATCCGATCCCAATCTCTGCATTCTTGAACTCGTGCTTTCTTTCGCCATTTTTAAACTAGCACAAAATTGGGTTTTAACTCGGGCAAGTTCAACATCTTCAATTTTATCACAGATTTTTTTGATTTCGTCGGAAATTGAATTGATCATTTCTTCGCATTTATCGGGCGTTGTTCCGCCATAAATTCCAAAGATACCCGAATCATTAAAGCAACTATTAAAAGCATAAATTGAATAAGCCAAACCGCGGTTTTCGCGAATTTCTTGAAAGAGTCGCGAAGACATTCCACCCCCTAAAATCATCGCTAAAATTTGAGCTTCATAATATTTTTTACCATGATTAGAAACGCCTTCAAAGCCAATTAAATAATTAACTTGTTCCAGTTTTTTTTCTTTTTTAAAAAAACCGCCAACATATTGAGATTTCTCGATCGGTGCAACTTCTTTATCAGATAATTTAGTGAAATATTTTTTAACCCATTTATTTAAATCATCTTGCGTAATGTTGCCAGAAGCACTTACCACAATATTTTTATAACTATAATGTTTATTAATATATTTTAAAAAATCAGTGCGAGAGAAATTTTTAATATTTTTTTCTACACCTAGAATAGAGCGACCTAAAGCCTGATTTGGAAAAGCGGTTTCTTGAAAATAATCGAAGACAATATCGTCGGGTGTGTCGATCGTCATCGCTAATTCTTGCAAAATCACTTCCGATTCTTTTTTAATTTCTTGGGCATCAAACAAAGAATTTTGTAAAATATCGGCCAGAAATTCAACGGCAAATTCACCATATTCTTTTAAAACTTTAACGTAATAAACGGTTTTCTCGCGCGAGGTGAAAGCGTTGATATAACCCCCTATTCCCTCAAATTCTTCGGCGATTTGCTTGGCACTTCTTTTTTTGGTGCCCTTAAATGCCATATGTTCTAGAAAATGCGAAATGCCATTGATTTTAATATCCTCATTACAACTTCCGGTTTTAACGAAAACTCCAATCGAAACCGTTTCCACATCTTTCATTTCGTCGGTGGCAATTCTTAAGCCATTTTTTAAAGTTGTAATTTGAGGTTTTGACATAATTAGTTTTTAAATATATTGTTAAGATTCAAACATATTACATTTTGATTTTTTAATATTAAAAGCTTTTTTCATGAATAAGCCTCCAATTTTATCGCTTCGCAATATTACAATTTCCTTTGCTAAGAAAATTTTATTCGAAAATTTAAATTTAAATCTTTTTCCGAATGACCGCGTATGCTTGATTGGCAAGAATGGCGTCGGCAAATCGACTTTAATGAATTCAATCGCTGGGGTTTTTGAATTTGATTCGGGAGAGCGTTGGGTGGCGCCAAATTCAGTTTTAGGATATTTAACTCAAAGCGAAAAAATTCGAGAAAATGTTAAGGTGAGTGATTACATAAAAGAAGGCATCGAGATAGATGAGCGTAAGGAATATTTAATTGATATTGTGTGCGAAAATTTAAAAATTGACAAAGAGCGTCTTACTTCTGAGCTATCGGGTGGACAAAAAAGACGCGTTAATTTAGCAAAATCTTTGGTGATTCAGCCCGATATTTTATTGCTCGATGAGCCAACAAATCATCTTGATTTAGAAATTATTGAATGGCTTGAGATCTACTTAAAAGAGTTTCCGGGAGCTTTAATAATAATTTCTCACGATCGTAAATTTTTAGAAAAAGTTTCAAATAAAGTTTTTTGGATTCGTTCGGGAAATATTAAAATCAACAATAATGGTTATAAAAATTTTGACGAATGGTCGCAAAATATTATCGATCATGAAAGTCGTGAAGTCGAAAATTTGCAAAAAAAAGTTAATCTTGAAAGTGGTTGGCTCCAAACTGGCGTGACAGGAAGGCGTAAGCGTAATATTGGTCGTCTCCATCATCTTCTTGAATTAAAATCTAAACTTGAAGCACAACAAAAAATTGTTTTTGCCAATCAAAATAAAATGAAAATTGAAGTGCAAAAACTTGATGAAGATTCTCCGCAAGTAATCATGAGTTTCAACAATGTTTCTTATAAAATTGATGAAGAAAATTTGTTAATTTCCAATTTTAATTATAAAATTTTACGGGGCGAAAGAATTGGAATTATTGGTCGCAACGGCGTTGGCAAATCTACTCTTTTAAAAATGATGATTGGTGAAATTTCGCCAAATCAAGGCACGGTAAAAATGGCAAAAAATATTGATTTTGCTTATTTTGATCAATCACGAAGCACCATCAGGCCAACTTCAACCATTCAAGAAATTTTATGTGAAAATGGCTCCGATCACGTGCAATTGGCGAATGGAAAAACCAAACATATTTGCGGATATTTGCGTGATTTTTTATTTGATCCAAAAGAAACGCAAACTATTGCTGGAACCTTGTCGGGCGGGCAACAAAACCGTTTGCTTTTAGCAAAAACTTTGGCAAATCCGGGAAATTTTTTAATTCTCGATGAACCGACTAACGATCTCGATATGGATTCGCTCGATATTCTCGAAGATTATTTAGAAAAATATCAGGGAACTTTAGTTGTAGTTTCGCATGATCGTGATTTTTTAGATAATGTTGCGACCACGATTTTAGGATTTGAAGGCGATGGAATTATTAATTATAATATGGGCGGTTATAGCGATTATATTGCTCAATATCCGAATAAAAATCAGTTAAATTTAAATCAAAAAAATCTTAAAAATATTGCAGAAAAAACTACAAAAATAAGCGATTCTGAGAATTTACAAACTCAAAAAAATTCAATAAAAATTAGCAATAAAATAAAAACTGCACATGCCAAAATTCCGCAAAAAATTATTGATATTCAAAAGAAGATTGAAGAATTAAATGATGAATTTGAAAATAGCGAAGATCGCAATCCATCAAATTTAGCTTTGATAAATATAGAAATCGCCAATCATCAATTTGAACTAGAAAAGCTTGAAGAGAGATGGCTTGAATTGGAATATTTAATTACGGAAAATTAAACCAAATTTCCATTTGATTATAGTGGAAAATTTATGAATTTTATCCATAAATTTTTTGTTAAAAATAAATTTATAAAAAGAGTAAATTATTTTTTAATTAATTTTTGGGAAAATTAATATTTTGCTGATTGTTATTTTGCGGATCAGTGCCTTTATTTTCAAAATTTTCTTGTGGTTGCTCTTTAATATTCTTAGCTTCGACACCTTTATTTTCAAGATCTGGTGGCATTAATTCTTGTTTAGAATTTTGGGGCTCAATTGAATTTTGAGATTCGCTTTTTTTATCTTTATTTTCATCTTCAGCATCGGTTTTATCGTTAGGTTTCTCAACTAGTTTTTGCATCTCAACCGCAAAACATGGAACATAAATTTTTTGTAAAAAAACTTTTTTTGATTTAAATAATTTTACCGAATTTTTATCGACAATATCGCATATTCCTTCATAAGCTTCAAGCTCTTCACCATTTTCTAAAACTATACAATTTTTACTTTTAATTTCTTCTTCAATTGCCTTGAAATCATTTTTTAAATATAAATTTTGTATATTTTTATAAATTTCTTCAGTGGCACACGCAACCGCTCCTCGTTCGGATTTAACTGAATAAATTACTTGGGATTTTTTGCTAAATCCTGAATATTCTTCTGAGAAAAAAATACTCATAAATTTAGCAAAAAAATAAGTAAAAATTATAGTAAATATTATTTTGTACACGACTTATATTTTATATTTTTTGAGCTTCTTGAAAATAAAAAATTAATAATCTTTTAGCGAGTTTTTCAGTTTCGCTTTGGGGATTAATTAATTTTAAATTCTTCATGATTTCTAAATCACAATTTTTGTTAAAATAGCCATAATCATCATAACATTTATCATGATATTTACAGGCTAAATCAACCTCATCAAAAGCTAATGGATTCATGCCCTTAGGTGGATGAAAAGGTCCACAATAATTGCCATAAATCGGAAATGATAAATCAGTTGTTCGCATTGTTTTCTTATTATTTGAACAGCTAAATAAAAAGCCTAGAGCTAACAATAATAAAAAAGTTTTTTTCATGAAAAAATAAATTAATTTTTACAATTTTGGTAAAAATTATAATTAAAATCAATAAATTTTAATTTTGTTTATTTACATATTTCACTAAGCAATCTTTTTTTAAAAGAGTTATCGAATTTTTTTTGATAGAAATTTCTCCATTCATTTTAAGCTTACGCAAGATTCTTGAAAAAGTTTCTGGCTTAATATTTAAATATGAAGCGATAATTGTTTTGCTAAAATTCAAAGTTATTTCCTTCGATTCTTTTGGATTTTGTTCCTCAAGCGAAAGAATGAATTGAACTACTCTTTGTGTGGCATTACTAACTTTTATTAGCGTCAAAAAAGTAAATATTTTTTTATTTCTTGCGGAAAATTCTTTTAATAAATTTAAGCAAAAAATTTGATTATCATTAACGAGACCACGGATTAATTTAATTGGAATTAGCATGATCAAGCTATCTTCATTCGAAACTACGCTAAAAATATAATTTTTAGAAAAAACGTCGCCGATTATTTCTCTTTTTTTAACGAATTGAAAAATGTTTTGGTTTCCATCTGATGTATCTTCAAATAGAATTGCTGAACCTTTTACAATTATATAAAAATATTTTACCTCCTCATCCTTAAAAAATAGTTTGCTATTTTTCTTGATGTTAAAAAAGCTCGAGAGAGCTAGAATATTCTCGATAGTTTCGGTTGAAAGATTATCGAAAATCGGATGTTTTTTTATAAATTCTAAACGATTATTGGTGTGATTATTCATATTTTTTTAGATAAAATTAAATTTTCTTGACCTAGATCAAACACATTTAAATTTTTACAATTAAAGTGATTGACGGGTTTAATTGATTTATTAAATTTAAAATTACCTATTTTGCAGTTTAACCCTTTAAATTATTATTTCAACAATAAAAAATATTTTATGAATTAATTTATATTTTATCGGCTTCTGAGCGTGGTTTAGAAAAATCTTTAAATCTTTATTGCGTAAAAAAATAGTTGTTATTGTAATCAATTAACAATTGCAAAATCATGAAAAAAGCTTTAATAACCGGAGTTAGTGGACAAGATGGTTCTTATCTTGCCGAACTTTTATCGTCAAATGATTATCAAGTCTTTGGGGCATTTAATCGCGATTCAAAAAATTTAAAAAATATTGAGCATTTGCTTAATAAAATTGAGTTAGTTGAATATCAATTAAATGATGAAAAACTTGCCGAAAATTTGATTAAAAAAATTCAACCTGATGAGTGTTATCATCTTGCGGGCTGTAGCTTTGTCGATTATAGTAAAGACAATCAAGATTTGATCTTAAATAACAATTTAAATAGCACTAATTTTTTGCTTGAAGCGATTAAAAATTATGCACCAAATTGTCGATTTTTTTTAGCGGGATCAAGTGAAATTTTTGGCTTGTCGAACGAGTCGCCACAAAGCGAAAATAGTGTTTTTAATCCGCAAAATATTTACGGAATTTCTAAATTAAAAGCTTTTGATTTGGTGAAAAATTATCGTCAAAATTATAAAATTTTTGCTTGTTGTGGAATTCTCTACAATCACGAATCACCAAGACGCAATCCAATTTTTTTAACTCGTAAAATTTCACAAAGCGTAGCAAAAATTCATCTTGGAATTGAAGATAAAATTGAGCTTGGAGACATTGAATCGGCTAGAGATTTTGGTTATGCCAAAGATTATGTTGAGGCAATTTTTTTGATGCTCCAAAATTCGCAAGCCGTTGATTATGTAATATCAAGCGGTAATATTTATCGCGTTAAGGATATTTTAAAAATCGCTTTTGATTACATCAATCTTGATTATAAAAAATTTATAAAAATTAATGAAAAATTTATGCGTCCCTCGCCAAAAATTCAATTATTTGGTGATAATTCGAAAATAAAAAGAGAGTTGAATTGGCAACCTAAAACTGAAATTACAAAAATAATTTACGAAATGATTGAAAATGACATTGTTTTGATAAAATCACAAAATAAAATCAAATAATCTAATCAAAAAAATTATAATTTATATTTTATGTCTGACATTATTCCTTTTGATCAACGTGATGGATTTATTTGGCAAAACGGCTCTTTCGTTGAGTGGAAAGACGCCACCGTTCATGTTTTAAACCACGGCTTACATTATGCTTCTTGCGTTTTTGAAGGCGAAAGAATTTATAACAAAAAAATTTTTAAATGCACCGAGCACAGCGCTAGACTTCACGCTTCCGCCAAAATGCTTGATTTTGAAGTGCCTTATTCAATTGAGGAATTAAATAAAGTTAAAAATGAATTAGTCGTTAAACAAAATATTGTTGATGGATATATGAGAGCCTTTGCTTGGCGTGGTTCAGAAAAAATGGCAATTTCAGCGCAAAATAATAAAATTCATGTTGCGGTTGCTTGTTGGCCTTGGCCCCCATACTACTCCGACGAGGCACGCAAAGCTGGTTTAAAACTGCGCTTTGCCAAATATCGTCGCCCTTCCCCCGAATGCGCACCAATTGCCTCAAAGGCTGCTGGGCTATATATGATTTGTACAATTTCTAAACACGAAGCTGAAAGAGAAGGTTATAATGACGCTTTGATGCTTGATTATCGAGGTTTCTTAGCGGAAGCGACAGGTGCAAATTTATTTTTAATTATGAAAAATGGCGAATTGCATACTCCAAAACCTGATTGTTTTTTAAACGGCATTACCCGTCAAACTGTTATTGAATTAGCAAAAAAAAGAAATATTACCGTTGTTGAAAGACATATTAAACCTGAAGAATTAAATGATGCGATTGATGCTTTTTTAACGGGAAGTGCTGCAGAACTTACGCGAATTGGTTCAATTGAAGATATTAAATATCAAAATGCCAGCCAAATGACGCTAGATTTGATGCAGGATTATCATAATTTGGTTCGTGGTTTATGATTAAAAAACTCCTAAACACTTTATGTTTAATAATTTTTTTGTGTTGTTGTAGTTTTTTTTATGAAGTTGCGACATCAAAACAAACCCATGCCCAAAGCGGTGCCTTTCGTGTTAAATCTCATTTAGTTTTCGATAAAAATTTTTCGGGAAAGGGCTTTGCTTTAGATGGTGACTCTATTAAAGTTGGCAAAAAAGAAGTGCGTTTATTTGGCATTGACGCCCCCGAATATAAACAACAATGTCTTGATCAAAATAATCAAGAATATTCTTGCGGAATTGTTAGTTATGAATTTTTAACAAAATTGGCGACGGGAAAAAAAGTTGATTGTGTTTATGCTGAAAAAGATAAATATGATCGCTATCTTGGCAAATGCTTTGTCGGCGAGGTTTCGATCAATGAGGAAATTGTTAAAAATGGCATGGCGGTGATTTATAATTTTACCGAAAGTAGCGACAAAATGGATGAGCTTGAAAAGCAAGCCAAAGCCAATAAAATCGGTATTTGGCAAGGTAGTTTTGAATTGCCAAAAGATTATCGTAAACACAATATGAGAAAATAATTATGAAAAAAATTAAGGTGGCAATTATTGGCGCTTCTGGCTATACGGGAGTTGAGTTAATTCGTATTTTAATTAATCATCCAAATGTTGAAATTTCGGCGTTAATTGCCAATAGCAATGCTTCGCAAAAAATTTCACAACTTTATCCGCATTTAATTCATTTTAACTTGCCTGATTTGCAAAAAATTGACGAAGTTGATTTCTCGCAAATCGATGTGGCGTTTGGTTGCTTGCCTCATACCACTTCACAACAAACTTTTAAACAAATTTTAGCGGATGGCAAAAATTCACATTTAAAAATTATTGATTTATCGGCGGATTTTCGTCTTGAAAATATTGAAGATTATAAATTGTGGTATGAGCATGAACACATTGCCAAAGAGCTTCAGCCCCAAGCGGTTTACGGCCTAACCGAAATTTATCGTGATAAAATAAAAAAAGCTTCTTTAATCGCCTGTCCAGGATGTTATCCGACTTCGGCTTTATTGCCTTTAATTCCACTTTTAAAAAATAATTTGATTAATTTAGAGGATATTATTATTGATTCTAAATCAGGTACTTCAGGTGCAGGAAGAAATTTAAAATTAGGCAATTTATTTTGTGAAATTAACGAGTCGGTTAAAGCTTATTCGGTGGGCAAACATCGCCATATTGGTGAGATTGAGCAAGAGCTTTCTAAAGCTTCTGGTTCTAAGATGATTATTGAATTTACTCCGCATCTTTTGCCAATAAATCGTGGAATTATTTCAACTATTTATTGCACGATAAAAGATAATTTTAAATTTGAAGATTTACAAAATTGCTTATCAACTTTTTATGATGATGAATTTTTTGTTGAAGTAATTGCAGGAGACCCTAATATCAAAGATGTTGCAGGCACTAATATGTGTTTAATTTCTTTAAAAAAAGGACGCAAAAAAAATCAAATAATTATTGTTTCGGTGATTGATAATTTATGTAAAGGAGCCTCTGGGCAAGCGGTTCAAAACATGAATTTAATTTTTGGTTTTGCTGAAAATGAGGGTCTAAAATTAGCTCCAATTTTTCCATAAATTTATAATTATTTTCAATGAAAACCATTTGTGCAACTATTACTTCTCCCCTACGTTCATCTATTACGGTGATTAGAATTTCGGGATCGCAAACCTTGGAATGTCTCGAAAAAATTGGTGTAAAAAATCAACCAATTCCGCAACAAAGTTTTTTTCATAAAATTATTTTTGACGATTCTTCAGAATTAATCGATGAAGCAATTGTTACTTTTTTTAAAGCACCACGAAGCTTTACGGGAGAAGATGTTGCCGAAATTAGCATTCACAGTTCTCAATATATTTTAAAAAGAATATTTGAAAAATTATTATCGATAAAAAATGTTGATTTGGCAAGTGCCGGCGAATTTTCTAAAAGAGCTTTTTTGAATGGCAAAATTGATTTAGTTCAAGCCGAAGCCATACCAGATTTAATTGCCAGTGAAACTGAAGCACAGCACAAGCAAGCCATTTCGCAACTTAGTGGCAATCTTGGAAAAATTTATGAAAATTGGCGTCATAAAATCATTGAATTATCGGCTTTTGTTGAGGCTTTAATTGATTTTCCTGAAGATGACTTGCCGACAAGTATGATTGAAAAAATTAATCAAGAAATAAATATTTTAAAAAATCAAATTTCACAACATTTAAATGATAACAAAGTCGGTCAAAAAATTAAAAATGGTTTAAGCCTTGCGATTATTGGTGCACCGAATTCTGGCAAATCAAGTTTGATGAATTTCTTAGCCCAAAGTGAAGTAGCGATTGTTTCCGAAATCGCTGGAACAACTCGTGATATTATTGATGTTCATTTAGAAATTGCTGGTGTTCCCGTTATACTTTCTGATACTGCAGGGATTCGTTTAAGTGATGATTTAATTGAACAAGAGGGCATCAAAAGAGCGATAAATAAAGCTCAGAATGCGGATATAAAAATTTATTTAATTGATGCATTAAATCCAATTATTCAAAAAAATTTAATTGACGAAAATACAATATTAGTTTTTAATAAAATTGATAAAATTTTGAATAAAGAAATTAATTTTGAAAAAATAATTAGTGATTTTGGTTTAAATAATAAAACTATTTTTTTAACAATTTCAATTGTAAAAAACATTAATATTTCTAATCTTTTCGATGCTTTAAAAGAAAAAATTGATTTACTAATTCCAAATTTTAATTCACCATTGATTACCCAAGAAAGATATCGCATTTCTTTGCAAAATTGTTTGAAAAGTTTAGAAGATTTTAGCTTTGATGCTGATATTGAAATTTGTGCCGAAAATTTGAGAATTTGCATTAATGAAATTGCGAAAATCAATGGCAAGATTGACATAGAAAATATTTTAGATTTAATTTTCTCTAAATTTTGTATAGGAAAATAATTTTGATAAATAATTACATTAATAAAATTTATAAGTGATTTAATAAAAAGATGTTTTTGCCATTACCAATTATCGGATCTATTGCTTTTAGCCCAACTGCCTTAATAGCATCTCATCCAATGATTGCCTATGAATTAGCTGGTCACACAATCGGACATATTTTATATGGCTTCATTAAGAGAAATCGCAAAAGACGTGGGCTAAGTCGTGCTCAAATGCGTAAAATGACCAACAGAAGAAGGCGTCAATTTGTTGATAACATCATTATGCATCATCAAAGATTGGCAAAAATGAACCGTCAAACCATTGTTGGCAATGCCCGCGAAAGAGCGATGGCACGCAGAGAAAAAACTCAACGTAAAGCAGATTTACACAAAGATCAAACCTTCGAAAAGGAGCAAGAGGCACGAAAAAAATGGCAGGGCGGAGTAAGTTTAAAAGAGCGTGGACAAAAAATTCGTGGAACGATAGATGCCAGAAGAACTAGAGCCCGAAGCCGTTGGCTTACAATCGTTGCTGAAAAATCCGCGTAAAAAATTAGTTTTTATGATAAGGATGATTAGAAATTATAGTTGAAGCCCGATAAATTTGTTCAATTAAAAATCCTCTTACCATCAAGTGGGGCAAGGTCATTTTAGAAATCGATAATAAAATATCGGCTTTGTATTTAACGTCATCGCTTAAGCCAAAAGCACCACCAATAATGAAGGCGATATTTGAATTGCCCGTCACGTGAAAATTTTCTAAAATATTAGCAAATTCTGGGCTCGAAAATTGTTTTCCGCGTTCATCTAAAACAATAATTTTAGAAAAATTATGAAGATTTTTTAATAATAAAACACCCTCTTCTTGCTTGATTTTAGACTCTTCGTAGCTTTTGGTGTTTTTAAATTCAATTTCTTTTAATTCTATTTTCCATTTTAATCTTTTTAAATAATATTCAAAAAGTTCTCGATATGGCGATTTGTCAAATTTACCGATTGATAAAATTGTTATTTTCATGAATAATTAATTAGAATTAAAATTAATTTTATTTTAACTTAAGAAATTTAAAATAAAGTCTTTAAATTAAAAAATATTTTATTTAAAAATCACTTTTATGAAAATTGCAATATACCCCGGAACCTTTGATCCAATTACTTTTGGACATATTGATATCATCAAAAGAGCATCGCAACTTTTTGATCATCTTATCATCGCTTCCGCCAAAGATTCAAATAAAAATCCGTTATTTTCTTTGGATGAAAGGGTTGAATTAATTAAATATGAAATTAAAAATTTGAACTTAGAAAATCAAGTTTCGGTGGAAAAATTTGAAGGTTTGTTAGTTGATTTTGCCAAGCAAAAAAATGCCAAAATTATTGTTCGTGGCTTAAGAGCGGTTTCCGATTTTGAGTATGAATTTCAAATGTTTGGCATGAATTCGAAGCTTGAGCCTCAAATACAAACCATTTTCTTGCCAGCTTCGGAAAATCATCATTTTATCGCTTCAAAATTAGTAAAAGAAGTGGCACGCTTGCGAGGTGATATTTCGAAATTTGTTTCAGCAAATGTGGTTGAGGCTTTGAATAAAAAAATCAAAAATAATGCTTGAAAATAAAATTTTAATTTTAGCCGACGAAAGAATTGGCACATACTCTCAAGCGGTTGCACTCGCAAAAGAATCAGGGCTTGATTATGAAATAATTTTTCTCGAATATAATTTTCTAAAAATAATTCCTAATTTATTTTTTTCACAATCATTAATTCGTTTAAAAAAATCTGCGATTACAAAACTTCAAGCTTTAAATTATATTCCAAAATATATAATTTCCGCTGGCAGAAAATCGGCGCCAATTGCCATTTTTTTGAAAAAAAATTATAATTTTTTGCCAAAAATTATTCAAATAATGCGACCCGAAATTAATTTTAATAAATTTGACTTCGTTATTGTGCCAGAGCATGACGAGCCCAAGTCACCCTACCCTAAAAATTTGATTTTATCGCTCGGTGCTTTGACTAAAATTGAAAAAAATTTTGAACAAACAAATCATCAAAAATTTTTAAATCAATTACAAAATTTGCCAAAACCAATTATCGCTTTATTAATCGGCGGAAGTTCAAAAAAAACTAAATTTTCCTTAAAAAGCGCCGAAGAATTTATCAATCAAGCGCTTTTGATTCAAAAAAATATGAATGCGACTTTGATTATTGCTAATAGCCGACGCACAGACTTTGAAATTAATAATTTTATTAAAAAAATTACTGAAAAAAATTTTATTTTTTGCGATTATAATGAGGTAAAAAATAATAACCCCTTTAACTCAATTATTAATTTTTCTGATTTTTTTATTATCAGTGGCGATTCGGTCTCGATGATATCTGAATGTAGTTCGACAGGAAAATCAGTTTTTATTTTTGATGATGGGAAAATTTCTTCCAAAAAACATCAAAAATTTCATAAAATTTTAATTGAAAAAAATTATGCTAAATTTTTTGATAAAAATTACCAAGAACTCAATAATTTCAATCCTCAAAAACTCCAAGAAGTAAAAAGAATTTGTAAGTTAATTTTTTAATAATTTTTGTTGATAATATCCTTTAAAATTTTACAATATTTTTCATGGGTTTTTCACAAATAATTTTTAAATATTATAATTAAAATCTTTTTAAAAAATACAATTTCATCAACATTAATTGCCTTTAAAAGATTTTTAGGGCGATTTTTTTTGCTATCCGTAATTATACTTTTTTCATGCGATGAAAACGCCACTTGTATTGATGCCGATGACTTTGGAGATCTTCAAAGAGAAATTATAGAAGTCAATTCTTCCGATACTTTTAAATGTACGGTTAGGCCAGATTATCGAGCTGGAAGTGTTTATGATAATGCAAAATTGAGTGATATCAATAAAGTAAACCCGACCTTAAAAGCATGTTTAACTACTAATGTTCGTATTAATGCCACTAATAATGTTGATGCAGAGGAAATTAGGGCTCTTTTTGGAGAGGCTTCTTCCAGTAGTAATTTAAAGGGATGTCAAGACTATTTAACAAAATCATTTGACTCCGATGCTGCAATCGCTGAAATAAATAAAGATTATACAGATTATTGCGAAACTTTTTGTGAAAATTTATGTAGCAATGAATCAATTGGTAACGATGCTTCGCCATGGATAGCCAACACTCCAAGAAATGAAAATTCTGATATTGGAGTCAATATAACGCCGGGAAGCAAAATATCGGTCACTATTCAAGAAGGCTTAATAAGTTTGCCAATAGATACATTAAGTCCGATTTTTTACACATTTGATCCACATAATTTTAGCCCAAATGAAGTAAATGCTCTCCCATCCATTTCTACTGGATCACAATATGATATAGTATTTAGTGGTGATTATTTTGATAATTCTCCCAGTGCCACCGATTCTTCACAAGTCCCTAATGGTTATGCTGGATGTGGACTTGCTCCATCATCTTATACCAGAGGATCACAACCAGCGGTTGGTAATAATAGAATAAAATATGATTCTCTTTGCGGTCCTTATAATCCTACTACATTTGCTCAGGATTCATTAATTTTTGCACGAAGAAATATTATTTATTTTGAGCCATCGCCAAACCAAAATGACCCATTATCTCCCGTCAATGCTGATCCCAGCTTGTGGTCATGTTCTGAAAATTTTCCAAATGATAAAGCAAAAATCCAATGCGGTAAAGGCACCGACACTTTCGCTGACGATAATAAAATTGGAACTTCTAGCAAAAACATTATAAAAAATGGTGGATTTATAAGAGCAAATGTTGAAGTTTTTGTAATAAAAGATGAAATAATTAAAAATATTCCCGCTTCATCAACGACACCAATTATTTTTTCCACAGATGATTTGGGTAATTCAGGCGTTGATGTTTTTGTCGATTTAAAAAGTGATTGTGAAAATCTTACCTTATCAACTCTTAGTATCGCAAATGGTGCTAAAATTTATTATACAGCAACCAACTTAACTATACCAAGATCCTACGCTTCAAAAAATATTCCTGTTTATAAGGGCGCTTCATTGACGGCAACTTTTGCTTCCCAATCAACAGCTTGCAAATTAACAGCAAAATCTCAAAAATATCTCGATATACCCATCAACACTTCGGGAGTTGCAGAATTTCAAATGAAAGATTTATCTGAAATTTCTTATAATGATATCCCGAATTTTGATGCTACTAATCAATCTTTGTTAAAAGATTATTTTCAATGCCCGTCTGCAAATCCTTTTATACAAAACTTTTATTTTAATATAAGTAATTCTAAGGTGGTTGGGATGGGGGCTAATTGCAATGGATCAGCTCCATTGAGCCTAAATACTAACTCTGGACAACAATATTTTGGGTTGGTTCCTAGAGCTACCCCTACTTCCGTTAACGATTCAAGCGGCTTCACCAAAATTCAAATTTTTCGTGATGATAGTGGAGTTAAAGATATTATTTTATTTAAAAAAGATGATTCAGCAATTTTGGCTTCAACTGGAGTGGCTCCAACTAGCTTTTATAATTGCGATAGTAATCCAAATTGCCAAGAATTATCTTGCAATGGCGGAAGAATTTCCGGCATAAAAGCTCAACATGACGTCAGCTCAATTAAAGCTTTATCGATTATTTGTTCGGAAAATTATGTTCCAGTTCCCGCAACTCCTCCCGTAAATTCTTGCACCTTATATGGTAGGATAATGAATCCTGATAATAATGTAGCTTATGCTGTCGATAATAAAGTTGATATTAACTCAGTCGATGATGAATTCAAAATTATTTCTTACGATAAAGTCAAGACTTTAGCGGCTCCTTCGGCGAGAGTTACTCCAGTAGCCACTTTTTCTTCAATTACAGCTACCAAATATGTCAAAAAAGCATATCTCGGACTTCAAACCTATGCAAATTCAACTAAAAAATCTTTAACTGATCCAGAATGTAAAATTCCGCTAGATATTGCAAATTGTTCGATTGGAAGTGCTGGTTCGGCTTGTTCAATTTCTAATAGTGATGTAAAAAAATCATGGCTTTATGATTGTTATAATGGCGACGGGTTAAATGGAATAAAAGAAGCTTCAAAAGCTGGAACTGGTGGCGCTGGCGGTGGCAATAATTCCAAAGAAACAAGAGTAAAAAATGGATATAAAGACGTCTCCGCTCAAGCAGGAAAAAATGGAGAATCTTATGTTAATCCTGAATTTGGAACAATTGTAGTTAAGGATTATGCGGATAATGCCAGTAAAGGTAAGGGTGGAGTTGTTGGAGCAACTAGCGGAAGCGAAGGATATTTGGATTTATCTTATAATGCTTCAACATGGAGTTCTTTGCAAGCGATTTCAGGAAATACAGAAACAGAAATTACTTCAGTAAATGGACAAAAAATTTACTATAGAATCAAAGGTGGCGGTGGTGGTGCTGGTGGTTCTTGTAGTGGAACATATGGAGGCAATGGCGCCAATGGCGATTCATTTTCTGGATCATTTACCCTTCCCTCGCTTCCCGCTGGAACATGGACTTTAAAAGTAAAAATTGGTCAAGGCGGAGGTGCTGGGGCTGATTGTTCAGCTTCATCTTCTTCAGCATCAAATTCAGATTCGGCAAATTTTTTCAAAGGTGGATCTGGAGGTGCTAATGATGCAGATGGTGGCGGGGGTGGAGCTGGCGGTTCCGCTTCTTACATAGCTGTGGTAAGAAGTGATGAAACACATGATTCTATTTCTAGCTCTCCTTCTGGAGTAGTTACTACTTCTTATCGTCAAGATTTTTTAGTTATTGCTGGCGGTGGTGGCGGTGGCGGTGGTGCCACTTCGCAAAATTTAGGAATAACGGCAAAATCGCCAGTTGCATCGCCAACAGATTTATTAACTCAAGAAATCCACAAAATAACTTATGATTTAAACTCTAATGCCAAAGGTTATAGATTAGGATTTTCTTTTGAGCCATTAGCGACTCAAGCTACGGCATCAGATTATTATGAATATGATAATTTTTTTACAAAAAGTGAAGAAGCCTTTCCTAACTCATCGGGCAACAGAGCTTCCGCAAATGCCCTTTATTCCGATGATCCCTTAAATAAAATTGTGGTCACAACAACCGGCTCTAATAAATTTTTTGTGCGTAAAGGACAGGTTTTAAGAATATTACCAAAAAGTTTTGAGAAATTATGGAATTCCAAAGAGGGTCCGAAAGAATGTGGGGTCGGAATGATTTTAAAAGTAACTCCAAGACCAGCATTATTATGTTTAAAAGGAATTGAAGAAGCCATATCAAATCCATTTTGCATTCCAGATTATAGCTCATCGATTACCGCTGTTGCGCCAAAAAATGAGAGTGGGCAAGCTACCTCAACCGCTCCCCCAGTCAATCCACAAGCTAGTGGCACTCAAACAGGTTGTATGGAAACAACTACTTGCCAAGAAAATCCTGTTTATCTTAAAGATTCTTTGAAAGTATTCAATAATGACAAAGCTTTACAGTTTCTAGATGTAAAAGAATTCAATAGTAATCTACCAACTTCATATTATTGCCCAATTCAAAATTGTGCAGATGTGAAATGTTCAACTACAGGTTCCGCTACGACATCCAATTCTGGATGCTTGGGAGACGAAAGTACCGAATGTAATATTGTAACTGAAACATATAGTTCCAGCAATGCAAATCCAAAAATGTATTCTATTCAAAGTTGCACTAATTGCGTGAATAGAAAAAAAGCAGAAAAACAAATTAATCCCAAAATCACCATTCTAGCGGATAACAATTTTAATTGTTATAGTTTTGAAAGTTATAATAAAAGTGCGAATAAGTTTTTGTCAGGGTATAATGCTGCTTCTTCTCCTGATAAAAAAAGCTTAATAGATTCAGAAACAGCTATTGTGAAAGTTCCTCCTGCAAATACCTTTGGTTCGGACAATAATTTTGGAAATATACAAAATTTTAAAGTGATGGATGATAAAACTAGTTTTTTAATGAAACAATCAGTTTCAACAAATTTACTTGGCAATTTTAAAGGATTCGCTGTTCATAATGATAATTTTAAAAATGCCATTACTAGCGTCGATAATATTTATGGAACCACAAAAATACAATTTACAAAAAAAGGCCTTTTTTCTAATGGTCAACAATTGGCGGTTGCACTTTGTAAAGAAGATACTCCTGGAAAATGTTCAGATTCAAGTTTACCTCAAAGTAAGGCGACTGAATTAATTCCGCATACTTCTCCTACATCAACCAACACCTATTTTACATTTGATTCAGCTTCTGGATCAATAAAAAGAATTTTAGCTAGTCCCGTCGCTCCACCAATTGGGGGGGGAAAGTGCGATAGTGAATCGATTGATGAAAAATTTATATGTTTTAAAGGTATTGCGGGAGAATCTGCCGATGAAATTAAAAAATATCGATTAAGCTTTAAAATAATTGATACCGACAATATTGCCGGAAATAATTCTGGCTCTTATAAAGTTAGAATTGAAAAAAGAGAGGCACTACAATCTCGTGCCGGCGGAATTGTTAATGGAGTTTTGGGGCCTATAACAATGACGATGGAGGGTTCTCTAGTAGATGATACTAACACTCCTGTAGATGAGAGAATTGGTCTCGTTCAATCATTTTATATACAACTTATATCAAATCCTCTTTATAGAACAGTTTTAACATTATCAATCGTTTTAGCCTTATCATTTTATGGAATGGGCTATCTAATTGGCGTTAATGAATTAAAAAATTCTGAAATTGTAAAAATATTATTAAAAATAGGTTTTATTTATTTATTCACTTCAACCGAAAGTGGAATCGCTTTTTTTAATAAGTTTTTTGTTGGGTTTTTTAAAGATGCCATTAATTATATTACCTTTTCGGTCGCCGAAACTTTTGATACCGCCAATTCCAATGAAATAAGAATTAAAATTAGAGATGGAAATTTTTACGATAAGGGAATTTTGTTTAAAAGTGTTGATAAAGTAATTGATTTATTAATGACGGGTGCAGTTCAAAAGAAAATTTTAGCATTAATATTTTCAAGTGTATTTGGTTGGATATATTTCTTGATAATGTATTATTGTTTAATGACTTATATTTATGCAATTGCTAACTCGATACTACTTTATATAACCTGTCAAATAATGGTTTCGATTCTTTTTGTTCTAGGTCCAATTTTCTTTATATTTTTAATGTTTAAGGTAACGAAAGATATGTTTGATAATTGGCTTAAAGCCTTGATTGGCTTTTCGTTACAGCAAATATTTTTAGTCATGACCTTATCTTTATTTAATACTTTTGTTGTATCATTTTTAAAACTTGCTTTGGGATATAGAATATGTTGGACAAATGTCTTAAGTATGAATTTAGTTATAAGCAAAGTTTCGCTATTTAATTTTTGGACTGTTGCGGGGACAAACACTCCGGAAGGAGGCGAAGAAGATTCTCCGGATAGCAGTTTTGGCTCCGATGAAAACATGCCATCCTTGTATTTATTTCTTTACTTGATGGTGGTGGTTTCTTTAATGAAAAAATTTATTGTAATGTTCACCGATCTCGCCGTAACTTTATCGGGAGGACTTAAAGCTTCTTCCTTAAGTGCTGATGCCATGAGTGCTGGTAAAGCGGCAGTTGGAGCTATTTCACAACAAGTAGGTAAAGCTTATCAAGCCAGCGTTGGAAGAGTTGTTGCCAATATCGATAATACTTTATTTGATTCGGGAAGAATTGCTAAATCTAGAAAAGCTTCGGAACGAGAACAATTTGCTTCAAATATGATGACAAGAGCATCGTTGCATAAAGCTGGAAATGATGCTGTTAGCAAATATAAAAAAGAACATGCTCTTGAATTTTCTAAAATGAGTAGTTCGGAACAAAAAACAACTCTTGAAAATGTCCGAATGCGAGGAATGAAGGACTATGCTTCTGAAAATGATATTAGTGATAAAAAACTTAGCGCATTACTTAATAAAACTGGATTAGATTATAATGGCTCAAATCTTTTTGGATTGGCAGCTCAAGTTGCTAAACAAGGCGTTTCTTCGGGCGGAAATCTTTTTACCGCAGTTAGAGATAAAAAAATCGACACCTCTTTTTCTAAATCAGAAGCAAATTCGGCTATTAAAAAAATGAAATCACCAGATCAACAACAATTTATAGACAATGTTAAGGATGGAAATGTTCATGTTAATAAAGGTAAAATGGAAAAAGCTCGAAGCTTCGCCATATCAGCAGTTAAAGAGCCTGTAAAAGCAGTACTAAATCCTAAAACTACAGCTTTAAAAATTGGCGGGGGCGCGCTTTCACTTGGAAAATCTGCAGTAAATATGATAATAAAAACCGATCCAATCAAAAAAGAAGCGGTAGACAGACTTAAGGAATCTGGTCAAATTGCTAAATTTAATATACCAATTATTAATGGAGCGGTACCTGAATTTGTAAAAAATTGGGCAAGAACTGATGAAGAGAAAAAAATTATTCGCGATAAAATGCGTGAAGTTTCTCGAGAAAAAGGTGGCGATAATACTGTAAATAAAGTAACTAGTAAGGCGGTTGTGCGCGATTTGGAATTAACCGCAAAGCATGTCGATAGACTTAACACAAGAGGAGATTTGGGTAAACAATTGGCTCATGTAGGAAGATTTAAAGAGAGAGTGCAAAATGTTATATCGCCAAATCCATCAGAAAAATATAAGGAAGAAAGAATCAAAGACAGAGAGGAAAGGAAAATAGAAAGAGATGAGAATCCAAATCGGGGTATTGGTGAAAGATTTGGAAAATGGGCATTGGGTCAAATTAATTTAAAAAAAGGATTTGGGAATCTAGGGCAAAATATTTATGAAAATTTAAATAAAAACAAAGCTCTTGAAAAAAATGAAGTTAAAGTAAAA
>SYAR01000078.1 GCA_005787525.1 Rickettsiales bacterium
ATTACATCGCCACTATCAACATTGAATCAACTTTTCATCAAATCACCAAAGAAAATTACCAACCCTTCAATGGCATTTGTTTAACCGATACATTTTCGCTTTTTACCAAAGAGGATTTAATCAGTAATGTTTTGGTTGATAATTCCAAAAGACGCAAAAGACAAAAAGAATTGGACATTCGCATTATTATCGGCAACCCGCCTTATTCAGCGGGGCAAAAAAGTATAAAAGATAATAATAAAAATGTTTCTTATCCAAAATTAGATGAGAGGATTACAGAAACTTATATAAAAAATTCAAAAACACAAAATCCAAACAAATCATATGATTCTTATATCCGCTCCTTTCGTTTTGCTTCTGATCGCATTAAAGATGCGGGGGTAATTGGTTTTGTTTCAAATGCTAGCTTCCTTGATAGTAATTCAATGGATGGTCTTAGAAAATGTTTAAAAGATGAATTTTCAAAAATTTATATTTTTAATTTAAGGGGGAATGCAAGAACTTCAGGAGAAGAGAGAAGAAAAGAAAAAGGTAATGTTTTTGGAGAAGGAACTAGAACCCCAATTGCCATTTCAATTTTAATTAAAAATCCAAAAAATGTTGAGCAAGGTAAAATCTATTATCACGACATTGGAGATTATTTAACTCGTGAAGAAAAATTAGAAAAAATTGCTAATTTGAAAAGTATTTTGGGCATAAAATTTAACCCCTCCCCGAAGGCTTCGCCTTCGACCCTCCCGCAAGGGGAGGGTGATTACACCGAGTTTCGTAGCGAAGTCCCGCTTGAGGAGGGTGATTTAGACCGAACTCGGTGCCATCACTCTCCCCTTGCGGGAGAGTCGCAGAGCCAACTTGTTGGCGATGCGGAGAGGGGTCAAAAATTTACTCAAAAATCAAATCCACACTTAAACTCAAATTGGCAAGAAATCACTCCCGATGCTCATAATGATTGGATCAATCAACGCGATAATAGTTTTTATGAATTTTTGCCAATGGGTGATAAAAAAGATAAAAATTCTTTAACTATTTTTGAAAATTATTCACAAGGTGTTCAATCAATTAAAGATGATATTTGTTTCAATTTTTCAAAAGAAGAATTGGTTAAAAATATCAAAAATTATAAATATTCTTTTGAAGAAAATCAAATTATGTTTTCTTTATATAGACCATTTAGTAAAAATTATTTTTGTTATAATAGGAGCTTAAATCATAGACAGGGACAAATGAAAAGTATTTTTCCGAATAATAAAATTGATAATTTAGTAATTTGCTTAACTGGAATTGGAATTAAGGAAAAATTTTCAACCTTAATTTCAAGGGAAATTCCAGAGTATCATTTTCAGAAAAACGGTCAAGCCTTCCCCCTCTATCTCTATTCAAAAGTTGAAAATAAAATTGATGAAAAAAATGAGGTTCAATCTTCATTTCTTTTTGAAAATAATAAAAATAATTCAATGTCAAAAGATGCAAAAATTACCGATGGCTATAAAAGGGTTGATGCTATAACTGACGAAGCTTTGGACTATTTTATTTTGCAATATTCAAATCAAATAAATTTTAAGAAATTCACCAAAGAAGATTTATTTTATTACATTTATGGGCTTCTGCATTCAAAGGATTATCGTGAAAAATATGGCGATAATTTGAGTAAAGAATTGCCAAGAATTCCCGCCGTAAAAAACTTCGTTGATTTTATTAAATTTATGGAGAGCGGAAGAAGGCTCGCCGATATTCACTTAAACTATGAAGATCAAGAAAAATTTCCGCTTAAAATTGAATATTTGGGCGAAGAAATTGCCAATTTAAATCAAATCGCCATTGAAGATTTAAGGGTTGAAAAAATGAAATTTGCAAGAAACGCTAATGTGGCTGATAAAACTACGATAATTTATAATGACAAAATTATTTTAAAAAATATTCCACTTCAAGCTTTTGATTATCAAGTGAATGGTAAGTCGGCAATTGAATGGGTTGTTGATCGCCAATGTGTTTCGATTAATCCAGACAGTAAAATCAAAAATGATGCGAATGATTTTGCAATTCATACTAAAAATAATCCCGCTTATATCATCGAACTTTTGCAATCCGTGATAACTTTAAGTCTTGAAACCGTTGATATTGTAAATGATTTACCACAATCGATTTAAATTTTATCTTAGAATAAAAATTTTTAAACCCCATAAGGTGGAAAATCGAGCCCCTTTGGCGATGCGGTGAAGATCTCAAAACCGTCTTTAGTAACGCCAATTGTGTGTTCAAATTGTGCTGATAATGATCTTTTTCCTGTTGAGTTGTTTTTGTCAGCCGTGATTACTGTCCACTCATATAAAACTGGATCATTTTTAAGGGTTTCATCTTTTCTAGTATAATGACTTCCTTCGTTAATCATTGGCTCAACTGTAAAAAACATTCCTTCCTCAAGAATTATACCTTCGTTTTTTTTGCCATAATGTAAAACGCTCGGTTCGGCGTGAAAAACCTTGCCAATTCCGTGCCCGCAGTAATCTCTAACTACTGAAAAGCCATTTTTTTCAGCATGGTTTTGAATTGCGTGACCAATGTTGCCAATTTTAACGCCAGGCTTTATTTCTTGAATTCCAAACATCATGCAATCATAAGTTATTTGAGTTAATTTTTTAGCCTTGATTGAAACTTTATCGCCAACAAAATACATTCTACTTGAATCGCCATGCCAACCATCAACAATAACCGTTACATCAATATTGATAGTATCGCCATTTTTTAGAACTCTATCTGAGGGGACTCCATGGCAAATTATTTCATTTACCGAAGTGCAAATTGATTTTGGGAATGAATATTTGAAGCCTCTGGGATGATAGTTGAGCGGAGCGGGTATCGCATTATTCTCGATAATTTTTTTATGACATAAATCATTAAGATAATTGGTGGTGACGCCGACCTCAACGAAAGGCGTAATGTAATCTAAAATTTCGGCAGCCAATTTTCCCGCCTTGCGCATTTTTTCGAAATCTTCGCTTTTGTGAATGGTAATTGTCATAAATTTGTTTGATTTAATTTCTTTTTTCTTATTAAAATGTTTTATTGTAAATATTTCAATTTAATTCTTTTAAATTTACTTATGCCAAACACTAAAAAAATAGCGGAAATGATTCGCGTTAACCACGCTGGAGAGATGGGCGCCAAGGTTATTTGCGATGGACAAATTCTTGCATTAAAGCTTAAAAAAGATTTCGAAACTTTAAAAATTGTGGAAGAAATGAAGGCGCAAGAGGTTGAGCATTTCAATTTCTTTGACGAAAAAATCAAGCAAAAAAAAGTGCGTCCAACCCTGATGCAACCGATTTGGGGCGTGGGTGGTTTTGCTTTGGGTTTTTTGACGGCGATGATTGATAAAAAATCAACGATGGTGTGCACAACGGCCGTAGAAGAAATAATCGATGAACATTATCAAGAGCAGATTCAAGAGCTCGATTATATAGTTGAAAATGCTGAGCAAAAAGACAAAAAAGAATTTGAAAATTTACAAGAAAATATTAAAAAATTTCGTGATGAAGAAATTCATCATCGCGATGTGGCTTACGATAACAATGCTCGCGATTTTTTTGCCTATAAACCTTTATCAAATTTTATAAAATTCGCCACCAAAACGGCGATCACAATTTCAAAAAAAATATAAATTTTATATTGCAAAATCGAGATTTTAATACATGATATAATAATATTTTTTGCAAAAAAAATTACATAATTTATACAAAATTTAATCACTTAAAAAATGACCAACGGCATTGATTTTAGCATTGATAGAAGCGGAGTCGCGAATTTAATTTTTGATTTACCTGACGAAAAAATTAACAAACTTTCGAAAAATGTTTTAGAAGAATTGGAGCGAGCGATCAATGTGATCGATGGCAATAAAGCGATTCGAGTTTTGTTAATTTCCTCGCATAAAAAAGATATTTTTATTGCTGGTGCCGACATCAATGAAATCCGCTCTATTATTGATGAGAAAGATGCTCGAGAAAAAGTTTCGCGTGGCCAAGAAATTTTAAATAAATTAGCTAAAATTGAAATTCCAACTATTGCGGTGATAAAGGGGGCGTGCCTCGGTGGCGGTTTGGAATTGGCGTTGGCTTGTCGATATCGTGTGGCGGTTTTAAATTCTAAAACACAACTTGGTTTGCCCGAAGTTAATCTCGGAATAATTCCCGGATTTGGCGGAACGCAACGTTTGCCAGCTTTGGTTGGCTTAGAAGAATCGTTGAAAATAATTTTATCAGGCAAGGCAATCGATGGCGAAAAAGCTTATAAAATCGGGTTGGTTGACGAGGCAATTCATGAAGAATTTCTTGAAGAAAGTTTGAGTGCTTTTGTCACCGAAATTATTAAAAATGGCGATAAAAATAAATTTTTACAAAAACGTAAGAACGCCACAAAGAGAAGGTTTTACATTGAATCATTATTAATGAAAAAGCATTTAATTTTTCATTTTGCTAAAAAAGATTTGTGGGAAAAAACCAAAGGACATTATTTAGCACAATTTTTTGCGCTTGAAGTGATTAAAAGAACTTATCGCAAAACCTACGGAACTCGAGGTTTTAAAGTTGAGCTCGATGCTTTTTGTGATTTGGCGGTGGGCGATATTTCAAAAAATTTAATCGAAATTTATTTTACTTCGGAAGCTTTGAAAAAAGATGTTGGCGTTGATAATTTTACTTCACAAAAAGAAATTAAAAATGTTGCTTTACTTGGCGCTGGAATCATGGGTGGCGGGATAGCGTGGCTTTTTGCTAATTATAATTTTAGTGTTCGCCTTAAGGATATTACGCAACAAGCGATCGCACTTGGTTATAATCAAATTTTGAAAATTTTTAACCAATTGCAAAAAATTCGTAAAATAAATTCTAATCAAGTGAGCATGAAAATGGCGAATATTTCTGCTGGTTTAGATTACACTAATTTCGATCATAGTGATTTGGTTATTGAGGCGGTGGTTGAAAATATTGCGGTCAAAAAAAATATTTTAAAAGAAGTTGAAACGCAAGTTGCAAATGATGCGATAATTGCTTCAAATACTTCATCCTTGTCAATTTCTGAAATGGCGGGAGCTCTACAAAATCCTAGTCGCTTCGTTGGTATGCATTTTTTCAATCCCGTGAATAAAATGCCATTGGTCGAAGTAATTTACGGCGAAAAAACTTCGAATGAAACGGTGGCGACAATTGTAAAATTAGCGAAAAAATTAGGCAAAACGCCGATTGTGGTAAAAGACGTTCCCGGATTTTTGGTTAATCGCATTTTGCTTACTTATCTCAATGAGTCGGCTTATTTATTGCAAGATGGTTTTTCGATTAAAAAAATTGATTCTGAAATTGAAAAATTTGGGATGCCGATGGGTCCGTTTGTGTTAGCGGATGTGGTTGGGATTGATGTCGGAGTTAAGGTGGCGGAATCTTTGGAGAAAGGTTACGGCTCGCGCATGAAGGTTGCCGAAATTTTGCAAGAAATTCATCAAAATCATAAAAATTTACTCGGCAAAAAATCAAATTTAGGTTTTTATAATTATGATAAAAACAATAAAATTACTACGCAAAATTTGGCGATTTACGAAATTCTTGATGGAATTAAAGACCAAATTAAAGTGCCCGAAGGAAATATTAATGACAGCGAAATTATTGAACGTTGTATTTTAACCATGATTAATGAAGCCTCAAAATGTTTAGAGGAAAATGTGGTTAAAAATGCTCGATATCTCGATATGGCAATGATTATGGGAGCAGGATTTCCGCCATTCCGTGGCGGAGTTTTGCGTTACGCCGATAAACTTGGTTTGCCAAATATTGTAAAAAAATTACAAAATTTTGAGAAAAAATATGGTGAACGTTTTGCGATAAGTAAATTATTGCTTGAAATGGAAAAAAACAATCAAAAATTTTATAATTAAATATGAGAATTATTGGAGTCGATCCCGGACTTACTAAAACAGGAATCGGCATCATTGATGTCAAAAATAATTCGTTAAGCTTTGTTTTTTCTGCCACAATTTATTCCTCGCCCGATCAAGAAATGGCGGAAAGACTCAATCATTTTCATCAAAATTTATTACAAATTATTCAACTTTACAAGCCAGACGAGGCTTCGGTCGAGGAGACTTTTGTTAATAAAAATCCAATTTCATCTTTAAAACTTGGTCATGCTCGCGGAGCTTTGATTTTAACTTTAGGAATTTGTGGAATTAAGGTTAATGAATATTCGGCGACTTCGGTCAAGAAAACCATTGTTGGAGTAGGGCGCGCCGATAAAAATCAAGTGCAAGCGATGATTAAAATTTTACTGCCAAAAGCTAATTTTAAAACCGAAGATGAGGCGGATGCTTTGGCAATTGCAATTTGTCACAATAATCACAAAAGAAGTTGGTAAAAAATTAAATTTTTTTGATTAAAATTTTTTTGATAATCGAGATTTTTAATTACACCCCTAATTTTTCTTCGATTTGTTTAATTTCACTAGCGATTTTAGAATCTGTAGCTTCAGACTCGGTAATAATTTTAACCGAATGAATAACGGTGGCGTGATTTTTACCAAATTTATCACCGATATTTTTTAAACTTTCCGCAGTTAATTTTTTGCATAAAAACATGGCGATTTGACGAGCATTGGCAATATTTTTTGAACGATTTTTTGAACTTAATTCAGCAATTTTAATATTATAAAAATCGGCAACGATTTTTTGAATTTTATCGATATTAATTCCGATCGCCGAGTTTGATTTAAAATAATTAGATAAAATATTTTTGGCGCTCGAGACAGTTATTTCTTGGTCTCCAAACATTTTTTCGGCATAAAGTTTTTTGAGTGCACCTTCTAAATCACGGTTTGAACCTTTTAAATTTTGAGCAATAAAATTGATAATTTCATCAGAAATTTCAAAGCCCATTTGTGTGGCTTTGCCCTTTAGAATAGCGACTCGATCAGCAAAATCTGCACTTTTAAAATTTATAATCATTCCGCCCGTGATGCGAGATTTAAGTTTTTCGTCGATATTCTCGAGTGCTGTTGGGCAACGATCGCACACCAAAACAACTTGTTTATTATCTTCGACCAAAGAATTGAAGCAATTCATAAATTCTTGTTGAGTGCTATCTTTACCGGCGATGAATTGGACGTCATCGACGATAAGAACGTCAATTGAACGCATTTTTTCTTTAAAGAGCATGACATCATTATTGCGGATCGATTGGACGAAATGAAACATGAATTTTTCAGCCGAGAGGTAAACTACTTTTTTGCGATTATTTTTTTCTTTAATATTCCAAGCGATGGCTTGAGCCAAATGAGTTTTGCCCATGCCGACATTGCCGTGAATAAAAAGAGGAATTTTGTCGTCAAAAAGTTGCGGAGCATCTTCGCATCCGCCAACAATTTTAGCCATTGAAAGTGCTATTTTATTGTGCTTGGCACCAATAAAATTTTGGAAAGTAAATTTTGGATTTAATTCAGTGCCGTAAGCAAAAATATTGTCATGCTTCGAAAGATTAAGAATTTTGTTTTCCAAATTTTGCGGGCTTGAACTAGGTAAATCAAGGTTTTTGTCGGATTGATTGGCGATAAAAATTGCCGAAATTTTAATAATTTTTGGATAAAATTCTTTTAATGAATTAACAAAAGATTTTTTGGTAAAAAATTCTCGATTAATCCAATCGCGATTGAGTTTAGAGGGAGCGGAGATGATAATTTCATTGGCAGTTTGCGAAAAAACTTCAATATTTTTAAGCCATTTATGACAGTTTTCGGCCCCAATAATTTTTTCACAGCTATTTAAAAAATCAGTTTTGAAGTTGCTAATTTCAGTAAGAGAAATTTCTGATTCTGGATTGTTTTTGTGATTGAGCATTTCCATTATCTTTGCTCCCAAGGTAAATTTGAAGCTTTCCAACCATTGACGAGACCGCGATGATTTTTTGAATCCAAATCACCTTCAAAACCGTTAACAATGTTGTAGCATTTGCTAAAACCCAATGATGAGGCTAAATTTGCTGATTGATTTGAGCGACCACCAGTTCGACATAAAAACAAAACCTCATTATCTTTGTTAACTTTGGCGAGTAAATCGCTAACGAAGTTTTGATTTTGTTGCATTTGTGGCATAGTTTGCCAAGGTAAAAAAATCATACGATTCTCAAAAAATGATGCATCGACAACGCCAACGAAATTTAATTCTTCGTTAGTTCTCACGTCAATTAAGACTGAGTTTTTTTGGTTTTTTAACAACTCAAAAGCTTTTTGAGGATTGATTTGTTCGACAGACATTTTTTTGTTATTTAAACGATTATCTTTAAAAAAAATTATTTATATTTGGAAATCATATTCATCTAAAATTTCAATTTGGTAAAGAAAAAAATTTTATGATTTGATAAATAATTTGCTTGACAGGCACTCAGGCTTAAAAGAATCAAATATTAAGAATTGTATTATTTTTTGAAGGCTTAATTGATTGATTCGGCGCTGGTTTTTTATATTGAGTCCTTGAGGGTCAAAGAGTGGGAATTTGGCAAGGAATTTTTTAATTATTTTTGAAAAAATTTCAATTTGGAATTAATTTTTTTTAGCATCAACAAGCCGTAAAACGAAATTAATTATTAGTAATTATTCTTGTATTTTTTGTTATTTTTTAAAATTAGAAAAAATTAACAAAAATCCTAAAAAAATTAGGGGAAAAGATAAAATTTGTCCCATCGTTATAATGTCAAAAAGAAAACCAATTTGTGGATCTGGTTCGCGAAAATATTCAACGATAAACCTAGAAATTCCATATCCCGCTAAAAAAATTCCACTTAATTTTTTTGGAAAATTTTTAATGTTAGTTTTGAAATAAAGAATCATTAAAATTATAAGTAAAATAAGACCCTCTAAACCAGCTTCGTAAAGTTGACTTGGATGTCTCGGTAAGCCATCAGAATTGGGAAAAATAACGCCAAAATTAGCAAAAGTTGGGCGACCGTAAAGTTCAAGATTTATAAAATTAGCAATTCTTCCCAAAAGCAAGCCAAAAGGCGCGGAAACCGCTAAATTATCGCATAAAATCCAGAAATTTATTTTATATTTTTTAGCGAATAACCACATGCCAAAAATTGCTCCGAATAATCCGCCGTGAAATGACATTCCGCCTTGCCAAAAAGCAAAAATTTCGAGCGGATTTTTAAAAAAATATGAAGGATTGTAGAAAAAAACATAACCAAAACGACCACCCAAAATTATTGACAAAATAGCGAAGACCATCCAGTCATCGAGGGCTTTTTCACTTAAAAATTTTTGCGATTTATTGCAATATTTTAGCCAAGAAAATGTGAATAAAATTCCAAAAATATAAGCGAGCGAATACCAGCGAATATCGAGAAAATAAACGGAAAAGGCGATCGGATCTATATTCGGTAAAGTTATGATCATATTAATGTCTTGGAATATATTGATAAGATTGATTTTCTTTTACGTAAATATTTTTTGGCAGTTGCCCAAATTCAAAGAAAACATCAATTGGGATTCCACCGCGTGGATACCAAAATCCGGAAATTCTAAACCATTTTGGCTTAATGCAATCTATTATGTCTTTGGCGATTTGCACCGTGCAATTTTCGTGAAAAGCGCCGTGATTGCGATAAGAAAATAAGTAAAGCTTTAATGATTTACTTTCGACAATTTTGTTTTTGGGAACGTAATCGATGATTAAATGGGCAAAATCGGGCTGTGAAGTGATTGGGCAAATCGAAGTAAATTCGGGGCAGGTGAGTTTGATTGAATAATCGACGTCGAGATGAGGATTATCAACAGCTTGAAGCGTTTTTTTGTCAGGATTATTTAAGTTATAATCAGTTTTGGCTCCGAGTAATAAATTATTTTTTTTAGACATAAATAAATTTGATGATTGCAGATTTTATTAAATAATTTTAAATTATTATAAATATCAATTTATTCAAAAAAACATGAAAAACGCAAATAGTTTTTATCAAAAATCTAAAGATGCAGTATTAATTTTTGCCGATGGCTCAAAATTTTATGGATATGGCATCGGCGAAGAGGGCTTGGCAACTGGGGAAATATGCTTTAACACCTCGATCACGGGTTATCAAGAAATTTTAACCGATCCATCTTATTCTGGGCAAATTATTAATTTTACTTTTCCGCATATCGGTAATGTTGGTGCTAATGATGTGGATATTGAAGCAAAAAAAGTGCGAGCAAATGGCTTAATAATTCGTGAACCAATTACCAATTCGGCAAATTATCGTGCCAATATAAATTTTAATGAATGGTTAAAAAAGCACAAATTGACTGGAATTTCGGGCGTTGATACTAGGCAGATTACTAAAAAAATTCGTCAAGATGGTGCTAAGAATATCGCCATTATTTTTGCTAAAAATTTGTCGGAAAATTTAATTGAAGAAGCTTATAAAAAAATCAAAAATCTTGGTGATCTCGGAGGCGTTGAACTCGCTTCAAAGGCCAGTGAAAACAAGTTTTATGATTGGCAAAATGAAGCGCAATGGAATCAAAAAAACAATCAATATAATTCAATAAAAAATAATCTTTATAAAGTTGTCGCCATAGATTTTGGTGCAAAATTAAATATTTTACGTTGTTTAAAACAAGTTGGTTGTGATGTTAAAATTTTGCCAGCCAATGCAACATTTGAGGATATTCAAAAAATAAATCCTGACGGCATTTTTTTATCGAACGGTCCGGGTGATCCTGCTGAAACTGGTAAATATTGTCTCGCCACCATTCAAAAAGTTTTGGAAAAAAATATTCCACTTTTTGGAATTTGTTTGGGGCATCAATTGTTGGCATTAGCGGTTGGAGCACAAACTGTAAAAATGCATCAAGGGCATCGTGGAGCCAATCATCCAGTCCAAGATTTGCGTTCAAAAAAAGTTGAAATAACTAGTCAAAATCATGGATTTTGTGTTGATAAAGATAATTTGCCAAGCAATGTGGAGATTACTCACATTTCACTTTTTGATAATACGATTGAAGGCATAAAATTAAAAAATAAACCGGCATTTTCGGTGCAATATCATCCCGAAAGTTCCCCTGGACCAAGCGACAGTTTTTATTTATTTGAAGAATTTGTTGAATTAATAAAAAAACACAAAAAATAATTTTTTTTGTATTTTTGTTAATTTAATTTCTTTAAATTAAACATAAAAATTGCTTTTATTAACCTTAATATTTGAGTGATGGAAATTGGAACCATATCCAATATTTATCTTTTGATTTTTCTACCACTTTTTGCCTCTTTGCTATGTCAAATTTTTCAAATTAGAAATATTTGTTTTTTGATTTCCTTGGCAACGGTTGTTATTTTACTCGGATTAGTTTTAAAAATATTTCCAGATATTTTAATTTATGAAAAAATCAAAAATGATTATGAATTATCTTTATTATCAATCACGCTTGAATTCAGTCTGGACTTGGTCGGAGTAATATTCTTATTTCTAGTAATTTTCTTAGAATTTTTAATGTTAATTTTCTATCGAAGCGACATCGAAAGTGCTTTAAATAAAAGAAATCAAGCCAATTTTTATTCAGTTTTTTTGTTAAATTTATTTAGTTTAGTCGGAATTTTAACTTCGAATAATTTATTTAATTTGTATCTTTTTATTGAGATACATTCCTTTGCGTTTTTTTCCATCGCCACCATTTCTTACAACAGCAAATTGCTTAATATTTCCTTCAAAAATTTTTGCTTGAGTTCAGTATCGTCAATTCTTATTTTGATTTGTTTTTTTGCAATTTTTCTAACTTTTGGCGAATTAAATTTCGATAAAATTGTGGATAATTTATTTTTATTACCCGCCAATAAAATTTGGTTTTTATTCGTAATTTTGATTCTATTTTCTTTGGCATTAATCACTAAATTTTTTCCACTTTGGCAGTATTTTGAAAAAATAAAAAGCAATAGTCTGGTTGCGAGTTTCCTAGTGATCGACGCCTTTTTTATAAAAATTTTAATCGGTTTATTTTTAACTCTTAAATTCATTTATTTTTTCTTTGGAAATAATTTTTTATTTACGCAATATGAGTTTTCGCCGATTATGATTTTGCTCGGTTTTTCCTTGGTTATTTATTCTTCAATCAAGCTTATCAAAGAGGATCATTTAAAATTAATTTGTGCATTTTTTTCAATTGGTAATATTGGTTTTATGATTTCGGCGATTGGCATGCAGTCTGTAGAGTCGATGCAATCATTATTTTTCTTTTTACTAAATTTCTCTTTGGTTAACTTTTTTATATTTCTCTTTGCTAGCTATATTAAAAAAAACTATCAAAGCTCTTCGATTGATAAAATATTTAAAGTGGTTCGCGCCAATAATCTATGCGGAATTCCATTGAAATTAATTATAATTTTTATTGCCGGTTTACCTCTTACTTTTTTATTTTTTGGCTATTGGTATATGGCACTAGCCAGCATGGATTATAGTTTGAAAATAATTATGATAATTGCCTTAATTTTCTCCAATTATGCGCAATTAAATATTGCCATGAAGATAATAGATTCAGTGCTCGAAAAGGATCAGCCTAAAAATATTCAAGAGAATAATTCTACCAATAAAAATATTGATTATTTGCAGGTCGTAAGTTTTTGGATTTTGATTATAACAATTTATACTAATGCATTATTATCTGAGACGATGAACAATATGGCACTTAGATTTGCATCTTTTTTATTAGCCAACACAATTTGATTTTATAATTATGAGTAATGGAAAATTATTGTTATTTATAATTGCAATTTTACCAATTTTAAGTTGGTTTACGCTGAGATTTTTCAAGCATTCTCAAGTTTTTTATAATTTTTGTTATCGTCTTTTTCCGATTTTATATTTAGTTAACGTATTTCAAGGTGCAGATTTTTTTATAAAAGGATTTACGATTCTTACTATTTCAGAATCGATTAGAGGGGTTTCCCTGGCTCTTTACGTCGATAAGATAAGTATTTTATTTTTATTTTTAATCGGTTTTATTTGGCTATTATTCGCCTTTTATTCTAAAAAGTTTTTTGAAGTTATTAGTGATAAAAATGCTGATTATTTCAAAGAATTTTTTGTTTTGATAGTGAGTTTTCTGAACCTGCTTATTCTTAGTAAAAACCTGTTTACGATTTTGTTTTTTTATATTTGTTTGATTGTTTCAAGTCACTTTTTTGGTATAAAATATTTTCATAAAGTTGAAAATAAATTAACTAAATCTTTCACTTTTTTACTTTATTTTGAAAGTTTTTTAATTTTTTTGGCAACGGTTGCAACCTTCAAAATCAATGGTCAAATTGAGTTTGTGGATAAAATAATTTTACCGTTAAATTATGATGAATTTTATCACGGAATAATTTTTCTTTTATTCTTTTTTGGATTGTTTTTAGCGATGATGATGCCATTTTATATTTTTTTTAAAAACATTAATTTCGATGGACTTTCATTGTTTGTAATATTTTTAATGGCATATGGTTTTTCTAGTGGATTTGTTTTTTTAAAAATAATCAATTATATCTACGGAATAAAGGGTTTCGCTGTATTAGCTAAGGTTTACGGTACCAAATTTTTTGAGATTATATTTTTAATAAATATCGCAATAACTTCATTTTTTATATTCAAAGAAAGAGACTTAAAATCCTCGTCTTTTTTTCTTTTTGTGCATCAATTTAATTTTATAATTTTTTCAATTCTGATTCATCTTGACGGTAAATTCAATTATGCTTTTATTTCATTTTTTTCCTTTATAATTAACTTCATTTTAATATTTTTTTGCTTGGCAAATTTTGAAATTTATTTTAAAAAATCTAACGAAAAAAATTATAAAGGTTTGTTTCATTTAATGCCAATTACGTCATGCATCTTATTCTTTTCAATTTTTTCTTTAACTGGATTGTCGCCTTCAATTTCAACGGTTGATAAATTTTTTACTATTTTTTTTATTATTAAAAATAAATTATATTTTTCTCTAATTATTTATTTGTTGAATTTCGTAACATTGTTGGTTTTTTCAATTAAAATAATTAAAATTTTTTTTAACAAAGAGGTCGATAATTCAAATTCTAAAAAAATGACGATTGCCAAAAAAATTGATTTCGATTCTAGTTTAATTTTATCAATTTTGTCGATTGCAATTGTTAGTTTTATTGGTTTAATATTCTTTTCTTACATAATTCAATTTTTATCTTTTTATGAACCAATTAAAGGCTGAAATTTTAGAGATTTGTCAAAAGGCAAAGGAATCAGTAAAATCAATGGCTTTACTTGATGAAAAAACCAAAAATAATATTCTCTTAGAAGTAAAAAATTTAATAATTTCAAATCAACAAAAAATTCTTGAAGCCAATGAAATTGATGTTAAAAATGCTCAGAAAAATCAACTGGAATCTTCCAAAATTGATCGTTTAATTTTAAATAAAGATAAGATTTTGTCGATGACTAAATCGATTGATGAAATCGTAAAACTTCCCGATCCGGTGGGTAAAATAATTTTTGAAACTAACCGTCCCAATGGTTTAAATATTAAGCGAATTTCAACGCCAATTGGCGTGCTTTTGACGATTTACGAAGCGCGTCCAAATGTAACTTTGGATGTGGCTGTGCTTTCAATAAAATCAGGCAATGTGGCAATTTTACGCTCAGGTTCGGAAGCACTAAATAGTTCAAAAATTTTGGCAAGTTTTTTTCAAGAAGCTTTGAAAAAATTTAATGTTAATGAAAATGCGATTACATTTTGTAAAAATCCTCATCGCGATATAGTAAAAGGTCTTTTGAAAATGGATAAATTTATCGATGTTGTGATTCCAAGAGGTGGAAAATCATTGATATTGGCGGTTTCAAAATTAAGTAAAATTCCAATTTTTAAACATCTCGATGGTAATTGTCATACTTACATTCACGAAAAAGCTGATTTTGAAAAAGCTCGAAAAATTTTACTTAACGCCAAAATGCGTCGAGTCGGAATTTGTGGTGCAACTGAATCAGTTTTAATTGATAAAAAAATTGCTTCAAAAATTATTCCAATTTTAATTGATGATCTAACTAATCTTGGTTGCGAAGTCCGTGGAAGCATTGATTCGAGAAGAATTGATAAAAGAATTAAAAAAGCATCGATCAAAGATTTTTACACTGAATATCTCGACAAGATTTTATCGCTCAAGATTGTTGAAAATATTGATGAATCAATTGCTCACATTGCTAAATTCGGTTCAGCACATACTGAAAGTATAATTACCGAAGATCAAGAAATGGCACAAAAATTTTTGAATGAAGTAAATTCGGCGATCGTTATGCATAATGCTTCAACCCAATTTGCCGATGGTGGCGAATTTGGCTTTGGCGCTGAAGTTGGAATTGCGACGGGAAAGATTCACGCACGCGGGCCGGTTGGACTAGAGCAACTTACGATTTATAAATATCAAATTGTCGCCGATTGTGCGATTCGTCAATAATTTTATTCAAAAAAAATGCAAAAAAATGTTATTGATAATTTAGCAAAAATTATCGCCAAACTTCCTGGGATGGGACCAAGAATTGGTAAAAAAATTGTGCTCGAATTGGCTTCAAATAAAGAAAAATTTTTAATGCCATTAATTGAATATTTGAATGAATTAAATGAGAAAATTCATAATTGTGAAATATGTGGAAATATAGATGAGGGTAAGGTTTGCAAGATTTGTTTAGATGATAATCGCGATAAAAATACTTTATGTATTGTTGAAGAAGTTGGCGATTTGTGGGCGATAGAAAGGTCAAAAAATTATCACGGCAAATATCATGTTTTGGGTGGAAATTTATCGGCAATTTCTGGAAAAACCATTGAAGATTTAAATTTTTCTTCATTAATTTCTCGCGTTAAAAATGATAATTTTTCTGAAATAATTATTGCAACAGGAGCGACCATTGATGGACAAAATACTGCTCATTATATCGCTGATTTTTTACAAGAATTTAATATAAAAATAACGCGACTTGGTTATGGCATTCCAATCGGTAGCGAGATTGATTATCTAGATGAGGGGACGATATCGGTTGCGTTGAAAACTCGTGCTAAATTCTAATTTTGGGAATATTAAAAATAAATATTGCCTTTTGCTCGGATAAATGAGAAATTATTTATGTTAAAAAACAGGAAAAAATAAGTTTTTTTGTGGGTCTGCAAAAGAAAACATTTAATGGTGGAGATAAGGAGGCTCGAACTCCTGACCCTCTGCTTGCAAAGCAGATGCTCTAGCCAGCTGAGCTACAGCCCCAGAATGTTTATCACCAGTCTGAGCCTGTGCCGGCCATGCTGGAGTTCGAACCCATCCACTTACCAAAGAGCAAATGCTCTTTGAAAACTGAGTTGTGCGATAAGCTATCAGCCTACCCAATGCTTGCGCATTGGTCGACCTCGGAAGTCCAGTTTTTATCCCGGACCCGTGGTTTCTCCTTA
>SYAR01000079.1 GCA_005787525.1 Rickettsiales bacterium
GCCTTTGGCTAATTCGTTTTTAGATTTTCCTTGTTGATAAACGTTTCATCTTTTTCTTCGAAAAAGATTCACGACGGGGATTGCGTCACTTCGTTCCTGATCCCGTTCTTCGCTAAAAATAGCCGTTTAGGCTATTTTTTTAACGCGAAGAACCAATCAAAATTTCATTTTGATTTCGAAGACGACTCCGCGACTGGGACCGCGTCGCATTCGCTCCTTGTCCCGTTATTTGCTAAAAATAGCCGTTTAGGCTATTTTTTTAACGCGAACAACTTAATTCGTTAAAATAAAAACCGCTAAGGTTTGTTTTTGTGATTTAGAAAATTCGATTTTAAGAACCTGATTTTCTCTTTTAAAAATCGCCGAATGATTGGAAAATTCGGTTAAATTCCACCCCATTTGTGGTAAGGTTTCTGTATAAAATTTTTTGATTGATTCAATCGAATTTTTGGATTGATAAGTTGAAGAAGCAAAACTTCCTGAAGCGCTATCAAATTCAACTTCTTCATCGGAAATTATTTCTAAGCCTTTGGCAACTGGAATATCAAGGCTTCCCTTAATAAATTCTGAAGATATTTTTGTTGATAAATTCGCAGATTTTTTGTTAAAAAAGCTACATGAATTTAATGAAAATGTTAAAAAAATTATAAGAAATAATTTAGAAAAATATTTAGGAAAAAAAATCATAAGAAATAAATTATTTTTGACAAATTTTGCAATAAAAGCTTGATCTTTGATTTTGCACAATTCTTTCAATATTGCAATCACAATCAAAACATTTTTGATTATTGCGATCATAAACTTTGTGAGAATTTTGAAAAAAACCGAGTTCGCCTTTGGCATTTTGATAATCAGAGATTGAAGAACCGCCCATTTCAATGGCATTGGCGATAATTTTTTTAATCGATTCAACGAGTTTTTTTAGTTCATTTTTATTTAACGAATTTGCATCACGAAGTGGTGAAATTCCTGCATCGAACAATGATTCATTGATATAAATATTGCCGACCCCGACCACAATTTTATTATCCATCAAAGTAGTTTTTATATTTGACGTTTTATTTTTAAGTTGTTCAAAAAGATATTTGGCATTGAACTCTGAAGCGAGTGGCTCGACCCCAAGATTTTTTAGCATTTTATGATTTAAAATTTCATTATTTTCAATTAAATCGATAAATCCAAAACGACGCGGATCGTTGAATATCAACCACTCACCGTTGGATAAATAGCAAGCAAAATGATCATGCTTTAAGCGATTAAAATTTTTATTTAACGTAATGCGACCACTCATTCCGAGATGAAAAATTAAGGTTTGTTGATTGGATAAAGTAATTAATAAATATCGAGCTCTACGATCAATCGATAAAATTTTTTGATTGATTAAATTATTTAAACTTAATTTATTATCGATTCGCAATTTTTTTTCGGAACGAAAAAATTGTTGAATTTGGTTGTTTTTAATGGTCGCAAGACCTCTTTTGATTGTTTCAATTTCGGGAAGTTCGGGCATATTTTTTAGTAAAAATTTATCAATTTAATTTTAAATTAAAAGTTTTTTATGATAAAATATAAAACTATAATAAAATTTTTTGACTTATTAAATAATTTAGATTTAAATTCATATTAATTCTTAATTGTATAAAAATTAGGTTAAAATATTATTATTTTTTTAATTTTAATTAACTAAAAACATTGATATTTATATGTTTTAAGAGTTTATGCAAGAAATTAAAATTCATATATTAATTCAAAATGTTGATTGAAGATTTAAAACAAAATGATGATTATTTTTCAAAAAACTTTTTTGGATTAACGATAATTTCAAATAAAAATCCTCTAACTAATTTTGTTAGTTTTTTGAATGAGCCAATCAATCATCTTCCTTTGGCAAATCTGAATTTTAATTTAAGATTTTTGCCAATAAACAACTCAAATTTAAATACCAAATTTAATGCAATTTTTTGTTATGGATTGATCGGCAGTTCTTTAGTTTGTAGATTTTTTTCGAAAAATTTAGACAAAATATTTTTTGAAAAAATTAACAGTAAATATTCTTTACAATTCGTTGAAAATCAAGGCTTGGTAATTAATGAAGAAAATTTTAAAAACCCTAAAAAATCTCAAAGTTTTTGGTCGAAAATTTTTAATTATTTAAAAATTATTTTGAGAGAAAAAGAGGATTTTTTTTATTATAATCTTGTAGATTCTTTTAAAGATCCCGAAGATTGTTATGGAAATAAAGTCGAAAAAACCGGTTTTGAAAAAATTATTAATACCAAAGTTTTTTATGCTGATTTTGTAAAAATTTATGCTGATAAAATAAAAAAAGGTAAAATAAAAATGCTACCAAATGGTTCTAATTTGTGTCCCGAGGTCGATAATTATCAATCGGCATTTTTGATTTTATATAAATATTTTTTAGAAGAAAAAAATCAACTTTTGCAAATAAAAAATAAAAATGTAGAAATTAAAAAAGATTTAGAAAAACTTGCTAAATTTACAAATAAAGAATTTGAAAAATTACAAAAAAATTTTACTATAAAATACAAAAAAAATAACAAACCCAATGCCTAATCCAAGTAAAAAACTCAATCTTAAATCACAAGATTTAACAATTAAAAACACCGAATCTAGCTTACAAAACAAGCCAAATTCAGAAGTTTCTTCGCTCGATGAATTTCTTTTAGAAATTTTTATCGATTTTCTAAATAACGAAAAAACGCAACATAATATTTTTGAGTTTCATCCTAGATTATTGAAATTTCTTGCAATGAGGCTGGGCAACAAAATCCAAAACGCTTTAAGAGCAAAGAAATCCAAAAGTGGCAAAAATGCTAAAAAAAATAATAAAAAAGCACAAATTTTGCCAGAAGACGAGGTTAGAGTTGATAACAAAAAAATAGTCAATATTCCAGTTGCTCCACAAATAGAGGGATCAAGTCCAAGTAACGTAGTTGAGCCTTCAAATAGACCTACAAAATTATTTACTTCGGGTGGAAAGGCGACTATATTTAACGAAGATAAGAATTTTATTATTGATAGTGAAAAGTTGGAAAATTTGACAATAATTGGCAATTCAGAAGAGGTGGTGGTGAATTTGGTTATTGAGCAATTAAAGAATTTGCAAGATAAATTAAAAGCCAAAGAAGTTGTATTTAAAACTATTGATGATGTCGTGGATTTTACCAAGGGAAAACTGAAAAATTTACAAATTTCTAATGAAAATAATATTGTAAAAATTGTCAATAAATCTGAAAAAATTGAAGAAAGCGAAAAAATTGAAAATAAAATTGATAGAGTTGAAAAATTAGAAAATAAATCTGAGAAAATTGTCAATCAAAATGTGATGAATGATAATTTTATAAAAGCCCCAAAAAATAATAATGCTTTAAAAGATGAAGTTCCAAGCTCTTCTCCAAGGCTTATTCATGTTAAGGTTTCCTTTAATGCAAATGATCTGGAATCTTTAACCAACACTCTTTTCGAAAATGTTGGAAAGTGGCAAAATCAAATAAAAAATCAATCCAATGATTATAGAAGAAATGCCAAAATTGAAAAAGAAGATCGCACGATTTGCCTTTAAAAAAATTTTAATATAAAATTTATAAAAATATTTTATTTTACCTATAATATTTTTTAAATTTTTTTGGCAAAATAATTTTTTAAGTAGTGAAAAATCATAGTGAAATTAACAAAATAAACGAAAATTATTTATTGGAAATTCCTGCAGAATTTAGCGATAATAAAGTTTTGATGCATAGCTGTTGCGCTCCTTGTGCGGGAGATTTGATGGAGCGCATGATTGCTTCAAAAATTGATTTAACAATTTTCTTTTACAATCCAAATATTCATCCTAAAAAAGAATATGAAATTCGTAAAAATGAAAATATTCGTTTTGCTGAAAAACTTGGAATTCCTTTTGTCGATGCCGATTATGATGTACAAAATTGGTTTTCTCGCGCCAAAGGGCTGGAATACTCTCCCGAAAGAGGTGAGAGATGTACCAAATGCTTCGATATGAGGTTTGAGCGAACGGCACTTTACGCTTACGAAAATAATTTTAAAATCATCACTTCTTCTTTGGGAATTTCACGTTGGAAAGACATGGAGCAAATTAATGAATGCGGGATTCGTGCTTCAAAAAATTATGATGGAATAAATTATTGGACATATAATTGGCGTAAAGCAGGAGGGGCAGAAAGAATGTATAAAATTGCGAAAAAGGAAGAATTTTATAAACAAGAATATTGTGGCTGTATTTTTTCACTTCGTGATAGTAATGAGTGGCGAGTTTCTAAGGGGCGCGATGCAATAAAAATCGGCGAAGAATTTTATAAAGAAGTCGAAATTGACAAAAAAATGTTAGAAATTAAATAAATTTTTTGTTAAAAAAAAATTAGCAAATCAATTTAATAATAAATAATTTGTAAATTTTTTTAAAATTATTTACAATTTTACGTTGTTAAAAATTATTCACATAAAATTAAAATGAAAAAAGAAATCAATATATCTTTGCCAGATGGTGCTTTTCGCCAATTTGAGAGCGGAATTAGTGGTTTTGAAATTGCTAAATCAATTTCGATTTCCTTGTCAAAAATTGCTTTGGCAATTCGTATAAATGGTGAGTTACGAGACCTATCTTCTAGGCTTGAAGATGATTCCAAAATTGAAATTATCACTCCTAAATCGGGTGCGGTGGCACTCGAAATTATTCGTCATGATTGTGCTCATATTATGGCAGAAGCGGTTAAGGAGCTTTATCCTGAAACCCAAGTGACGATCGGACCTGCCATCGAAAATGGTTTTTATTATGATTTTGCACGCAAAACTCCTTTTACTACTGAAGATTTAGAAAAAATTGAAAATAAAATGCGTGAAATTGTTAAACGCGACGAAAAGCTGATTCGTGAAGAGTGGGAGCGCGACGAAGCCGTTAAATTTTTTGAAAAAATTGGTGAAAAATACAAGGCCGAAATAATTTCTTCGATTCCCGCCGAGCAAAAAATTTCTCTTTATCGTCAAGGTGATTTTATTGATTTATGTCGTGGACCGCATGCGCCTTCAACTTCTCATGTCAAATATTTTAAATTAATGAAAGTGGCGGGAGCTTATTGGCGAGGCGATTCCAAAAATGAAATGCTCCAAAGAGTTTACGGAACGGCGTGGGAAAGCGAAGAATCTTTAAAAAATTATTTGCATATTTTGGAAGAGGCGGAAAAAAGAGATCATCGTAAAATCGGTCGTCAACTCGATTTATTTCATATTCAAGAAGAGGCAACGGGCTCAGTATTTTGGCACCATAAGGGCTATATTATTTATCGCGAAATTGAAAATTATATTCGTCGAAAAATTGAACAAAATGGTTATGTTGAAGTAAAAACTCCGCAATTAATTGATAAAGTTTTGTGGGAAAAATCGGGTCATTGGGAAAAATTTCATGATAATATGTTTATCGCCGAAAGCGAAAACCGCTTACTGGCAGTTAAGCCAATGAATTGCCCCGGACATGTCCAAATTTTTAATCAAGATTTAAAATCTTATCGTCAATTGCCTCTTAGAATGGCGGAATTCGGATCATGCCATCGCAATGAATCTTCGGGTTCGCTTCATGGCATTATGCGCGTTCGCTCTTTCACTCAAGATGATGCGCATATTTTTTGCGAAGAGCATCAAATTAATGATGAAACTTTAGCTTTTTGCGAATTGTTAAAAGAAGTTTATCGCGATTTTGGATTTAATGATATTTTGGTAAAATTTTCAACACGTCCCGAAAAACGGGCAGGCTCCGACGAAGTGTGGGACAAGGCGGAAAAGGCTTTAGAGCAAGCGATAAATCATGCTGGTTTGGAATATCAACTTAATCCCGGAGAGGGCGCATTTTACGGACCAAAACTTGAATTTACTTTGGTCGACGCTTTAAAAAGAGAATGGCAATGTGGAACTTTGCAAGTTGATTTTGTGTTGCCTGAACGCTTGGATGTAAATTATGTGGCACAAGATGGCTCTAGAAAGCGTCCTGTCATGCTTCATCGTGCAATTCTCGGAAGTTTGGAAAGATTTATTGGAATTTTAATCGAAAATTATGCTGGAAAATTCCCATTATGGTTGGCACCGGTGCAAGTTGTTATTGCTACAATCACCAATGAATTTGACGATTATGCGAAAATAGTTCACGCCCGATTGCAAAAGTTGGGAGTAAGGTCGCAACTCGATTTAGATTCGCAAAAAATTTCTTATAAAATTCGTGAACATTCTTTGCAAAAAGTGCCTTACATTGTGGCGATTGGTAAAATTGAAGCCACAAACAATCAGCTTTCGGTGCGAAAAATTGGCAGTGAGCAACAAGAGCTGGTTGATTTAAATGAATTTGAAGCGAGAATTATTGCTGAAATTAAAACCAAATAAATCATGAATTATCAAGGTTTGGAAGAGATAAAATTAATTGATAAATATTTAAAAAAATACAATGAATCAATCGTAAATTTTTTTATTGATAATGTTGATAAAAACAACAAATCAGTTTTAGATTTTGGTGCTGGAATTGGAACTTTGGCGGAAATTTTTTATAAAAAAACTTCGATAAAACCCGAATGTTTTGAAATATGCAAAGAATCGCAAAAAATATTGTTGCAAAAGGGATTTAAACTGCAAAATGAATTTTTGAACGAAGAAAAATATGATTTAATTTATTCTTCAAATGTTTTAGAGCATATCGAGCACGATTTTGAGACTGTAGCTGATATTAAAAAAATGTTAAAAAAAGATGGTCATTTAATAATTTTTGTTCCCGCTTTTAATTTTCTTTTTTGCGAGTTTGATTTTAAGGTTGGACATTTCCGTAGATACAATGTCGAAATGCTTAAAAAAATTTGCAATCAAAATGATTTAGAAATTGAAGATATAAAATTTTTTGATTCAGTGGGTTTTTTTATTTTACTTTTTATAAAATTTTTTGAAATTGATTCTTGCAAAAAAATTACCGCTAAAAATTTAATATTTTATGACAAAATTTTTGTTAAAATAAATATTATTTCAGATTTAATTTTTAGAAAAATTTGCGGTAAAAATATAATTTTAATTGCTAGAAAAAAATAAAAACTTTAGATCAATTAACTATTCATTGATCTAAAGAAGTCTTCATTAGTTTTGCTATGTTGTATTTTTTCAAGTAAAAACTCCATAGCTTCTACTGGGTTCATTGGATTTACAATGCGACGAAGCATCCAAATTTTTGAAAGAGTGGCGCGATCAATTAATAGTTCCTCTTTACGTGTTCCTGATTTAGTAATATCGATGGCTGGGAAAATTCTTTTATCAGAAATTTTGCGATCGAGAACAATTTCGCAATTGCCTGTTCCTTTAAATTCTTCAAAAATAACCTCATCCATTCTAGAGCCTGTATCAACCAAAGCGGTAGCAATGATTGTTAAAGAGCCACCTTCTTCAATATTTCTGGCGGCACCAAAAAATCTTTTAGGTTTTTGTAAAGCATTTGAATCGACTCCACCTGTTAAAACTTTACCTGATGATGGAATAACGGTATTGTAGGCACGAGCAAGTCTTGTGATGGAATCAAGTAAAATAACAACATCTTTTTTAGCTTCAACTAAGCGACGCGCTTTTTCAATAACCATTTCGGCGAGTTGCACATGTCGAGTAGCGGGTTCGTCAAAAGTTGAACTTACCACTTCGCCATTAACGCTACGAATCATGTCAGTCACTTCTTCGGGACGTTCATCGATAAGTAAAACCAATAAAATAATTTCGGGATTGTTTGAAGTTATTGCGTGAGCAATATTTTGCATCAAAGAAGTTTTTCCGGTGCGAGGAGGTGCAACGATCAACGCCCTTTGTCCCTTGCCAAGCGGAGTTATCATGTCAATGATACGAGTGCTAATATCGGCGTTGGTGGCAGTTTTATCAACTTCAAGATTAATCTTTTTTTGTGGATAAAGTGGAGTTAAATCATCAAAGAATACACGATTGCGGATTTTCTCAGGCAAATCATGATTGACTTCGTTAACTCTAAGTAAAGCAAAATATCTTTCACCTTTTTTTGGAGCTCGAATTTGACCCTTAACGGTGTCTCCCGTTCTTAAGGCAAAACGTTTAATTTGACTTGGCGAAACATAAATATCGTCTGATCCCGGAAAATAATTCATTTCAGGGGCGCGAAGAAAACCAAAGCCATCTTCGAGAACTTCTAAAACGCCTTCGCCGACTATAACATTTTCAGGATTTTGATCGGAAAAGTTTTTTAAAATATGATAAATAATGTCTTGGCGACCATATTCACTAACGCTTTCGAGTCCCATTGAAATGGCAAATTTTGCCAAATATTCAACGGGATGATTTTTTAAATATTGTAAATTTAATGTTTTTGCACCAGAATTTTGTGATTTCGAACATTCTTCATCCTCTTCTGAAGCGACAGGGCTTTCGGGGCTTGGTTCTTTATTTTGAATTTGAGAATCTTCAATATTTGACATAGTTTGAGTTGTTGCCACAATTGGATTGCTGGGCTCGTTAATATTTTTCTTATGATGAGCTTGATTGCTTCTTCTCAACAAATTTCCTGTTTGCATTTTTGGAGCTTTATTTTCAATCGCAATATCATTATTTTTAGAAATCACGTTTTCGTTTCCAGATTCGGTAATGTTCTTTTCTAGATTTGCATCATTATTTTTTGAGGCGCCTGAAGCGTTAAAGCGCAATGTTAAAGTTGACATTTATGAGATTAATTGATTAAGGATTGAAATGTTAAGTTTGATATGAAATTAATTTGTGAATATTTTTTGGTATTATATGCAAACTGCAAAAAGAAAGATTTAGATAAACTTTGTTGGAAGCGATAATAAGTTCAGCTTCACAATGAGTCAAGAATTATTTTATATTAAAAAAAATTTTTAATATTAGTAATAAATTCTATTCCTAAAAAAATTGCCGTAACTGAAATTGCAATTCCAAGGCACCCAACTATAATTCCCAAAATCACGACCAAGCCATCTTTGGAAAGCATTCCGAAAGATGCGATTAAAATTCCTAAACCCGGAATATAATTTGATAAAGGCATTGGAAGCATGATAAAGCTTGAAAAAAGAAGCATAAAAAAACCAGTGATTTTTTCTGCCAAAGGTTTATTCATAAAGTGATAACGGGGCTTAAGAAATCTTTCAATTTTTCGAATGATTGAAGAAGATTTTTGCACTAACATCGCTAAAACCGAGCGTTTAACCGATAAATTAATGAATCTTTTGGGAAGTCGAGGCGATGAGAAGCCCATAAACATTTGGTAAGAAAAAATTACCAAAGGTGCAGAGATTATGCTAGGGAAGGGCGGTGGCGTTGGAATTATAATGGCAAAAGCAAAAATCATCATTACCAAGCCAAAGCCAACGGAATCCATGGCGTTAATTACGTCATTGATGGCAACGCGATCGGCCGAAGAGCTTTTTACAACATCTTCAATGGCCTTTGTGGCAATCGAAGTTTTGCTGTTATTATATTTTGGATTAGCTTTTTCTTCTAATGTCACGATTGATAATTTATTCTTTAGTGATTGAAATATTTTCGGATTTTGTTGTTTCGTTTTTATTTTCTAAATTTTTTTCTTCGTCTTTTAAACCTTTTTTTAAGCCTTTAATTCCTTTGCCGATATCATTCATGACTTGAGGTAATTTGCCTGCGCCAAAAAGCACAAAAACAATTACAAGAATTAACAATAATTCACCAATTCCAATAGACATAATTTTTTTAATTAAAGTTTAATAAGGTTTATATTAATTATTTTATGTTAAGAGTTTGCATTAACTCTCCCCATTCTCTTGGACTCAAGCCACTATTTTCTTGTAAAACTTTCTCGCCATTAAGCATTTTTTTAATAATTTCGAGAGCTGGACCAGAAAAATTTTTGCCAGTTTTATTATTTTTAATAAAGGCTTGATAACAATGCGGAACCCACTTTTTAACGATGTCAAGCATGATTTCAGCATAAACACGAATTTCATATTGAGCGTGAGAATCTGCCCGTAAATTTAAAAAATGTAAAAGATTGTGCAAATCAATTTTCCAATACCATTGAGTATAGCAATTTAATGGCAAATTCATGCGGGCCAACTCCCGCGCTAATCCTTCTTTTTCAGAATCTAAAACTTCACCCTTTTCATTTTGGTTAATCATTTTTAAATAATTTTGATAAGAATTGGTGCTATCTTTTTTCAAAATATCCAAAACCATTTTTTGCTCTTTTTCATTGAGAACTTTGGTTTCGTCGCGACCTTGATGATTTATTTTAGATTGAGCCGACAAATGTTGAGCTTTAGGAATGTAAAACTCATCTTCCATGATTGAGTAGCGTGCCGAATATTCATTAACTGAAGCCGTGCGATGGCGAATCCATTGGCGCGCCACGAAAACCGGCAATTTTATATGAAATTTTATTTCGCACATTTCAAGCGGAGTAGTGTGGCGATGAGCGATTAAATAGTTGATTAAAGCAGTGTCGGCATTGATTTTTTTAGTGCCCGAACCATAAGAAACGCGGGCCGCTTGCACAACTGAAGAATCATTGCCCATATAATCAACAACACGAACAAAGCCATGATCCAAAACTTCAAAAGGGTGATATAAAATTTCTTCAAGCTCTGGCGAAACTGGACGAATCGTAGTTTGCTTCTGCTTTTTTAATTGATTTATTTCTTCAATTTGCTCGGGTTTAATGACCATTTTTAAAAATATGAAAGTTGAAATTTAATAACAAAAAGCAATTTTGTTATATTTTTAATTTAGTCCTAGTATTGTCTTAAATATTAAAAGTTTCAATTAGTTTTTTATAAATTTATGTCGATCGATATAATAAAATTACAACTAAAAAATATTCCGAAATCAAGTGGCGTTTACAAATTTTTAGATGCCAAAGATAATGTTTTATATGTTGGAAAAGCTAAAAATTTACTAAAAAGAGTTTCAAATTATACCAACAAAAACAACCTTTCGACGCGTATTTTACGCATGGTGACGTTGGCGCAAAAAGTTGAATATGTTATCACCAAAACCGAAATTGAAGCTTTGCTTTTGGAGCATAATTTAATCAAACAATTATCGCCGAATTTTAATATTTTGTTGAAAGATGACAAAACTTTTCCGCAAATTTTAATTTCACATCATCAATTTCCGCAAATTGCCAAATATCGCGGTTTGAAAAATAATAAAGGGCAATATTTTGGACCCTTTGTTTATGCTGGCGATGTCAATCGCACCATCGATATTTTACGTAAAAATTTTCTAATTCGCAATTGCACCGATCAAGAATTTAAATCGAGAAAAAAACCATGTTTGGAATATCAAATAAAAAAATGTAGTGCCCCTTGTGTAGGTCTGATTTCTAGGGAAGAATATAAGGAAAATATTAAAAATGCGGTGAATGTTTTATGTGGAAAATCGCAAGAAGTTCAAGAAATTTTTCGTCAAAAAATGCAATTTTATAGTGCTAATTTTGAATATGAAAAAGCCTTAAGCTATCGTGATAAAATTAAGTCTTTGGATGTAATTCAAGCCAAACAAAATATTAATTTTGATAATGCCAAAGATTTTGATTTGATTGTGGTGGTGTCAATAAACAATAGGGTTTGCATCTATATTTCATTTTATCGACTTGGACAAAATTATGGTGCTCGTCCATATTTTTATGATATTGATGATGGCAAAAATTTAGTTGAATTATTGACGGGATTCATGGGTCAATTTTATTTAAATGAAAATCCCCCGAGTGCCGTGGTCATTGGTTTAGAGATTGAAGAAAAAAAATTAATGGAGCAATATTTATCTTCACTAAATAATCAAAAAAAAGTAGAAATTGTCATTCCAAAACAAGGCGATAAAATGGCTTTAATCAAGGATCACGAGAAGATCGCCATGCAAATTTTAGAGCAAAAAATTTCGCATAATTTAAGCAACAAACAATTACTTCTCGAGGTTAAAAAAATTTTTGGTTTAGCAAAAATTCCGCAAAGAATTGAAGTTTATGATAATAGTCATACCGCTTCACAAAATGCGGTTGGAGCCATGATAACGGCGGGAGTGGACGGCTTTATAAAAAGTGGTTATCGTAAATTTAATATTAAAAATAAAAGCGAAATTGATAATGATAAAAAGTTTTTAATTAAAGATGGCAAAGATGATACCGCGATGCTTGAACAAGTTTTGTTGCGACGTTTTTCAAAATTAAAAACTAATGAATATCCGGATTTGATTATTATCGATGGCGGACTCGGACAACTAACTTCAGCTCAAAAAATTTTTAGTGAATTAAATATTAAAATTCCTTTTGTGTGTATGTCGAAAGGCAAGAATCGCAACGCCGGCGAAGAATATTTTCATCAAGTCAATAAAGAATCTTTTACTTTGGAAAAAAATTCGCCAATCATGCATTATTTACAAAGATTGCGTGATGAGGCTCATCGTTTTGCAATTATGACTCATCGTAAAAAACGTGAAAAAAACTTTTTGTTGAATTAGTTTTATTTTTGGCGATTTGTTTTATTATTTATCGCCACCATCAGTTCCCCCACTAGCGCCACCTCCATCAGTTCCAGTTCCGCCACTCTCACCACCGCCACCGCCACCACTCTCACCACCGCCACCACTAGTAACGGTATCACCAGCTTGGCCTCCAGAACTCTTCGGTTCTGGTGGGGTATCTTTTTCGCCAGTGCCTCTAATTTTATTTTTAACAGCATTGGGAACTTGCTTCATAGCTCCACGCATAACTGTGTTGGCAACGCGTTTTTGAACTCCTCTGGCAACTTTTTGAATTTGATTTTTAATTTCGGATAAGCCGGATTCGGAATTGAGATCGGCTCCGCCCACAAGTTTTTTGGCGACTGATGTAATTTTGTCAAAAAATTTAAATAACACGAACATTACAATGGCGGCTCTAAATAAAGTGTTAATTTTTGTTGAATTTAAATTGCCTAAAATTGGGAGGGCTAAATCAAAAACTTCTAAACCGCTAAAGTTTTTAAATTTGGCGAAATTTAAAATACAATAAACGCTAGTTTCTTCTGGATTTATTAATGAACTTGAACTTTTTTTTGTGCATAAAAGTTTTGGTAGTAATTGATCGTAAGTTTGTTTCTCAAATCTCGCATCTCCAATAAATAAATTATCAAAAACCGTCAACATTAAGCCAATATAAGCAAATACAATCATCGGTTGTAAAATAAATCCAAGCATTTGTTTCCACCAATTTTCGAAAATGCCTTTGGTTCTTTCGAACAAGGCACAAGTAATTGTTATTGGAGAAACATAAATCAATAAAATTATTCCCATTACCGATATTATGGTGATATGAACCGCCCGCATCACTATTGAAATCAACATGAATCCGTAAGTAAAAGCTGCAACGAAAAAAGTTATTCCAAGACCGCCGGTTAAGAGTCCGGAAAATATCATTTTTGCTAAATTGGGAGTTGAAACTTCTGGGCCATAGCCAATAGCTCTAGCTACTTTGCAATCAAGAGTATCAAAAATTCTTAAATAATTTTTACCGAGTGGATAAGAAGGAGTTTTTACGATATTTATCATGAAATTAGCAATTTCATTAGTTGTATCCGTCTTATCCTCTTTATCAGGATCTTTAAGTAGTTTGTAATCATATTTCGGGAAGTTGCATCCATCATCTTTTTTATTTGGTTGGAAAGTAATATTGCTAATTTCGCTTGAAATATTCATGATTGAATCCATAAAAAATCCTTGCCAAGCATTGCCTAAAACAAAGAAATAGACTAATCCAAATTTTACTAGATAAGTCATTACGGTTTTTTTATTAATATAAGATTCTGGAGTTGCTAAAAGAATGTTAAAACCGAAAAATACCATCGATAAAACAAAGGCAATTTTAAGTGGGAAGCGAAATTGGTTTTGAATTTTGTTAAAAAATGTTTGATTCATTATATCGCCTTTTTTATACGAATAACCGCTTTTGCATAATCCATTTGGATAAGCCGGACTTTTTTTTGGTTGCTCCGTGAGATCGGTACAGACTGTTCTACCAACTTTTTGTATAAAATTATTTTCAAGCGTTTCTTTAAAGCATTGAACTAGAGGAGTGGAAAAATGTCGGGGAGCGCTTGATGAAAATTCATTTAATTTTGAAGCATCTGATTTTGTCATAAATTGAGAGTCTCCCTTCAGATCTTCGCAGGATTCTGCAAAAAAGAAAGAGTCGGGATCGAAATTGGTATATTTGGCAATCGGAGGTCTTTTTACGCAATGATTCATATATTGGCAATAATTGCTAATTACTTTTGGATTTAAAGCGAAGCGTTCATCATAATCAGTTCCTCCTTGAACATTGTGATCGTAGGGACAGGAGCTATATGTTTTAGCACAAATATAATTTGGATTTCTTATTGATTCAAAAATTTTATATTTAGAAATCACAACATTATTTTTTTCAAATGTAGTGGAGCATTCTTCGCCGATTCTACAAAATTTATATTTTGATTCTGTTTCTAAGCAAATAGTATTTTGACTTTTTTCGTTGCAACAAAGAAAAGCCTTCATACCTTCCTCATTTTTTCTTCCAAGTTGTAAAAATCTTTTACAGGCGAAATTTGGTAATTCACGCGGACC
>SYAR01000080.1 GCA_005787525.1 Rickettsiales bacterium
ATCAAAAAGCGATTCAAAATTAATATTTATATTTTCTTTTGAAACTAAGCCTTTATTCCTCAATACATATAGATCTTTGCAAGTAGAAATAAAATTTTTCTTAGCTCTAGCTATATCTTGAGATTTAAATTTATCGTAAATTTCGTAAACATCTTTGTGTGAAAATTTAGCAAATGAATTTTTATTTTTTTCTAAAATTCTATATTTTACTTGATCATCCTCTTCCTCTTGCGCACTTCGTTCTAAATCCATTTCTCGTTTCAAGAAGTTATAAGTATTGAGCAATAATATTTCTGGATCAGTTTCACTTGATTTTAATGATAATCTACTTTGAAAAAGTCTAATTCGAAGAATATTAAGTGTTTCAATTGTTGTACAAGTAATCCCTTTCTCATCAGAAATTAACCACTCTTTGGATATTTTTGTTCTATGTTCATCTAAAGAAAGATTAAAATCTTCTAAAAAAATTTCAAAAAAACTTGGAACAGATTCTGAACTATTGATTTCATCCATAAATCTATCAACCCTCCTCAATATTAATGAAATCCTTCATCACTTCGGAATTGATGTCGCGAAAGGCGCTAAGGGCGCTGGAAATTTCTTCGCTACTAACTCCGACCGATGAAAGGGCGGCGTGGCTTAGTTGTAAGCCGGTTTCGACGTTTTTTGAAACTACATAACTAGCGCCAACTTTTTTCAATCTTTCGGCATTATTAAGGCTTTCGGATTTAGTAATTACCGCCACATTCGGGAAATTTTCATGAATAAAACGGGTAATTTTCATGCAGGCAAATTCATCTTCGATAGCAATAACAACAGACTCCGAACGTTCAACGCCGATATGTTTTAAAATATCAAGATTGAGGGCGTCGCCATAATAAATATTGAAGCCTTTATTGCGTTGATTGGTGACGACGCGATGATTCGATTCGAGAATTAAATAATTAATATTTTTCTTGCGTAAAATATAAGAGACAATGCGACCGACCCTAGAAAATCCAATGACAACGACATGTTTAGAAATCTGACCAATTTCTCTTTTTAATTTATTATCACGCAAAATTTCTTTGGTATAAAGATAAGATTTGGTTTTGCGTCCTATCGTTGCGAGTATTGGCGTTAAAGCCATCGTAAGTGTCACAGTGGTCATCAAAAATTGCGATAAATTGGTGCTTAAAAAATTTTGTTGAACGGCGATTAAAAAAACTATGAAAGCAAATTCTCCACCTTGAGAGAGTAGGAGCCCCGTGTGAATAGCGGGAGCAAAAGGAAATTTAAAAATGCGACATAAGCCAATTATTATTGAGGCTTTGATAAAAATAATTCCGAGTGAAGCGAGAATGATGTAAGGAAAACTTTTCATTAAAACATCAAAATCAAAAGACATGCCGATCGTCATAAAAAATAATCCAAGTAAAATTGCTTTGAGTGATAAAATTTCTTCTTCAACGCGATAGCGATATTCGGTTTCAGCAACTAGAAGCCCAGCGACGAAAGCTCCTAAAGCAAAAGACATTCCCATATAATTTGTGATGTAAGCTGAGCCCAAAACTACGATTAAAGTAAGACTTAAAAATAAAACGTCGCTTTGCGATTTGGCGATCATGCGATAAATTGGACGAATGCAAATGCGACCAATGGCAAAAATTATTGCCATGGCGATAGTAGCGTCAGCCAAGGCGCCACCGAGTGCGTGAGTAATATTTAAATCAGTATTTTTTAGAATCGGAAGTAAAACTAAAATTGGAATTACTGCCAAATCTTGCATTAATAAAATTGAAAAAGCTAAGCGTCCGACTCGCGTTGATTTCTCGGCATTTTCGGCAATAACTTGTATAACGATTGCGGTGGAAGACATCGACAAAGCACTGCCAATAATGATTGAAGCCTCATTTGACATTTTGAAAAAAAATTTACAAACTAGAAAAATTATTAACGAGGTGAGAACAACTTGAAGACCGCCAAAACCCAAGACATATTTTTTCATACTCAATAAACGTGCGAAAGTGAGTTCGAGCCCAATCGAAAAAAGCATAAAAACAATGCCGAGTTCGGCGATCGATTTGGTGGTTTCTATGCTCGATACGATACCAAGTCCGAATGGTCCAATCGTAGTGCCGGCAACAACATAACCTAGGGCAGGGCTTAATCCAATTTCTTGAAAAATAATCACCACAAAAACCGAGGCAACGAGCAAAATTAATATATCACGTAAATATGAAATATCGTGCATTTATTTTTATAAAAAGTGGTTTATGAATTTTTTTTGTATTTTTAAAAAAATCTTTTTGATAATAAATTTTTAGTGTTAAGATTTTAATATAAACTAACATTTAAAATAAAAAAAACTACAAAAAAATGACAATTCTTTGCGATAAATCGATTGCCGAACTTGCTAATAATCATAAAATGATTGAGCCTTTTGTTTCAAAGCAGGTGAGGGCGGATGATAAGGGTGATAAAATCATTTCTTATGGAAATTCTTCTTATGGTTATGACGCCAGAGTTTCAAACGAATTTAAAATATTTACCAATATCGATTCGGCGATTGTTGATCCAAAAAATTTTTCGGAAAATAGTTTTGTGAATCGTCAAACTGATGTTTGTATAATTCCGCCAAATAGTTTCGCTTTAGCACGAACGGTTGAATATTTTAGAATTCCAAACGATATTTTAGTAATTTGCGTTGGCAAATCAACTTATGCCAGATGCGGAATTATTGTTAATGTGACGCCACTTGAACCAGGTTGGGAAGGACATGTAACCCTTGAGTTTTCTAACACGACACCACTTCCGGCTAAAATTTATGCGTTCGAAGGCGCTTGTCAATTTTTATTTTTCAAAGGCGATAAACCTTGCGAAATTTCATATGATAAACGTCTTGGAAAATATATGAAACAAACGGGAGTTACTTTACCAAAAGTATAAAAATTTATTATGAAAAACCACAAAATTAATTTTATTTTTATACTTTTTTTTGCCCTAGAAAATCAAGCATTTGGACAGGATAATCAACCCGCAAGGCAAGAAAATTACGAAGCGATTTATTCAATTAGTCCAAGCGTTGCGGAGTTTAATGATATTTATAAAAATGATTTGAAAGATACGCAAATTTTAGAAGACAAATTATCGCCATTTGAAGCAAAAAATCCAACTCCATCAAGGCTTTTCGCCGCTGATTTATCAATGCCCGATAGCTTTGGCACCACCAATAATTTAGCTAAAAAAGCTGGCTCATTTTATCGAGCTTACGGTGAGATAATTTATGTTCAAGGTACCATCACCGATTCCTTTGGGGTGCCTGTTCACAATGCGGTAATTGAGATTTGGCAAACTAATTCGGCAGGAAAATATCACACTCTGCTTGAGTCGGGAAGCGGTTATGTTGATAAATTTTTTAGCATGTCGGGACGCGCCTCGTCGGATAATTTAGGAAATTATCATTTTATAACTATCATGCCTGGAGCAACTTCAGGAAGGGCTCCTCATGTTAATATGAATATTTATCATCCGCGTTTTGGCAAACTTGAAACCGAAATGTATTTTGTTAATCATCCTTATAATTTTAGCGATTATCAATATCTAACTTATAGCGATGAAGAGCGTAAAATGTTGACGGCAGACGTTAGAAATACTGATATTTTAAATCCAAATTCAATAAAATTAGCAACCTTTAATATTACTCTTAAGGGCATTCATCAATATAAAAAATTCTAAATTTAATTAAAAACTTTTTCTCATGAAATCACAAAGACAGTTACAAATTGGCGAAAATATTAAAAGAATTATGTCGGAGATTTTTTTACAAGAAGATTTTTCGGTGATAATGAATAATGTGATCACAATCATTGAGGCTGATGTATCGCCAGATGCAAAAAATGTTAAAATTTTCGTTGATATTCTTGGTGATTCGTCGAAGCATAAACAAATTTTTGATAAAATTTGTGCTTTTGCCCCGCATTTTCGGTTCGAATTAGCCAAGAAAATTAATCTTAGAATTATTCCCGAAATTACTTTTATTCATGATAAGACATTTCAAAATGCTAGCGCGATTGAAGCTTTGATTAGTCAAGAAGCACAATATTTTTTAGATCCAAAAAATTCTCAAAAAAATATTAAAAATAACGCAAAAAAATCATATAAATCGAAAGATAATTCTAGTGAAATAAAGAAAAAATCGGGAAGAAAAAAATCATGAAAAATATTGCAATTTTTGGATCGACGGGCTCGATTGGTAAAAACACCGTCGCTGTTATAAAAAATGCTCCAGAAAAATTTAAAGTCAAAATTTTAGTCGCTAGAAATGACGTTAAAACCCTTATTTCTCAAGCCCTGGAACTTAATCCAGAATTTGTTGTAATTGAAAATTCTCAACATTTTTTAGAGTTAAAAAATGCTTTAAAAGATTTAAAAAATTGTCTAATTTTATGTGGGGCGGAAGCAATTTTAGAGGTGGCAAAAATTCACTGTGATTTAATGATTTCAGCGATTGTCGGTTCGGCTGGAATGCTTCCAACTCTAAATGCCATTCGTGCCAAAACTAATATCGCTTTGGCAAATAAAGAGTCTTTAGTTTGTGCTGGAAATTTTTTAAATGAAGAAGCGAAGAAAATGGGCGTATCCATTGTCCCAATTGATTCTGAGCATAATGCAATTTTTCAAATTTTTGAAAATGATAATTTAAATTTAATTGAAGAAATTATTTTAACTGCTTCGGGTGGACCATTTTTTAATTCAAACAAAAACTTCGCGGAAATTACAATTGCCGAAGCTTTAAAACATCCAAATTGGCAAATGGGTGCTAAAATTTCAATCGACTCTGCGACCATGATGAATAAGGGTTTGGAGATGATTGAGGCTTTTTATTTATTTCCAATTGCCAAAAATCAAATCAAAATTTTAGTGCATCCGCAATCAATAATTCATGGAATTGTTAATTATGGTGATGGCTCGACGCTTGCAATGATGAGCCTTCCCGACATGCAAGTGCCAATTTCGCATGCCATAAATTATCCATTGCGAATGAAAATTAATCATCAAAAACTTGATTTAGCAAAATTGCAAAAACTTGAATTTTTTGAAGTCGATGAAGAAAAATTTTCAGCACTAAAAATATGTCGACAAGTTTTAGAAGTGGAGGGCAACGCCCCTGCTATTCTAAACGCCAGCAACGAGATTGCGGTTGAAAAATTTTTAAATTCACAAATTACTTTTGATAAAATTCCGCAAATTGTTTTGGAGACTTTGAATAAAATTCCATACAAAAAACTTGATTCAATTGAAGAGGTGTTATTAAATGATAAATTAGCCCGCGATTTCGCAACAAATTTAACAATTTAATCACCAAATATATGTCTATTATTCAAATTATTTTACATAATTTATTTTCCTTTATTGCTATAATTTCTTTAATAGTTTTCATTCATGAATTTGGACATTTCATGGTCGCTCGTTGGTGCGGAGTAAAAATTGAAGAATTTGCGATTGGTTTTGGTAAAAAAATTTTCGGTTTTCGCGATAAAAAAGGAACTGAGTGGAAGTTTTGTGTTTTGCCTTTTGGCGGTTATGTCAAAATGTATGGCGACAAAAACGGCGCCTCGATTCCCGATATTGAATTAATCAAACAAATGTCAGCACATGAGCGTAAAATTTCGTTTTTAGGCAAAAATGTTTATCAACGAATCGCCATTGTCGGCGCTGGTCCCATCGCTAATTTTATTTTAGCGATTTTTATCTTTACTTGTCTTTTTAAAGTTAATGGCATTTCGCAAATTGAGCCTGTAGTTAGTGAGATTGTTGAAAATAGCGCATCTTTCGAAGCGGGAATCAAAAAAGGCGATAGAGTTTTGGCGATTGATGATAAAGAAATTGAAGATTTTCAAGATATTAGAAGTCTTGTTGTTACTGGCTTGGAAGCCGATTTAAATTTTAAAATTGAACGCCAAGGCGAAGAATTAAATATCAAAATTACACCAAAAATTATTGCCCAAAAAGATATGTTTGGCGACGAAATTAGGATTCGCACTATTGGTTTAATCGCTGAAAATGTAATCAAAAAAGAATTATCATTGATCGAAAGTTTCGCAAAAGCTAATCAAGAAACATTCGAAATTTCGCAATCAATTTTAAAAACTTTGGGTCAACTTATAACGGGGCAACGTTCGGTCAAAGAGCTAGGCGGACCGCTTAAAATTGCTAAATATTCGGGCAAAACCGTTGAGCAGGGTTTGGTTGTTGTTGCGTGGTTCATGGCAATGATTTCGATTAATCTTGGCGTTATGAATTTATTGCCAATTCCAGTGCTCGATGGCGGACATTTATTTTATTATTTTTTTGAAGCGATAAGAGGTAAACCGCTTTCGCAAAAAGTGCAAACTTACGGCTATAATTTTGGCTTGGCAATCGTTTTAAGTTTAATGGTTTTCACTACTTTGAACGATATTTTTCAAATGTTTTATCGATAATTTTTTACTTTTTATAATATTAGAAATGAAGAAAAAAATTCCTTCAAATTTTAAAAATAGTTAATTTCTAAAAATCTAATCCACAAAATTGCACAATTAATTTGATGATGTGGATAAAGTTTTTGTAAGGCGCTTTTGTAAAGATTTAATTGTTCCAAATATTGAGTTGGAACTTGGTTTGGCAGGGTTTCATCCGATTTATAATCTATAATTAGAATTTCATTTTTATCCATTTTCATTAAATCAATTCTTAGGTTTTTTTGTTGATAAAAAATTTCATATTCACACAAAATTTTTCCAGCAAAATTTAAATCAAAAATTTCTAAAAATAATTTAGAATTAAGAAAATTTTCAATAATTTGTCCAATATTTTGTTGATTTGAAGAAGGTAAATTGGTGGAATTTTTTAGAAAATTATTGACTAAATCATGAAGCCAAATTTTTGGCATTTTATAATTTTTACCAATAATTTCTAAGAGTTTATGTAAAATCTCACCAGTCGTTAAGCCTTGATTTATAAGGCTATAAGCATAGTTAGAATTTTTATTTATAAAATTAAAATCAGAATTTTTTAAAGTAATTTTTGTTGGAATATTTTTATTTAAAAAAGTATTTTCAATGGGTTCAAATTTTGTTTTTAAAAAATTTTCATTATTAATTTTATTAATAATTTCATACCAACATTTTTCATCTTTTTTACCGTTTAAACCACCAATATAAATTTCATCTTCAGCGCGAGTTAAAGCAACGTAGAGTAATCGTAAATGCTCTTCATAATTTTCAGAAATTTTATCTTCACTAATTTTTTTAATTAATGAATTTATTTTAGAATCTTTGTTAATCCATAATGGAAAATCATTCAACCATAAAATTTTTTCTTTATTGTCGAGTTGATTGCTATAAGCATAAAGACAGTCGGGCATTATTACAATCGGGGCTTGCAAGCCTTTTGAAGAATGAATAGTGGTAATTTTTATTTGATTGGAAGCGATAGAATTTAGAGTTATTTCGGGATCAATTTTTTCCACAAATTCAATAAAATTTTGTAAATTAATTGAATTTTTTTGATTAAAATCGAGGCAAACAAACAAGAAACTGTTGACGATTTCCAAGCCTTGAGCCGTAAAACGTGAAGCGATATTTATTTGATTTTGTCCATCATTGAGAATTTTAAAGAAAAACTCAAAAACATCGCTAGTTTTTGATAAATTAATTATATTTTCTAAAGATTTATGATGTTTTGATGATTGTAAACTTGACCATAAATTTTTTTGTTGTTCATTTTTAATTTTGCATAATTCAAATAATTCATCTTCATCAACATTAAAAAATGGTGATTTTAATAAACATGCTAAGTTAAAGCAGTCAGATGGGAGTAAGGCAAATTTGGCTAAACTTAAAAAATCTTGAATCAATAAATTTTCGCTAAATTTAATTTTCCCAACGCTAACAAAAGGGATTTTTAATTGATTAAAATTTTGTGATAATTTTTCAATTAAACCATTTTTGCGATTACGCACCAAAATCATAATATCGCCAAAATTTACGGGACGATTTTTATCTTTGATCAAGCGTTTTTCATCAATCCATTTTCTAATTTTTTGAGCAATAAATTTGGCGGTAATATCTTTATTATCATCAATATTTTGATTGCTAAAATCGATTTTCCAAGAGAAATCGGTGGCGATTTTTTTTGAAGATTTTTTTGAAGTTTTTGATAAATTCTGATTGGCTTCCAAGTCTTGATTAACAAGCGATTCAGAGTCTTCATCATTTTCTGTAATATTAGATTTTTGATTATTGCACATTTCATCATTTTGCCAAATTTCGACATAGCCGGCAGTTTGGCGAAAAGATTGATGATTAACATATTTACCAATTTTACACAAAGCCTGATTGAGTTGATTTTCACTTGATTCGGAATTGTTGAAAACGGCATCAACCAAATTTAAAATATTAATCCCTGAGCGAAAAGAAATATTTAGATCGATATTTTGCAATTTATAATTGGATTTTTTTGAAAAATAATCGTGAAATAATTTGGTTTGATTAATGTTGGCTCCTTGAAAACCCATGATAGACTGCTTTTCGTCGCCTACTACAAAAATACTGCGTAATTTGTCTGATGAACTTTCGCCGGAAAAAAAATCGTCGGTTAAGGATTTTATAATTGACCACTGAATCGGGTTGGTATCCTGCGCCTCATCGATTAAAATGTGATCGAAAGAGCTATCCATTTTTAATTTTATCCAATCACAAAATTCAGGATTTTCTAAAATTTGATTGGCGATATTGATTAAATCGCCATAATCTAAATAGCAATTTTCGGTTTTAATTTTCTGAAAATCATCTAAAATTGCCACAACAATTTTAATTAAATTAGCGCTATTTTCAATGGCTACGAGTGCTTGATATTGTTGATTAAAATCGTTAATGCTATTGGCAAAATGAATAATTTCATTAATAAAAATTTCGTCAATTTTTTTACTAAATTTTCGAGGCGAATTTTTTTCGGTAAAAAAACCATTATTTAAAAATTCAAAATTTTCAATCGAAGGTTTTGCAACAAATTTTTTAATATTTTCACAATATTTTAAATCATTTTTGCCAGAACTTTTAGCGAGTTCTTGGGTAAAAATTTTAAGTTGAGAAAGATTTAAATTTCCAACAAAATTTTCGAAAATTTTAACAGAAATCTCAGAAAAATTATTATTTTCAAAATCTAAATTAAAATTTTTATAAATTTCTTTGATGGCATTATCAATTCCAAAATATTTATGTTTGATAAAGTTAATTTTATCCTTGTCCCGCAACATATTTGAGACCAATGAGGTAAAATTTTCATCGCTAGTTTGTGAATTAATTTTAAAAATTAAATCATGAAGTTTATCATCGTTAAAAGCGTTTTGTAAAACATTTTTTTGCGAATTTTTGAGTAAAATTCGAGCTTGATTTTCTTCTAGCAATTCAAAATTTATCGGAATTTTGGCTTCGAATGGAAAGCTTTTTAAAATTGATTGGCAAAAACTGTGAATGGTTTGAATTTTAATTTTTAATTCGGCATCTAAATTTTTTATCAACAATCCACGGGCTTTAGAAAGAGTTGTTTTTTCTGGTTTGCGCCCCGTCAAGTTTAATAATTTTTCGAATAATTCTTCATCGCTACAAATTATCCAATTTTGTAATTCATGATTTAATCTTTCTTGCATTTCGACCGAAGCAACTTTGGTGTAAGTTAGGCATAATATTTTGTGGGGTGCTACGTCTTCGAGTAGAAGTCTTAAAATTCTATCGGTGAGAACTTTTGTTTTGCCGGATCCGGCTGAAGCCATTACCCAAACTGAATTTTTTGGATCGGAAGCGAGTTGTTGATTTTCTAAGGGATTTAGCATTTTTTGGTTGGATCTTTTATTTTTTAAAAAACTAAATTTTGAAAGATTTAGTTTTTTAAAAATTTTAATTATTGAGAATCTTCTTCTGCTTTTTGTTCTTGATTTTCTTTGGTAATATTTTGCTCTCTTTCGCGAATTAAGCGACGATATCTAGCCACATTGGCGTTGTGCTCTTGAAGTGTTGCCGAGAATATGTGATCACCGCGACCGCTAGCCACAAAATAAATGTAATCGCTATTAAGTGGATTTAAAACTGCTTTGATTGAAGCTAATCCTGGATTACAAATTGGAGCTGGAGGTAAGCCATAAATGTGATAAGTGTTAAAATTAGAATTGTTTTGAATGTCGCTTACACGAATTTGGCGTTCAAGTTTTTTATCGCCAAAGGTAAAAGAATAAATAATGGTCGGGTCAGATTGTAATTTTATGCCTTTTCTTAAGCGATTAGTGAAGACCGAAGCAACAAGTCCGCGTTCTGAATTAAGGCTGGTTTCTTTTTCGACAATTGAAGCTAAAATTATAGCTTCTTCTTTAGATTTTAAAGGAATGGTTTTATCACGTTTTTCCCATAATTCATCAATGGCTTTATGCATTGAATCTTGCATTCTTTTAACCATGCCTTGCTTGGTGTCGTTGTATGAATAAAAATAGGTTTCGGCTAACAAGCTTCCTTCACGAATTTTTTCAGGAGGATTGCCGATTAGACCAGCAGATTTTGTTATGATTGCAAGAGCAGAATGAGAAGATAAACCTTCAGCAATGGTTATTTTTCTAAAAAAAACATTTCCACGAATCATTTTGTGAAGAATTTTGTAATAAGAGATGTTTTTTTCAAAAAAATATTCGCCATAACGAACTTTTGGATCTATTCCTTTAATTAATTGACCTATATATAAGAACGCTCCAGGGCTTTTTATAATTTTTTCTTGGTGTAATCTATCGACCACTTCACGAAGCGTCATACCGCTATCGATTATAAATCTTTTATCTTCGCGATGATAAGAATTTGGGGCGTTAAAATAAGCCACAAAAGCAAATGATAAAAAGATATAAAGGAAGGTTATAACCGAGAATGTTGCGCAGGCGATTAAGATTTTATGTTTCATTTTAGAAGCGTTTTAAGATCAAGCAACCATTGGTTCCGCCAAAGCCGAATGAGTTTGACATTACGATGTCAATTTTTCTTTCTTTGGCTTTGTTGGCAACTAAATCCAGATCGCAACCTTCAGAAGGATCTTCAAGATTTAAAGTTGGCGGAGCAATGTTATCGCGAATGGCCTGAATTGAAAAAATGGCTTCAATTGCGCCGGCAGCCCCTAAGAGATGACCAACAGCAGATTTAGTTGAAGACATTGATAATTTATAAGCATGATCGCCAAAAACTTTTTTAACTGCACCAACTTCGATTTCATCGCCAAGAGGAGTTGAAGTGCCGTGAGCATTGATGTAATCAATTTGTTCAGGATTTATTTTGGCATGTTGTAAAGCTAGTTTCATGGCATAAGTTGAACCGCGACCCGAAGATTCGGGTGCCGTCATGTGATAAGCGTCTCCCGACAATCCATAACCAACTAATTCAGCATAAATTTTTGCACCACGTTTTTTCGCATGCTCGAGTTCTTCGAGAACAACGACGCCAGCACCTTCACCCATCACGAAGCCGTCGCGTCTTTTATCCCAAGGACGTGAACCTTGAGTTGGATTGTCATTAAAATTAGTTGATAAAGCGCGAAGTGCGGCGAATCCTCCAATTCCTGATTCGCAAATTGCTGATTCGGCACCGCCGGCAACCATAACATCAACATCGCCATATTGAATCATTCGAGCGGAATCGCCAATGGCGTGAGAGCCTGAAGCGCAAGCCGTAACGACGGCGTGGTTTGGCCCCATAAAGCCATGACGAATTGAAATTTGACCCGAAGCCAAATTAATTAAACTTTGAGGGATGAAAAAAGGCGAAATTTTTTTGATGCCTTTTTCTTTCATGGTGATAACGGTTTTTTCGATAGCGGGAAGTCCTCCGATTCCTGATCCCATCATGATTCCAGTGCGATATCTTTGTTCGTCAGTAGTTGCGACATAACCAGAATCGGCGATGGCTTGATCAGCGGCGGCAACGGCGAAATGAATAAAGCGATCCATTTTTCTTTGCTCTTTTTGATCGATATATTTATCGGGATTAAATAAGTCTTCGCCATCTCCATATTTAACTTCGCCAGCAATTTTGCATGGTGATTCGGCTGGATCAAAAATAGTGATAATTCCAACACCAGACTGATTGGCAATGATTTTTTTCCAAGTTCCTTCGGCGTTTGAGGATAATGGCGTAACCGCTCCAATCCCAGTAATAACAATTCTTCTTTCGCTGTACATTTTGAAAATAAAAATAAAAAGTTAAAATTTTTTTGCGGATTCTAATCCCTAAAAATTATTTTTAAAGAATTACTTTAACAGTTTAATCGATAAAATTATTAATCTGTAAAAATTTCTTGATAATCTTAATTTGCTCGCACCAATTTTTTCGCCATATTCATATTGAATTGGATATTCTTCAAAATTGTTTAATAATTTTTGTTGATTGAGTTTTATTAAAATCTCAATTAAGCAAGTGAAATCAGCCTCGGTGATGAATTTCATGGCTAATTTTTTATAAAGTTTTTGCAAAATATTATTTTTATAAATGCGATAACCGCTAGTGTAATCTTTAATTTTATTTTGAGAATTTTTAATCGGAAAAAATGTTTGCAAAAACAACGAAATTGATGAGCTAATTAATTTTCGATATTTTGGAAAATGAGCGATGGAACTTGAATTTACAAAGCGTGACGCCACCATAAAATCTAAATTTTTTTCATCAAAAATTTTAATCATATCTTTAAGTTGCGAAGGATTATGAGTACAATCGGCATCAAAAGAAATGATTAAATCTTCGGGTTTGGCATTAAAAATAACATGCAAAAAAGCTTTTTTGTAAGCTAAGCCCAAGCCACGTTGATTCTCGATCGGCAAGATTGTTATAGCGCATTTATTTTTAAAATTTTCGATTATTTCGACCGAATTATCGGTAGAACAATCGAGGCAAAAAATAATCTCAAACTCTCGTTGCATTAATTCAAATTCATGAATTATACTAGGAATAAGTTTTTGAATATTTTTTGCTTCATTAAAAGCGCAAAGAATTATTTTTATCAATTTTGTAAATTAATTTAAGTTAAAAATTTTATACATTTTTAAATGATTTATGATATAAGTTGCAAGTATTTTGATGTATTAATTATCGGTTCGGGTGGTGCAGGCTTGATGGGAGCGATTTCCGCCTACGACAATAATTTAAAAAATATTGCGATAATTAGTAAAGTCTTGCCAACCAACAGCCACACGGTTTCGGCGAAAGGTGGAATTAATGCCAGCCTTGGCAACGTCACTAAAGATGATTGGAAATGGCACGCATTCGACACTATAAAAGGTTCCGATTTTTTGGCGGATGAAGATGCGGTTGAAATATTGTGCAAGAACGCTTGCGACGCTATAATTTATCTCGAAAAAAACGGTGTAGTTTTTTCACGCGACGAAAATAATAAAATTGCCCAAAGGGCTTATGGTGGGCAAAGCACCGATTTTGGCAAAGGCGAAATCGCTTACCGTGCTTGTTATTCTAAGGACAATACTGGTCAAACAATTCTTCACACTCTTTATCAACAAGCATTAAAAAACAACGTAAATTTTTTTAACGAATATTTTGTTGTAGATTTATTAGTGGAAAATAATCAATGTTTCGGCTGTTTGGCGGTTGATTTAAATAATGGAGAATTAATTATTTTTTCGTCAAAAATTATGATTTTGGCGACGGGCGGATATAGTCAAATTTATCACAACACAACTTCTTCGACAATTTGCACTGGAGACGGAACGGCGTTGGCGTTCAAGGCGGGAATCTATTTGCAAGATATGGAATTTGTGCAATTTCATCCAACGGGAATTTATGGTTCGGGCTTTCTTATCACTGAAGCAACAAGAGGTGAGGGTGGATATTTGCTTAATAAAAATCACCAAAGATTTATGCAAGATTACGCTCCGAAAATGATGGAATTGGCATCGCGTGATGTCATCGCCCAATCAATGGCGAAGGAGATTTTCAAGGGCAATGGTGCCGGCGAAAATTCTGATTATCTTTATTTGGATTTGCGACATTTATCCAAAAAAACTTTGCGTAATAAAATTCCCGGAGCCGTTGATTTGGTTGAAAAATTTTTAAAACTCGATGTAAGTAAAGATTTAATTCCGATTGCGCCATCCGCCCATTATTCGATGGGAGGAGTGGCTTGCGACGTTGATTGCAACGTGATTGCGGGTTTGATGGCGGTGGGCGAAGTTGCTTGTCATTCTGTTCATGGCGCCAATCGTTTGGGTTGTAATTCATTGCTCGATTTAATTGTTTTTGGCAAAATTGCTGGCGAAAATGCTTCAAAAAATATCCAATCAAATCCAAAAAATTCAGCAGAAATTTTAAAAATTTCACAAAAAATTGCTCAAGAAAAAATTGAAAATTTTTATAAAAAATTTGTTAATGAAAAAAATTATGATACCGTTAAAAACCAACAGCCTCTTAATGAAATTAAAAAGTTAATGCAAAGAAATAATGAAAAAACTTTGGGTGTTTTTAGAAATCATGATTTAATCCTAGAAGGCATTAATTTTAACAAAGATTTATTGAAAAAACTTAATAATTACAAAATCTTAACTAAAAATTTGTTTTGGAATGAAGAGTTAATTACATATTTAGAACTTGAAAATTTATTATTAAATTCTGTGGCGGTTGGATTTTGTGCCTTGAACCGCAAGGAAAGCCGTGGAAGCCATTATCGTTCCGACAATTTGGGGCATGATGATCAAAATTTTTTCGGACATAGTTTGGTGCGTTTAAAAAATTTTGATGAAATAATCATGGAATTTAACTTAAAACCTGTTAAAAATACTAATAAATTTATTTCACAATCATAATTTATCATAAAAATTTATGCGATTTAGCGCTAATTTAAATATTATTATCAAGGCAATCGAAAAGGCTTCCAATCACATTTCTCGCGATTTTGTTGAGCTCGAAAATTTGCAATCAAATCCTGCTTCGGCATCCAAATTTACTAGCGCTTCTTATAATCGCGTTAAGCAAGTTTTGATCGAAGATTTTGCCAAATTTCGCCCCGAATTTAATATTGTTTTTAGTGACGGACAAAAAGTTTCTGTTCAAGAAAATTCCGAATATAGTTTGATTATTCATGTGGTTGATGGCATTGAAAATTTATTACGCGCCTCGACCGATTTCACCGTTAGTATCGCTTTGATTTATCGCAATAGCAACGGACAAAGTGAAGCGATTTCGGTGGCAATTTCTAAAATTATTGGTGGCGAACTTTATTACTCCGAGAAGGGTTTCGGCGCTTATTTAAATAATCGTCGAATTCGAGTTTCTAAAAGAACCAATAAAGCTGAAATGTTAACGGTTTGCGATGATCTAAAATTGGCGGAAAATTTGAAAATTATGCCACGCAATTTGGGTTGTAAAACTCTCGAAATTGCCAATTTAGCTTCGGCAAAAATCGAGCAAATAATTTATAAAAAAAGCAATTTTGAATTTTTTCAACCATTCTTTCTGCTCATAAAAGAAGCAGGTGGAAAGGTTGTCGAAGAGGATGATAAATTTATTCTCAGCAATAATTAATTCTGCCAAAAAAATCACAAAATAATTTTTGTTAATTTTGTTTCAAACATATTTTATTTTATCAACCAACCCCGCTTTTTTGAAGCCGTCGAGCCTTATCAAGCAAGAGTCACAAGTGCCACACGCATAATTTTCACCGTCAATAATTTTTGGATCATAACATGAATGCGTTATCGAATAATCAACCCCCAATTCTACCCCTTTTTGAATAATTTCCGATTTTTTTAACGCGATCAATGGAGTATGAATTTTGAAACTTCCAAAATTTTGCGAAGATGAGGCGCAAGCCAGATTGGCAAGGGTTTGAAAGGCATCGATAAATTCTTTACGACAATCGGGATAACCGCTATAATCAACGGCATTGACGCCGATAAAAATATCAAAACTTTTAACGATTTCGGCAAAGGCGAGGGCGTAAGATAGAAAAATTGTATTGCGGGCGGGAACATAAGTGACGGGGATCGGCGCGTTATAATTCTGATTTTCGATTATATTATTTTTCGGCACTTCGATGTCGGAAGTCAAAGCCGAACCGCCGAAAATTCTTAAATCAATATTGGCAATTTTATATTCTTTAAATTGAAAAAAATTTACGATTTTTTGGGCGGATTCAAGTTCAACCTTATGCCTTTGTCCGTAAAAAAAACTTAAGCCGTAAAGTTCATATCCTTGGCTTTTGGCGATGGCGCAAGTGGTTGCAGAATCCAAGCCACCGCTTAAAAGTATAATTGCTTTTTTCATGAAAAAAATAAATAAATTGGTGAAAAAATATTGTTTTAAATTTAAAATATCGCTTTAGTATAAAAGAAATAAATTTATTATTTCACCTAATTTATTTTTTGGGTGGTTAGCTCAGTTGGTTAGAGCGCTACGTTGACATCGTAGAGGTCGGAAGTTCGAGTCTTCTATCACCCACCAATTTTTAAAAATTAACACCAGAAAACCAAAACCATCATTAAAACCAAAACCCACTAATCATCAAAAATTTAAATGCCCATAAATTATTTTTAATGGAAATTATTTTCAAAATTATTTGTGAAATTAATTTTTATAAAGCTAAAATAAAGATAATAAAATTTAGTTTTAAAAAAAATCAATCTCCAAAATTATGAAAAAAATTTCTGTAAAAAATCCGATTGTTGAAATTGATGGCGATGAGATGGCTCGCGTGATGTGGCACATGATCAAGCAAAAATTAATTACGCCTTTTGTTGATTTAAATATTAAATATTTTGATTTGTCGATTGAAAATCGCGATAAAACTTCCGACCAAATCACCATCGATGCCGGCAACGCCATCAAAGAATTTGGCATCGGTATAAAATGTGCTACAATTACTGCCGACGAAGCTCGCAAAAAAGAGTTTAATCTTAAGCAGATTTGGAAATCACCAAATGGCACCATTCGCAACATATTAGATGGTACCGTTTTTCGCGAGCCGATAATTTGCCAAAATGTTCCGCGTTTGGTAAGCAATTGGCAGACCCCAATTGTTGTTGGTCGCCAT
>SYAR01000081.1 GCA_005787525.1 Rickettsiales bacterium
AAAGTAAAATCAAGAAATCGCCTTTTTGAGAATTTTTTTTGTTTTTCCTAATGCTTCGTCGCTTTTCTCAATCAAAATGTAATTTTGATTTCGAAGACGACTCGCCCCAGGGATTGCTTCGCTTCGCTCATTATCCCGTTATTTGCTAAAAATAGCCGTTTAGGCTATTTTTTTAACGCAAATAACCCGCAACCAAATCAAAAATAATCAAGAAGCTCATAATTTTAACGCAAGGCTTCGTCATAGTTAATTTTTTTAGATAAAAATGAATAAGCTATTTTTAATTTTCTTAATTGTTTTTTTTCTATCAAATTGTTCAACTTCTTATCAACAAAATTCTTTTACTGGAGGTTATTCCGATACTAAGTTGAGTGACAATATTTTTAGAGTAGATTTTGAAGGAAATGGATACACAAAATCAGGAAAAACAATTGATTTTGCACTGCTCAGAAGTGCTGAAATTGCCCTAGAAAACGGTTTTAAATATTTTACAATTGTATCTAGCGATAGCAAAAACTCTTATAGCACTTTTACTACTCCACAAACAACTTCTTCGACTGGATCTGTAAATATGTATGGAAAGGTAAATGTTAATTCTATAACCAACGGAGGTCAAACTTATCTAGTTGAAAAACCAACAACATCTAATATTATTGTTTGTTTTAAAAAAAAACCAAAAAGTGGTGGCATAATTTATGATGCAAATTACATAGTCAAATCTATTAAAAATAAATATAGAATTAGCCATTTGGAAAGCTATAGCGGTGATATAGTATATACGAATATTTTTTTCTAATCCCATCCCGGAGAAAAAAGGTACCAGGTTCCTTTTTTAAATAATCGATCCAATCCCCCTCCCAAAATTTTCTTGTAGAAAATTTTACCCTCCCGCAAGGGCTTGCACACCTACAAACTCGGAAAAGCTTCAGGCTGTAGCTCCCCCTCAAGGGGGGAGCTACAGCCCGTATGCGTTGCGAGTGTTTCTATAAAATGTAGGGGTGTAAGCCCTCAAGGGGGGAGCTAGAGCCCGTAAGTTTTGTAATTATTTTCATAAAATGTTGGGGTGCAAGCCCGCAAGGGGAGGGTGATTAGACCGGGCTAAAGCATGAAGCCTTCCGAGTGTTCCTAAAATTTTAGGAGTATAACCTCTAAAAAAGGTAACAGGTTACTTGTTAATTTAAGGGGAGCTAGAGCCAAAGCTTTTTTAGTTTATAAAAAATCTGGAAGAAATTTGGTGAATAATTTTGATCGCAAATTCAAAAATGGGAATGGTTTGTGGTGTGAAAATTAAATTATCGAGAATAAAATTCCGTGATAAGATGAGGTTCCATTTCAATAGCGTAAGGAACTTCAGCAAATGTTGGTTTCTCGGTTAATTTTATTGAATAATTTTCTTTTTCAAGTTTAAGATAAGAAGGGACGTCACGTTCCATTTTTTGCATTGCATCGATCACAATATTTAATTTGCGCGATTTTTCACGAATTTGAACAACATCACCAACTTTTAAACGATAAGAAGGAATATTAACTGGTTTGCCATTAACTAAAACATGTTTATGGTTTACAAATTGGCGAGCCGCGAAAACGGTTGGCACAAAATTAGCACGATAAACGATGGCGTCAAGTCTGCTTTCAAGGGCTCCGATGAAGTTTTCACTCACATCGCCTTTCATTTTTGAAGCGAGTTTGAAGGTGTTGTGGAATTGTTTTTCAGAAATATTGCCGTAGTAAAATTTCATTCTTTGTTTGGCGCGAAGCTGAACTCCGTAGTCGCTGGTGCGTCCTTTCGAAGCTGCTCCATGTTGTCCAGGGCGATAATTACGTTTGGTAAAGGAATCTTTAGCTTGACCCCAAAGGCTTCCGCCTAATTTTCTACTAAGTTTTTTCTTAGCGTTAATACGTTTAGTCATGATTTTGAAGGTTGTAACGCTTGATATCCAATAGTTTTTTAGGATTTTTAAATTAAAAATTGCCTAGAAAATTTTTCAAAAACTTGACGTTCTTAAAAAGGATAAAGCTTTGTTAACTTTATCTATTGTAAAATAAATTGTCTTGTGAAGTCAAGCGGAGTTTTTAAATTAAAATAGTTTGAGCAAAATGACCCAAAACTTTAATGAAAGGTTTAATTTTTGATTGAGAAATTTTTTTAAAAACAGCATCATTTTCGAGATAAAAACCCTCAATTTCAATTAGGTGAAATTTAATTCCGTCAAATTGCATTACTTGCGTGGATTTTAAAATTTTACCTTCGAGACCAACTTCTTTAAATGCCGTTATAATAGCGTATTTATTGACTTCCTTGCCAGTTTCAATTGTGATTAAAGTCTTATCAGAGATTGATTTTTCTGCCTCTTTAATCGCGACGGCAACGAGTTGAATTGAATTATAATTTTTATCTTTTTGTGCAAATTCAACGAAAGGAATTTTGGCAAAAACTTTAAGTCCAATGCGATTATTAGCGAGAGAAATCCACCAATTTTCTTTAGTATCTTCTTTTTTATCAAAGTCTTCATTTGAATCGGGGAGGGCGAAAATTCCAATTTGTGCTTGTTGATTTTCTAGTTCCGCAACAACGCTATTGGCACTATCATAATTGAAAATCGGCACATCGTTATTGTAATATTCGCGAACTAAATAAGTGTAATCGGTGATATTTCTCGGATTGTGAATAGCGATTCGCAGTGCTTGTTCACTCATGTTGGCGCTAGTTATAATTTTACGCCAAATATTGATAATTGTTGATTTTGGGAATTTATTGTCAGCAAGATTGACGAGGTTTTTGATCATGTCGGCTTCGCGATTTGCGCGAATATAAAATTTTTCATTATAAGATTTTTTTAACTCGCCAACATTTTTAACAATTTCCATTCGGTCTTTTAAGAGATTGAGAATTTTTAAATCTATTTCGTCGATTTGCTCGCGAAACAAAGCAAGTTTTTTATTTTGTTGATTTTCGCTCATTGGTTTTTAATATTTAGGTTTAAGAATAATTCTATTTATAAAATTTAATGAAAGTTAAGTCAAGATTTGGTCATTTAAATCAAGAATTTGAAATTGGCGATGTTATTAATGTTGCACAAAATTCTCAACTAAAATTATCTTCAGGTTTAGAAATTGAAAATTTTCCAATAGCCTATCAGAGTTACGGAAAGCTTAACGAAGATAAGTCGAATGCTATTTTAATTTGCCACGCTTTAACGGGAGATCAATATGTCGCAAGCGTCAATCCCGTTATCCAAAAAGATGGTTGGTGGGATTTTATGGTTGGTAAAGGCAAGGCGATTGATACCGATAAATTTTTCGTGATTTGTTCAAATGTAATCGGCGGATGTATGGGCTCGTTTGGCCCAAAGGAAATTGATCCGCAAAGTAAACAACCATTTGGCAATAATTTTCCGTTTTTGACAATTCACGATATGGTGCGAGCGCAAAATTTATTAATCGAGCATTTTGGCATTGCTAAATTGCATGCGGTGATTGGCGGATCAACGGGCGGAATGCAGGTTTTGGCGTGGGGAGTTTTGTTTCCAAATAAAGTAAAAATTTTAATTCCGATGGCAAGTTCTTATCGACATTCGCCACAAAATATTGCTTTTCACGAAGTGGGAAGGCAAGCGATTATGAGCGATCCAAATTGGTGCGAAGGTGATTATTTAATCAATCAAAAATTTCCAAAAAATGGTTTGGCGATTGCACGGATGACGGCACATATTACGTATCTTTCTGAGGCTTCGTTGCAGAAAAAATTTGGACGCGATTTAAATAATAAAGCGGGTTTTTCTTTTAGTGCTAAAAGAGATTTTGAAGTTGAAAATTATTTACATTATCAAGGCAATCGTTTCGTCGAAAGATTTGATCCGAACTCTTATTTGATTATCACGCGCGCCGTTGATTATTTTGATTTAGAAAGTGATTTTAACGGCAATTTAAGTGGCGCTTTTGTTGAGCTCGCAAAAAATAAATCTTGCAAGATTTGCATTATTTCTTTCTCCGATGATTGGCTGTTTCCGCCTAGTGAATCCAAGAAGCTAACGCATTCATTAAGTGCTTGCAATATTAATGTTAGTTCGGTTGTGATTGAAAGTAATGGTGGACATGATTCTTTTTTATTAAAGAATGATATTCTTGAAAAAACAATAAACGGTTTATTGATTGAAAAATAAATTTGTTAAAGTTTAATCGGGATTATATTTTTTTAAAAAGTAATAATATTTTTGCTTAAAATGATGCAAAATAATAAAAATTTTAACGCACAAAAAATTCGTTATGACCTACAGGTTGTAGCTGATTTTATTAATCCAAATAGCAAGGTTCTTGATATTGGTTGTGGCGATGGCGAATTATTATATTTTTTAAAAAATTCTAAAAATATTGATGCACGTGGTTTAGAAATTTCGCATAAGCAGGTTAGTAAAGCGATCATCCGCGGGCTTTCGGTGATTCATGGCAATGCCGAAAATGATTTATCAATTTATCCAGATAAATCATTTGATTACGCGGTTTTGAGTCAAACAATTCAGGCGACGCAAAATCCGCCGAAAATTTTATTGGAAATGCTTAGAATTGCAAATTACGCGGTGGTTTCTTTGCCAAATTTTGCTCACATTATGAATCGTTTTTATTTAATGTTCAAAGGACAAATGCCCGTAAATAAAACCATGCCGTATCAATGGTACGAGACTCCCAATATTCATTTTTGTTCAATTTTAGATTTTGAAAAACTATGTAATGATCTAGATTTTAATATTAAGAAAAAAGTTTTTTTAACTTCAAATCATTGTCTTTTGGGGATTTTTGGTAATGAATTATTTTCAAATTTATTTGCCAAATATGGCATATTTTTAATCACTAAAAATGAATTTAAATCTTCTAATCAAGAAGAGTTTGCTTTTAAAGATATTATTAATTTAAGATATAATGTGGCAATATCAAATTATGACTATAAAAATAAAATTAATGAATAAATTACTAAGTTTTTTGATTATTATTCTGCTTACAATTTCTTCTTGTGCGTTTGATGACTCGACTTCCTCATCCTACAAAAATAAAAAACGTTATTCACGAAATTTTGAAGGAAAATTTGTTAATGCGGGCAAGGGATTTGCCAGAAAGATAAAGCCGTCGGAATCAATGCAGGCGGGCTTACCAATCTCAAAAACACCATTAAATTTTATGCCAAGCGATTACGGTTATAATACCGAAAATTATCGTAATTATAAAATAAAAGATAGCGAGATAAATAAATTTTCATCAAACGGATTAAGACGCAATTCTGAATTTAAAACCGTCGATGATGAGCTTGACGACGAGCTTGCTGAATATTCGGGAGAGCGTGAAGTTAATCGAGATAATCTTCTTGAATCAGGAGTTTATTCTGGGCATTTTAAAATAGGTAAACCTTACACTGCATTTGGTGTATCATATGTTCCTCAAGATTATGAAAGTTTTGAAGAAATCGGCACCGCTTCATGGTATGGTGCAGATTTTCACGGCAAAAAAACTGCCAATGGCGAGATTTACAATATGGGAGACTTAACGGCGGCACACCCGACAATAGCGTTGCCATCGTTAATTAGAGTTACCAATTTAAAAAATGGTAAATCGCAAATTTTAAGAGTGAATGATCGCGGTCCTTTTGCTAAAAATCGCATAATTGACGTTTCTGAGAAAGCGGCTGAGCTCCTTGGGTTCAAAGGTAACGGCACTACTGAAGTCAAGGTTGAGCTACTTAGGGATGACACTGATCAGCTGTTACAAAAATTAAGAATTAAGAATTAAAATTCTCATTTTTTACATATTTTTTGAAGCGATTTATAAATTATTTTTTGGAATTATTATTTTTCTATAGATTAGTTCAAATCAATCATTATTTTTTGATTACCCAGTTTTTAAAATTTTATTTGAAGTGATAATTATGAGTTTAGATGATAATAAAAATTCGATCGACATTGATTTTTTAAGAAAAATTATCGGCGATGATTTGTCTTTTGAAAAAGAGCTTTTTGAAATTTTTTTAGATAATTCAAAATATAATATTTCTAAATTAGACAAGGCTCTAAAAGATGAAGATAATAATTCTTGGTACATGGCATCTCATGCTTTAAAAGGCTCTTCGGCTTCAATCGGAGCCTTTCCATTATCGCGAATTCTTGAGGTTTCTCAAAAGAGTTCTGATTTCGATAGCGATAAAAAAATTGAAATTTTTCTACAAGTAAAAGAAGAATTTAGAAAGGTCGAAGATTATATTTTAAAAAGATTAAAATCTTAATTTAAATATTTGATTTTTTCGCATTTTTCGTAAATATTTTTCTTATAAATCGACAAATCAGCATCAATTATTTTCAAGCAAGATGAAATAAATTCTCTTCTCAATCTTGCAATTTCATGTTTGCTATAAATATTGTTGCTGTTATTTTGTATTTTATTTCCTTTTTTCTTTTCCTCTTCCTCTTCCTCTTCCCATTTTTTGATTCTAGCTTCTAAAGCATCTTGTTCAGATAAAATCTTTTCATCCTTTTTTTTGAGAACTTTGCCAATAAAATCTTTTTCATTAATACCGTTTGATTCAAAGTTATGTTTATTCTGTTTATCAGAATTTTTATTGCGGTTTATTATTTCCAAATCAACTCTTTCATCATTTTTAATCATCTCATCGTTAAATCTAACATAAGCCTGTTTTTGACAAATAATTTTTTCCGAACCTTCTTTTTCGAGAATTTTAACATTCGATTCCGCAAGGCATTTTTTGTATAAATCTAAACTTTTTACACATTTTTCAAAATCATCGCTATATGTTCTAAAGCTTGAACATTCGGGATTTTTTTCAAGTTTTTCTTGGTTTTGTTTGATCGATTCTTTGATTCTTTTATCGATAACGAAGGCAATATTATATGATTTATTTTGATATTCTGCATATTTCTTATTGCCGAAAGGGAGCTCTGTGTAATTTAACTCAATAAGATTTTTGCGACATAAATAATATTCTTCGATTTTTGCTTGATCCTTGGCATCGGGATAATAGCCCATTTTATTGCATTGGCGATGATCTTTTTCATCAATTTTATTAATTGCTTTTTCGATATTTGTTTCTTGATTACGAGAAATTTTTATGGAAATTTTGGCGATTAAATCGGTAATTTTTTGATTGAATTCTTGTTGCCTTGGAAACACTGGATTAATTTCGAGATGATATTTGGAAAATGATAATCTACAATGCCAATAAAGCTTACTTTCAACATTCTGCGATTTATCAAAATTTAATTTCAAATTTGCACAAGATTGATGATCATATTCTTCAAGTTGTTGAATATCAAAATAATCAGAAATAATATAAGGTTGTCGAATTTTTTTTGTGCAAGAAGGGAAAATTAATATTGAAAAAAATACTAATGTTTTTAAAAAATTATGGCTCATTATAAAAAACTTAATTAATAATTTTTAAAATAAATTTAAAGCAAATTATGTATTTATTAGTTGGTCTTGGTAATTGCGGTGCAGAATATGAAAACACCCGTCATAATTTTGGATTTTTACTAATTGATAAAATTATTGCAAGACACAAATTGATTTCACAAGGAAAAAAATTTAAAAGCAATTTTTTTGTAGGAGAAATTTTTGGAAAAAAAGTTTTGGCGTTAAAGCCTCAAACTTTTATGAATCTCTCAGGTTTGGCAGTTGTCGAAGCAATAAAATTTTATAAAATTCCATTATCAAATATTATAATTTTTCACGATGATTTAGATTTGGCTTTTGCCAAAATTAAATATAAAATCGGTGGCGGTAATGGCGGACATAATGGCTTGAAATCGCTTGATGAAAATATTGGCAATGAATATTCTCGAATCCGCTTGGGAATTGGCAGGCCAGAACATTTAAATTATGAAATTTCTGATTATGTTTTGTCAAAATTTAGCAAAGAAGAGTTGGAAATAGTTGAAAAAATAAATCAAAAAATCAGTGATAATTTTTTAGAATTATTAAATGACAAACCACAAATTTTTTTGAATAAAATTCATCTTTAAAAATCTTTTTCGTCTTTCAAAATTGTGGCTTTTATTTTATTTTTATTTGTAATTTTTGGATCATTTTTTGTTATATCTTCAATAATTTTAAGCTCTCTTTGCGGGAACGGAATTTCAATATTATTTTCCTTAAAATTATTAAAAATATCGATCATAACATCGCTTTTGGCACCCATTCTGCCATCAACAATATCATTGATCCAGAAATATAAGGTCATGGTAATGTCATAATCATTGAAGCTTGTAACGAAGCATTCTGGTTCGGGATATGTGATGCATCTTTTATGAGATTTTGCGCAGGAAAGCATAATTTCTTTCGCCTTATTTAGATCGCTTTGATAAGCGATGCCGATTTGAACTTCAATGCGAGCGCGGTTGTTAGAGTAGGTCCAATTTGTAACTCTGTTTATAATAAATTCTTCATTCGGAATCATAATTTCTTTACCGTCACTTGCTTCAACTAAAGTGTAGCGTCCGCCGAAATGGCGAACTGTTCCGTAAATAGAGCCATTATCGAGCTCAACAATATCGCCAACTTCAACCGATTTTTCAAATAATAAAATAATTCCACTAATAAAATTCGAAGCGATTTTTTGCAAACCAAATCCGATACCAACACCGACCGCCCCTCCAATTACTGCTATTGTCGTTAAATCGACGCCAAAGGTTTTTAAAATTATTAAAGCGACAATGCTGTAAATTAAAATGTCGATGAATTTACTGATGATGCCTTTAGTGCTCGATTTAATATTTTTACTGTTATCGACATATGATTTACTTTTGCGACTTATTAGACTTGAAAGCCAAAAAACCAAAAGCAAAACAATGAAAGCTTTGATTAAAATATATACCGAAATTTTGATTTTTCCGACTTTAAAATAAAGCTCATCAAGATATACTATTGTAGGATCTAACGCTCCAAAAATATGAAGAATTAAAGCGGGAACTAAAAAAAATCCAGTAGCGTTAGTGATGAAAGTGCTGTTGGATGAAATTCGAATCATTCGCAAAAAGAAAAACAACGCAATGAGTTTTATGGTGGTCGAAAATAAAATGGTTTCTTTGAAAAATTGTTGATAGATAAAATAACCTAAAATTAAAAAAAACAAAGATAAAATTGGCAATAAAAGAGGTAAAAAATATTTTTTAAAAATAGTATTAAATTCTCTACTATTGGTTGATAAATTAAGAATTTTTTGAATTAAATTATGGCGAATTATGCTGTAAAAAAAATATGAAAAAATAAAACACAAAATCAGCGAGAGAGACTGCCAATAAAGGCTCGGACTGGTTAGGGTTTTGAAAATGGTATCAACAAATTTATCGATATTTATTGTAAATTCCATAATATTTTTTTAAATTTTATTCGCCTTGTCCCGAAGTAAAAGCAACTTTATCATTAAACAAATAAAGCCCTTCATATTTAACAAAATCAATATTTTTATCGATCAAATAATTTAATAAATTTGTAATATCACTATGCTCAATTTTGATGTTAGGATTTAAAATTTCATTACTTGATTTTCCGCAAATCCCTTTGCCGATAAACCTTAAAGTTGTAAGGTCGCCGTCATAATTTGGCATCATGTTTTTATCAATTAATGGAAATAGTAAAAGTCCTTTAGCACTTATCATTTTTAACTCAAATTTTTCACTTTCCAATGATTTTAATAAATTTAAAAGCTCGTCAAAATTTTTGTTCCAATCAATAAATAAATCGATACCGATTAAAGATTTTTTATCTTTTTCTTGAATTTTTATAGTAGATTTTTGTTGGTTATTTTGGGATTCTTCAATTGTTTTATTAACAAAATTAGCAACTGGAAGTTGACTCGGTGAGTTATTAAGATTTTTAATTACCGCTTGCGTAAATTCTTTGGTGCCAACTTTTTTAACGCTATTTTTGGCATTAAAAATATCGGCGGTGTGAATGCCGTCTTCAATGGTTTTGTAGAGTGCGTTGCGAATTTTATTGGCAAAAAAACTTTCATTTAAATGAACAAGCATCATCACCGAGGCTTGAATTAAGCCGGTCGGATTAGCAATATCTTGATTAGAAATATCAGGAGCGGAACCGTGAATCGCTTCAAACATGGCGTAATCATCGCCAATATTTGCTGAACCGGCGAGCCCAACTGAGCCAGAAATTTCGGCGGCAATGTCGGAAATTATATCGCCATATAAATTCATGGTGACGATTACATCAAAAATTTCGGGCTTAGAGGCGAGCCTTGCACAGCCGATATCAATGATGTAATGGTCGGTTTGAATTTGCGGATATTCTTTAGCAATTTCATCAAAAGTTTTATGAAATAAGCCATCTGTCATTTTCATAATATTGTCCTTTGAGAAGCATGTGACTTTTTTCCTTGAATTGACAGTTGCGTATTCAAAGGCATAACGAATTATTTTTTCACAGCCTTTCTTGGTTACAAGCTTAAGGCATTGGAAGGTTTGATCAGTTTGACGATGTTCGATTCCAGCGTAAAGATCTTCTTCATTTTCGCGAATTATTACGACATCCATTTTCGGAAAATTGCATTCCACAAAAGGGTGAAAAGATGAAACGGGTCTTACATTCGAATATAAGCCAAGTTTCTTGCGGATGGTCACGTTTAAACTTTTGTACCCACCGCCTTGAGGCGTTGTAATTGGTGCTTTTAGGATAATTTTTGTTTCATTCAAACTTTCCCAAGCTGATGGCATTAAGCCAGAATTGAAGCCTTTTTCATAGATTTTTTCCCCAACCTCAATGATGTTGAATTTTAAATCGACACCTGAGGCTCTAAGGATTTCTAAAGTGCTTTCCATAATTTCGGGACCGATTCCATCGCCGAAAGCTACTGTAATTGTTTTAGTCATTATTGTTTGAAAATTAAGAGTTATAAATTTATAATGAAGTTTTAATATGTTTTAAAAAACAATCAATAAAAAATTAAAAGAAATGAAGTGGAGCTTTGATGCCTTGATGGCAATTATTTGCGTTGAAGAAAATAGATTATTTTTTGGCAGAAAAATTGAAAATTTTTTAAGTAAAAAATTAAACATTTTTTTGAATTTCTTAAAATTATTTTTTAGCAATCAATTTGGCGGATTTTTTTGTTGTTTTCTAATTATTTTGTTAAGCCTATTTAAGCGTTCGATGGTTGATATTGGGCAAGATTCGGGGCTTTATCTTGAAATCGCTCAAAAAATTTTTGAGGGCAAAAAATATTATCACGATTTTTTTGAATATAATTTTCCATTAAGTTTTTTATTATTAATTATCCCAGTTGCAATCTCTAATTTATTGGGCTTGTCACCAATAATTATTGCCGATTATTTTGTTAATTTATTAGCAATTTTTTCGTTAATTTGGTCATATAAAATTTTAAAAAATTCTCAAAAAATTCAATCTCAATTAGAATTAAATCTACTAATTATATGCTTTACGGCGGGTTTTTTTATCCGAGGAAAAACTTTATTTTTTAATGAATTTTTGACCAAAACTTCGTTCTTGCTAATTTTTTTCTTTCCATTTTTTTCTTATTATTTATTCGGCGTAGAAAAATTAAAAAAAATCCAAAAAATTTATCTTGGAATATTGTCGGGATTAATAATTTCTCTTAAGCCAAATTTTATTATTTTAATTTTTTTCTTTGAAATTTTTAGAGTTTATAAATCACGTAACATCAAGAGCTTGTTGGATATCCATAATTTTATTTGTGCGTTATTTATAATTTTTTATCTAACAATAATTGCAATTTTTTTTACTAGTTTTGTCGAAAATTTTTTTTATATGATGAGAATTTATTCGGAATATAAACTTAATTATCAAAATAAAAAATATTTGTTTATTTTAAATAAAATTGAGACCAATTATTTGCCATATTTTATGCTAATTTTAATTTACATAAAAAATTTAAAAAAAAATGAAGTAAATAATTGTTTAACATTGTTGCTATCGGCTATTATTTTTATTATTTTCACAGAAAATTTATATATTGATCAAGAAATTATTTTTTCGGCTCTTGGCCTAAGTTTTATAATGATTAATTTTGTTAATTATTTGAAACAAAATAAGATTTCTATTTTGCATTATTGGTTAGTCTTCTTTTCGTTAATAATTTTTTGCTTCATGGCGAGTGAAACATTTTCTTTAATTTCCTCGATGCTTTATTATCTTGGACTCCCGACTTTATTTTATTTACTTTTTTTTCGTCATTTTTTTGATTCAAAAAACTATTTTTATGTTAAAATTTTCGTAATATTTTTCTCTCTTTTGTTAGTTTTTGTAATACTTAAATATCCAAAATATTTTGATAATCTTTTTGCATTATTTTTGATTATAAGTTCCTTAATTAGTATTAATTGTTTTATAGAAAAATATCGAGTAAATAAATTTTTTTTCCAAGTGATAAATTTTGTAGTTTTTTTTGCCACAATTGGCTTCTTGGGCGATTATTATAGAGCTGTTTGCAATAATTACTCTCCCGATGAAATTCATTTAAAACTTCAATCTCCAAATCATAATAATAAAGCCATGTTTGATATCATAAAATTGAATTTAAAAAATGACGATAATTTTATTATTTTTGGGGATAATATTGAAGATTCTTATCCATTTAGAAATTATACAAAATTAATTAACCAATCCGCGTTTTCGCAATATGATATTTTGGCAAATTCATTAAAATTTCCAGCAATTCATAACCCCAACGAGATTTACAACAACAAAGTTTTAATAGATTTTTATAAACAAATTGTTAACCCTCAAAATAATATAATTATTTTTTATAATGATCGACAATGTTCAGTTAGTAATCTTGAATTTATAATTAGAAATAATCCTCAATTAAAAAAATATTTCTTAGAAAATTTTCAATTTTTAACTCAACATTATTTGCTAAAAGAAGATAAGTCTTTTACTCCAAATTATACTCAAGAATTTTTAAATAACGATGAATTTGAAATGGTCAAAGGCATTGATTTAACTCAACCAAAAATTTTAAGAAGCGATGTTTTTGAAGCTTACATTAGAAAATAAAATAATAAAAAAAATCTTTTCAAAATTTTCTTTGTCGAATATTTGCGGAGTAATATTTTTATTGAGTATCTATATTCGATCGCTTTCCGACATAGGTCCCGACACTGGCGTTTACATGGATGTTGGAAAAAAATTAGCCCTCGGTAAAGATTATTTTACCGATATTTTTGAGATAAATTTTCCAATTTTAATGTGGCTATACGCCCTACAATACAAAGTTTCAATTGCAGTTAATATAAGTCCGATTTTGATGTCGGAGTTTTTTGTAAATTGTGGCGGATTAATTTCGATTTTTTTTGCATCAAAAAATCTGAAAAGAACTCAAATTTTTCAAGATAAAATTGAATATAACTTAATAATAATTTGTTTTTTTCTAGGTTATTTTCTGCGACCTTATGGTTTGCGTCTTTGTGAATTTGGCACTAAAACAAGCTTTTTTTTAATATTATTTTATCCATATTTGGCGTTAATTTTAATCGATAAAAAAGCGCTTAAACAAAGAGATTTAATTGCCAAAGGAACATTGGCGGGCTTGATTTTTTGCTTGAAACCGCATTATTTAATTTTTGTCGTCGTCATCGAAATTTATTTGGCAATTAAATGTCGCTCCTTTCGTTGTTTATTTGAAATCGATAAATTAATTTTTGCCTTAATTTGCCTTGCCTATTTTGTCTTAATTCAAAAAATCCATCCGAATTTTTTTGAATATGTGGTGCCGATGTGGAGTGATTATTTTAGAACTTATAGCGACATTGATCAACTTTTAACTAATTTTTATTCCAATATGGCGTTTGTTATTTTGCCATATTTCGGTGCTTTATTAATTTTTTGTCGTTACAAAATGCAAGAAATTGATAAAATATTTACGGTAATTTTCTCGGCGTCATCTTTGGTTGTAGTTGTTGAAAATATTTTTACCATTGATCAATTTTCTTTATTTTGTGCTATAAATTTAATTTTTATGACGCGAATTTTGCTAATTATTTTGCGTAATAAATTTTTAAATTTTTCCGAAAATTTATTTTTTTTGGGATTTTTTATAATCATTCCGCTCTCGCAAGCCGACTGCATTAGAATGGTAGTTTTTGGATTTAGCGGTGTCTTTAATTTGTGGTGGTTGATGATAATTTTTAGTTTCATAATCTTGTATAAAAAACTTAATTTGGAATCGCGAAAAAAAATATTTTCCACTAAAAATATCGTGGTTTTTTTGATAATTTATTTTACGTGTTTTTCTTTGATGATTAAGGCGTTTAGTGGCTTAAATTATTGGCTCTCCAACTTTGTTGCTCTTGTTTTTTTTGTGATATTTTATTTTATTTGTGAAAAATATTTTTTTACCAAAATTAGTGAAAAATTTACGCAATTTTCGGTTTTCATAATAATGGCTTCGCTATTTTTATATGCACATGATTACTCAGATAATTTTCGTGACTTATTAAGTGAATCAGGTTTTAGAAATAAGTTTCGTAAAATTTATGATTTCAAGGCTTATTACTACAAAACAAAGGCTCCAAATCCAGATGATAATGAAATAAATTTTTATAGTTTGCATCAATTAGCTCATCCAATTGTTAATTATTTTAATAAGGATATGCCACAAAAAATTTCGATTTTTGGTATGAATAGCACAAGTTCTTATCGTCGAATGATGTTCCCAACTCATAATGCCGAAGTTAACTTTGTTTATGATTATTTGATTAGAGATATAAAAAAAATGCTCAAAGATAAAAATACTAAATTAATTTTTGTAGATAATTATAAAATTAATGAAACGCTTTCAAGCAAGTGTGTTGTAGGCTATATTGAGTATTTATTTTTTGATAAAGAGATTAAAAATTATTTTTTAAAAAATTTTAAGTTTGAAAATCGCTCAATTATTGTTGAGAAAAAAGAAATAAAAGATGATATTTATTCATGGTTTTCTAAAGAAGAAAATTTGAACGAATATTCAAAATATCAATTAAAAGGTTCTGTTAGAAAAATTTCATCCGATATCGAGGTTTATGTTAGAAAAAACTAAAAAATTCTTTACGAAAAATATTTTTTCCAAAGTTAACTCAAATAAAAAAAATTATCTAATTTCTTTTGCGGTTGGAAGCTTGTTAATATTGGCTTTTGCGCCATTTAATTTATTTATTTTTTGCCCAATTTCTATTACAATTTTCTTTTTAATTATTGATAAAGAGGATAATTTAAAACAAGTTTTTTATCGTAGTTTTTTTTATTGTTTCGGTTTTTTTGTTTTTGGAATTTATTGGATTTGTAATTCTCTTTTAGTCGATGTTGTAAAATATGGTTGGCTTATTCCGTTCGCAATCACTCTTATTCCTGCCTTAATGGCTCTTTACTTCGCCACTTTGTTTTATATATATAAATTATTAATAAAACGCTTTTCAATAAGTTTTGCTTATAAAAAAATTATTTTATTTAGCATTTTTTGGTTAATATTTGAAGTGATTCGTTCCAATTTATTTACCGGATTTCCGTGGAATTTACTTGGCTATGTGTGGTTATTTAATATCAATTTTGCTCAAGCCTCAAGCATCTTCGGAGTTTACGGTATGAGTTTTTTTGCTTGCTTAATTTCTTTAACTCCAATTTTATTTTTCAAAAATAATAATAATTTTAGAAATAAAATTTTCGGCTTTTTTTTAATATTTTTGTTTTTTGCTAATTTTGTTTTTGGAGTTTTTTATATCGACAAAAATTATCAAGAAAAATTACAGCATTTAGCAAAATTTCGCTTAGTTCAGGCCAATATTGCACAAAAAGATAAATGGCTTGACGACGAAAAATATCAAAATTTTCAAAATCATGTTGAGCTTACAAATTCTAAGTCTCTTGATGGGGTCGATGCGGTAATTTGGTCGGAAACTTCGATTCCTTTTGTGGTTGATTCAAGTAATTCATCGATAATTCAAGCATTGTCTAAAGCGATTCCGCGAGGTGGTTATTTATTTAGCGGGGCTTTACGCCTTGAAAATAAAGGCGACAATGATTTTAAAATTTGGAACAGCATGTTTGTTTTTAATGAAAATGCGGTACAAAATTATTATGACAAAAGACATTTGGTGCCTTTTGGCGAATATGTTCCGCTTCATAAATATTTATCTTTTTTGTTTATTGATGATGTTGTCGATAAAATTACTGGAGGCGGAAGTGGCTTCAGTGAAGGCGAGGGAGACAAAATGATTTTGCTAAAAACTTCTTTACAAAATAATATATCTTTCAATCCATTACTATGTTATGAAGTAATTTTTTCGCGAGAAGTGATTGATAAAAATAAAATTCCTGATTTTTTTGTTAATTTAACCAATGATTCTTGGTTTGGAATTTCCTCGGGACCGTATCAACATTTACAAAGCGCGAGAATGCGTGCAATTGAATATGCGCGACCTCTTATTCGTGTGGCACAAACCGGTATCACCGCTAATATCAATCATTTCGGCGAAATTATTGATAAAATTAGATTGAGCGAAAAAGGCATTATTGATGTTGATATTTATAAAAATGAACTTTTATCAATTTATGCTAAATATTCTCAACTTCCAATAGTAATAGTTGTATTTTGTTTATTATTGTTGGTTATTATTTAGAAATAAATTTGTATCTAAAATTATTTGCTCGAGATCGGCAAGATTAATTTGATATTTTTGGCACAGAGACAAGATTTTAGTAGGATCGCCGACATAATCATCGCTTGGGTTTTGCGAGTTATAATTCGTCGCAATTATTTCGCAATTAATCTTTAAAACCTCACTAATTTTTTTTGCTAATTCTTTAATTTCGATTTTGCGAGAGGAAGAAACATCAAAAATCAAAGGAGTTTCTTTGTTTTTATCGATTAGCCATTTAAAAAATAAATCGATTAAATTATTAACATGAATATATGATCTAAAAACATCATTATTGGCATTAATTATGATTTTTTTATTGGCTTTGGCCTGAAGAATAAAATTATTTAAAGCATAGGTTTGGGGTTGATTAATAAAGGGTCCGCCGAGATTAAAAATTCTGGGAATCATTAGGTTAAAATTATATTTTTTGGAGAGATCTAAAAAATATAATTCATCATTAATTTTATTTTTAGCGTAGGAATTGTTTTGATTATAAATCGCTCCCGATGATGGAAAAATCAGCGATTCTATGCGATAATTTTTAATAATTTGATGCAATGAATCATTAATTTTTTTACAATTTTTATTAAATTCATCATCGCTTAAAGTTTCTAATCTAGCTTTTGTTGCATAACTATAATGCAAAATTATATAAGCTTTATTTTTATCAAAATTATGCGAATAATCGTAAGTTTTTATAGAAAAATTATTGCTCAATTTAATATTTTTTTGCGAAGCACTTATTGGAAAAACCAACTCGTCAATTTTATCTTGAAAAATTTTATAAAAATATTGAAGAGTAGCTCTTCCGATAAACCCAGAAGCTCCGGTGATGATTATATTTAAATTCATAATTTTGAAAAATTAGAAATAAAACTTGATAAAAATTGATGAAGTTTTATGATTTAAAATAAATTTTAGTTAGCCATAAACACAAAAAATACACCAATAAATTCTAAAATAATAATGCTTTTTTAATTTATAGAAATTAAAAGATATAATTAATTAAAATCGATAATCAAATGCTATATTTATGGATTACAAAAAGTTAATTATAGAGCATTCAAAAAAAGCTGAAGCTGGTCATATAGGTTCTTCATTGTCAATTGCTGATATTTTATATGTTTTATACGATAAAATTATAGAAATTTCCGATATTAATTCGAATCAAAGAGACCGCTTTATTTTATCGAAAGGTCATGCCGTTTTAAGTTTGTATATAATGTTATATATGAAGGGCTTTATATCAAAAAATGAGTTGAATAGTTATTGTTTAAATGGTAGTAAATTAGGTGGGCATCCGAAAAATATTGTTAATGGAATAGACTTCACAACTGGTTCCTTGGGAATCGGAGTTACATTTGCTTCGGGTTGCGCTTTAGCGGCCAAGATAGAAAAATCTTCAAGATTAATTTATTGTTTATTGAGTGACGCCGAGCTCAATGAGGGATCTTTTTGGGAGACAATATTATTTGCATCTCATCAAAAATTATCAAATTTAATTTTTATTTTAGATAATAATGGTCAACAAGCTCTAGGCTATACAAAAGATATTCTTAATATTGAAAATATAGAAAAGAAAATGAAGGATTTTGGATTTGATACTTATAGTTGCGATGGGCATAATTTATTAGAAATAGAAAATTGTTTAAAAGAATTCAAATTGAAAAACAAAAATAATATGGCAACAAAGCCCTTTTTTTTGGTTGCTAATACAGTAAGTGGAAACGGAGTATCATATATGGAGAATGCTATAGAATGGCATTATAAATCAATGAATAATGAACAATATAATCAAGCATTAACAGAATTAGATGAGAAATAATTTTATACAAAAATTAATAGAAATTGCATCAAAAGATAAGAGAATTGTTTTGCTTACAGCAGATCTAGGTTTTTCAGTTTTAGAAGATTTTGCTAATAAATTTCCCGATAGATTTTATAATGTCGGAGTTTCTGAGCAAAATATGATTGGAGTCGCGACTGGCTTAGCTGAAAGTGGCTTTATACCATTTACTTATACCATCGCACCATTTTCTTTACTTAGACCTTATGAATTTATTAGAAATGGTCCGATTCTGCACAATCTTCCGGTTAGAATAATTGCAATTGGAGCGGGTTTTGAATATGGCAATCTAGGAAGTACTCATCATTTGATTGAAGATATTGCGATTACAAGAGTTTTTCCAAATTTATCAATTTATTCACCAATTAACGTTAAAAATGCTGAGTCAATTCTTGATAAATCTTATTTAGAAAATAATCCAATTTATTATAGAATTGGCAAAAATAAAGATTCATTATCTGATAATTTAAACTATTTTGAAAGTGATAATTTTATTCAACTTTCCAAGGGTGACGATTCAGTTGCGGTGTTCGGAATAGGTTCTATTGTTGAAGAAATTTTAAAGTGCAATAATGCCATCGATAAAAAAATAAGTAGTTATGCTATTATAAAAATCGATCAAAAAATACAAAAAGAATTAATTCCGATAATACAAAAATATAATAAAATTGTAACCGTTGAGGCTCATTATATCAATGGTGGAATCGGTTCAATGATTGCTGAAATTATTGCAGAGAATCAGTTGACAGCAAAATTATATCGCCTCGGCGTGAGGGAATTATCTGATGGTATTTTTGGTGATGCTGAATTTATGTATCGAAAACATAAAATATCTGACAAAGATATATTTAATCTTATTAATAAATTTTGATTATGACGAAAGCTGTTATACTTGCTGGAGGCTATGGCACCAGAATCTCCGAGGAAACTAATATTATTCCAAAACCGATGGTGAGAATTGGCGATAAACCAATTATTTGGCATATTATGAAATTATATTCGCATTACGGCATCAATGATTTCATCATTTGCTTGGGATATAAGGGTTATGTTTTTAAAGAATATTTTGCCAATTACCAAGCCCATAATTCTAAAAATATTACTTTTGATTTTAGTGATGATTCGACGATAAAAATTAATAAAAATAATTGCGAACCATGGCGCGTAACTTTGGTGGAAACTGGGCTTGATACATCTACGGGTGGTAGAATCAAGGCGATTGAAAATTATGTCAAAGATGATAATTTTTTTTGTTTAACTTATGGCGATGGCGTTGCCGATATTAACATTGCAGAATCGATAAATTTTCATAAAAAACATGGAAAATTGGCAACGCTTACGGCGATAAATCCAATTGAAAGATTTGGAATTTTGGAAATCGATAAAGAGGAAACGGTGTTGTCTTTCAAGGAAAAGCCCACCAATTCCGAAATTTTTATTAATGGCGGATTTTTTGTGTTATCTCCGAAAATTATCGATTATATTTCCAATGAAAAAAGTGTCTTTGAAAAAGAACCGCTGGAAAAATTGGCTCGAAATCACGAGCTTAAATCTTACAAACATAAGGGTTTCTGGCAATGCATGGATTCTTTGCGTGATAAAAATTTGTTAGAAAAAATGTGGAATGAAAATCTCGCTCCGTGGAAAGTTTGGTAAAATAAAATGCAAATAAACCAACAATTTTGGCGCAATAAAAAAATATTTATTACGGGTCATACCGGTTTTAAAGGAAGCTGGCTTACGCTTTGGCTTTCTAGTCTTGGTGCTAAAATTTACGGTTATGCTTTAGAGCCAAATACCGATCCAAATTTATTTAATATTTTGAATCTAGAAAATAAAATCACTCATCAAATTGCCGATATTCGCGATCTAGAAAAACTGCAAAAAGCCATTAATGATTTTGCACCAGACATCGTTTTTCACCTTTCAGCACAACCCTTGGTGCGATATTCTTATCATAATCCAATCGAAACTTATCAAACAAATGTGATGGGAACGGTTAATCTTTTGGAAGCGGTTAGGAACTTCGGCAAAGCCTTGGCAACAATAATTGTAACTAGTGATAAATGTTACGAAAATGTCGAAAAAATCGCCGGTTATCAAGAAAATGATAAAATGGGCGGGCATGATCCATATAGCAATTCCAAGGGTTGTGCTGAAATTGTGGTTTCGGCTTACGCTAATTCTTATTTTATTCCAAATCCAAAAATTGGCAAAGTTGCATCGGTGCGAGCCGGCAATGTGATTGGCGGGGGCGATTGGTCGCAAGATCGTTTAATTCCCGATTTAATTAAAAATTTAGTGGCGAAAAAAAATCCAAACATTCGCAACCCGCACGCAATTCGCCCATGGCAAAATGTTATTGAACCGCTTTACGGGTATCTTCTCGTCGCTCAACATTTGTGCGAATTAAAAGAGCAAAAAACTTTATTAAATTGGAATTTCGGACCAGATTTAATCGATCAAAAAAATGTCGAATATGTTGCAAAAATGGTTAGTGAAATTTGGGGAAGCGATAATAAAATCGAAATTATTAAAGATAAAAATAAACTTCACGAAGCTAATTTGCTTTATCTTAATTGCGATAAAGCTAAGAAAGAGTTAGGTTGGTATCCTAAATGGCATATTGAAGATTCGATTAAAAACACCGTTGAGTGGTATAAAATATTTTATAATAAAAGTAATAATATTTTAGAATATTCACTTAAAATTATCGAAGATTTTAATAAAAAATGTTAAATTAATCAAAATTAATTCTTTCTTTTTCGTGAACTAGTGGGCGATTCAAACATTGCGTATAAATTGCGCCAATATATTCGCCAATTATTCCTAAAAATAACAAAAGCACCGAAAACATAAAAGAGGCTAGAATAAGGATTGGAGCTATTCCAAGATTTATTTCGTCCCAAAAAAATAATTTAGCAAAAAAATATCCCAAACCGATTAAAAAAGAAAAAAATGACGATAAAGCCCCAATAAAAACGGCAATTCTTAAGGGTATTTTTGAGTTAGATAATATGCCAAGAATTGCTAAATCATAAAGTTGATAAAAATTATATTTAGAAATATTTTTAAATCTTCTGGGTTGATGATATTCAACGGTTGTAATTTTATATCCAACTTCGCAAACAATCCCTCGAAAAAATGGATAAGGATCTTTAATTTTTTTAATTTCATTTACAACTTTTCGACTATATAAACCAAACCCAGTAAAGTTTTTATAAAGTTTAATTTCCGACAAAGATGAAAGTATATTATAATAAAATTTTCTTATTTTATACATTATTTTATTTTCGTCGCTATTGGATTTAATTGCTAAAACCGAATCGAAACCTTCCTCCCATTTTTTGACTAATTTAACAATCATTTCAGGTGGATCTTGAAGGTCGGCGACCATAGGAATTAAAGCGTCTTCGTTTGATGCAAGTAACCCATTGAAGAAACTTCTATCATATCCAAAATTTCTTGAATTAACTATAATTTTGACATTTTTATCAATCGATGCGATTTCTTTTAAAATCGCCAGAGTGTTGTCGCTTGAGCAATTATCAATAAAAAGATGATTATATTCATAATTGGCAAGCGATTCATTCATCACTTTTTTTACTTCTTCATATAATTTTTTAACATTTCCTTCTTCGTTAAAACAAGGAGTTAAAATCGTGATTTTTTTCATAAATTTTTTAATTTTTTATAAAAAATTCAATGGTTTCGCGAAGTCTGTCGTCAAATGATTTTGAAGGCTTGAAGCCAAGTTCTTGAAATGATTTTTTATTGCTAATTGCATAACGGAAATCATGACCGGCGCGATCTTGTACAAATTTAATTTGCGATTTGTAGGAAGTGTCGTCAGTTTTTGGTTTAATTTCATCAAGAATTTCGCAAATTTTGTGAGCGATTTCAAGATTGCGTAATTCTTTTTCGCCACCGAATAAGTAAGTCTCACCGCTTTTGCCACTTACTAGCGCTAACTCGATACCGTCGCAATGATCGCCGACATAAATCCAATCACGAATATTTTTACCATTGCCATAAATTGGAATATCTTTATTTTGAAGACAAGAGCGAATGATGGTTGGAATTAATTTTTCACGATGTTGAAATGGTCCAAAATTATTGGAACAATTGGTGATGATAGTTGGCAATTTATAAGTTTCTTGCCAAGCTCGAACCAAATGGTCTGAAGAGGCTTTGGAAGCGGAATAAGGTGAGTTTGGTTGATAGCGACTATTCTCGTTAAAAGGCTCATCATTTTCTTGAAGAGAGCCAAAAACTTCGTCGGTTGAAACATGTAAAAAACGAAAATCATTTTTCTTTTCGGCACTCAAATTTTTATAATAATTTAATGAGGCTTGAAGCATTGAATAAGTGCCGTTGATGTTAGTTTGTACAAAAATTCCGGGTCCGGAAATTGAATTGTCAACATGGCTTTCCGCCGCGAAATTTACCACCCAATCGATTTTATTATAATTTAAAAGATTTTGAATTAAGGCAGTTTCATTGATGTCGGCTTTGGTGAAGCGATAATTTGGGTTTGAGGCAACCGCTTCAACATTGGCGGGACTTCCAGCGTAAGTGAGTTTGTCAATATTTAGCACAAAATTGCCTTTGGCGATTTGTTTTTTAACGAAGCAACTACCAATAAATCCGCATCCGCCCGTCACCAAAATATTTTTAGAATTAGTCATAAATTTAAATTTAAAATTTAGGATTTTTTAAATAATCCGCAAAAAGTGGCAAATTTTTATCTTTATCCGAGATGATCGGATTGGCGATTTGCCAATCGATTTTTAAATCAGGATCGTTGAATCGAATGCCGCCATCGCCTTCTTTGGAAAATTGATTATCAACTTTGTACATCACATCGGCTGGTTCAATGCCAAGGACGGCGAAGCCATGAGCAAAGCCAGCTGGGATGAAAAGTAATTTGCCATTTTCAGCGCTTAATTCGATGGAAAAATATTTGCCAAAAGTTGGTGAATTTTTACGAATATCAACCGCCACATCGAGAATTTTGCCACGCAAACAGCCTACTAATTTGGCTTGCGACGGATTATTTTGAAAATGCAATCCGCGAATTACATTGGAGGCGGACAATGAATGATTATCTTGAAAATAATCAACCGGCAAACCCAAATCTTGAAATAATTTTTTGTTAAATCTTTCAACAAAAAAACCACGATTATCGTGATAAATCTTGAGTTGAACAACTTTTAATCCAGCGAATTCTGTTGATAAAATTTCCATAATTTAATTTGGTTTTTTGAGAAAAATTTTGAATTAAATTTAACGAGTTTAATTATTTTATCAATTTTATTTTTTACAAAATATAACGTAAATCAATAATATTTTTTTCATTAAAATTACTAAAATTTTTAATATTTTTAAATTCGGGCCACTCGGTTAAAATCGCGACTTGATCGGATGAATTAAAACATTCTTCAAGGCTTGTGCAATAATTAATTTTAGTGCCAAAAATTTTTTTAGAATTTTCAATTCCGTGCGGGTCAAAAGCGTAAATTTCAAAATTATCGGCGAGCAAATATTTGATAATTTCGATGGCTGGGCTCATACGCACATCGTCGGTTCCAGCCTTAAATGCCAAGCCCAAAACCGCAATTTTTTTACTATTATTTTTTTTACAAAAATCTTGAATTTTTTGTGCCGAATCTTTGAAGCGTTGAAGATTGGTGGTGATAACTTGCTCAAGGATTGAAAGCTTAACTTCGTGATTTTTAGCAATGTGATTTAACGCCATTGAATCTTTGGGAAAGCATGATCCGCCAATTCCGGGACCGGGATTTAAAAATGCCGATCCGATGCGATTATCCATACCCATTCCTTTGGAAATATCGAAAATATTGGCGCCAATTTTGGTCGCTAAATTTTCGATTTCGTTGATAAAAGCAACTTTGGTCATCAAAAAGGCGTTGGAAGCGTATTTGATAAGCTCGGCGGTTTTAATGTCGGTGAATAAAACTGGAAATTTTTTAACAAGCCAAGGTTGATAAATTTCTTGTAAAATTTTTTGCGATTTGTCATTTTCGACGCCGATGACAATGCGATCGGGATTCATGAAATCATCGAGAGCGAAGCCTTCACGCATGAATTCGGGATTAGAAGCGACGTCGATTTTAACGCCACAATTTTCTTCAATAATTTTTTTAATTTCATGATTGGTGCCAACGGGAACGGTGGATTTGGTGATAAAAATTTTATATTCATCGACATATTTCGACGCCTCTTTTGATGCTGAATAAATGTAAGATAAATCTGCTTTTCCCGAATTTTCATCTTGCGGAGTTCCGACCGCTAAAATTATCGCTTGGCTGGATTTTACGCCCTTTGCGAGGTCTGAAGAAAATTCAATTTTTTTATTATCGAGTGCTGAAATCAAAATTTCCAACAAACCCTTTTCGTAAATTGTGGGGATTTTATTTTGTAAAGATTTTATTTTATTTTCATCCTTATCGATGCAAATTACATTATGTCCAGCGTTTGCAAAACATAGGGCTGATGTAAGTCCAACATAGCCAGTGCCGATGATTGTTAGTTTCATTTTATAATTTAAATTTAAGTTGTTTTAGTGGTGCTTATTTTTTAAAGCACCGATAATAAAATCCGTAAATTTTATTGCAACTTGAAATGATAAATAATTTTTTAATAAATTTAATAATTGAAAAATCTATAAGTTTTTTTAAAATGTGAAAAAATATTAAATACCCATTAAAATTAAATTTATTAACATGAAAAATATTGCAAAATTCTATATTTTTATCACTGCATTTTCTGTTATGCTATCTAGTAATTCATTAGCACAAAATGAAAAAAAACAAATGATAAAAGACGGTAAAAAAAATGCAAATCAAGACATGAAAATTGATCATAAAATTGCCGATAATGATAGCGATAAAGCTGAAAAAATTAATAGAAAATTTTATTTAGGAGTCGAGGCTATATTTCAAAATTCATCAATAAGAGCAAAGGGCACTAAAAATCCAGATGATTATTACGAGCCGGATACTTCAACTATGGCTTTTTTTGCTGGTTACGATAATCAAGATTATTTTAAAATTGAAGGTTTCTATTCCAAAACGAATGAAAAAAAACAAATTAACGCCACAAATAGTTTTTCGAATATTGAATTTAAAACTACAGCCATCGGCGTTGATTTCAAACCTTATTTAGTTTTTGATAAAGAATCGCGTGGCTTGTTTTACCTAATTTTTGGTGCTAATTATAATCAAATAGAAGCGAATGAATTTAGTCAAACAAAAGCCTTAATATTTTCTCCTATTATTGGGTACGAAACTTCAACAAAATCTCGCAACTCAAGGGTAAGTAGGGTTTCTCCGGTTATTGGGGTTGGCGCCGAATATTTATTTTATAAAAATTTTGCTTTGAGATTTCAATATAAACGCAATTTTGTCGATGCTAAAATTATTAATTCAGATTTTATCGATAAGGTCAAAGTCATTGAAAATCTAGGTGTCGGAATTAGTCATCCATTTTAAGATTTTTTAATTTTTATTTTTTTATAAAAACCAACGGTTATTAACAAAAATGCACAACAAGCAATAAAAGCTACTGAAAGCTCTTTAATATACTTAATAATTAATTCTTGATTATCACCAATTAAATAACCGCTAAAAGATAGAATTGAAGTCCAAATTGTGGCGCCAAGCGAAGTGTATAATAAAAATAATTTGAAATCCATTTTGGCGAGACCTGCGGGCAGGGAGATGAAATGACGAAATCCCGGTAGAAGCCTGCCGGTAAAGACTGAAAGCGGACCATGTTTTTTAAAAAATTCTTCAATTTTAATGATAGTTTCGGGTTTAATAAAAAAATATTTACCGATTTTTAAAATAATTTTTCGTCCCAAAGTTAAAGCAAGATAATAGCTGAAAACAGCTCCCGCAATATTCCCGACAGTTCCAACCAAAGTTGCGATATAAATATTCATGACACCTTTGGCGCTGGCAATTCCGGCGGGAATCATAATTATTTCACTTGGAATGGGAATGATTGTGCTTTCTAAAAACATGCCAATAAAAATTCCGAGATAACCAATTTCATTAATAAAAATAACTATGGAATCGATAAGATTGTGAATTAAATCATGCATTTTTATGAAAATTGATTGATAAATTTTTTAATGTCATTTTGATTTTGACGAGCCACTCTCTTGGCTTCAATGATGGCACGAATTTTTTGATAAGAAGCATTTAAATCATCATTAATTACCATAAAATCATATTCTTGATAATGACTAATTTCGTTGCGAGCTTCATGCATCCGCTCTTGAACTACTTCTTCTGGATCTTGGGCTCGAGCACGAAGTCTTCTTTCGAGTTCTTGAATCGAAGGTGGTAAAATAAATATCGACACAATTTGATCGGCAGAAAAATTTTCTTTAATTTGTCTGGCGCCTTGCCAATCAATATCAAAGAGCACACAATGTCCGTTATTTAAAGCGTCCTCAACGTTTTTTTTAGGAGTGCCATAAAAATTATCAAAAACTTCGGCGCTTTCTAAAAATTCTTGATTATTTTTCATTTGCAGAAATTTATCGCGATTAACGAAATGATAATGTTGACCGGCAATTTCTTGTGGACGTTTTTTGCGAGTGGTGGCAGAAATTGAAAGTCGAATAAGGGGATCATTTTGCACAATCATTTTGCACAAGGTTGATTTTCCAGCTCCCGAGGGTGAAGAAATAATAATCAAAAATGGCAAATGATTGATAAACATTTCGGGTTTTGTAATTCAAAATTAAATTATTCGCCGTCTCTAACGATAGAGATATCTGGTGCGTCTGGAGCTTTCATTCCAACGACGTGATAACCAGCATCAACATGTAAAGTTTCTCCGGTAACGCCATTTCCAAGGCTCGAAAGCAAAAATACACCAGCTCCGCCAACATCTTGTAGAGTGACGTTGCGACGCAGTGGAGCATTATATTCGTTCCATTTGAAGATTAAGCGGAAATCGCCAATACCGCTCGCCGCCAAGGTTTTTACTGGACCAGCAGAAATTGCGTTAACGCGAATATTATCTTTACCCATATCCATCGCAAGGTAACGCACACTTGCTTCAAGAGCTGCTTTGGCAACGCCCATAACGTTGTAATGTGGCATAACTTTTTCAGCGCCATAATAACTTAAAGTTATTATGCTTCCGCCACCTGCATTGATCATTAATCTCTCAGCTTCTTTGGCAACTGCCACTAATGAGAACGCCGAGATATTCATGGTATTTACGAAATTTTGTGGAGAAGTATGAAGATATTTGCCACGCAATTCTTCTTTGTCGGAGTAAGCGATAGCGTGAACTAGGAAATCAAGTTTTCCCCATTTTTGTTCAAGAGTTTCGAAAACTTTTTTGACGGATTCAGCGTCGGTAACATCACATGGCAAAACAATATCAGAGCCAATTGAGGCGGCGAGAGGTTCAACGCGTTTTTGTAAAGCTTCGCCTTGAAAAGTAAAGGCTAGTTCGGCACCGAATTTATGTGCCTCTTCGGCAATGCCCCAAGCTATCGATTTGTTGTTGGCGACGCCCATGATTAAACCTTTTTTTCCTGCAAGAATTGTCATTGTTAAAAAATTTTAGTTAATAAATTTAGTTATTGTAAAGCCAAGGAGTGATTTGACGATTTTTCTCTTCAAAATTAGCAATTTTTTGCGATTTTTGTAAAGTTAAACCAATATCATCAAGCCCCTCAATTAGACAATGTTTTTTAAAAGAATCGATTTCAAATTTATAAGTTTTTTCGGTAGTTTGGATTTCTTGTTTTAATAAATTCACAGTGGCAGAATTATTTTGCGACTTAGAAAATGCAAGCAATTCATCAATTTCGGAATTTTTTAAAACTATCGGTAAAATGCCATTTTTAAAACAATTATTATAAAAAATATCGGCGAAAGATGGCGCAATAACGCACTGAATTCCAAAATCAATAAGTGCCCAAGGAGCGTGCTCACGACTTGATCCACATCCAAAATTATCAAGAGCAACTAAAATTTTAGCATCACGAAATTCTGGTTTATTTAAGACAAAGCTTGCTATTTCATTTTCATTTAAATCATAGCGCATTTCATGAAATAGGTTTTTGCCGAGCCCAGTTCTTTTAATGGTTTTAAGAAATTGCTTTGGAATAATCATATCGGTGTCGATATTAATCAAAGGCAATCCAGCTATAACAGATTTAACAATATTAAATTTTTGCATTTTTAAATTTTTTTTAAAATTATTTTGGCAATCTTTCTTAAAAAAACAAGGTTAATTTTTTATATTAATATCTATTTTAATTTGTTTTTTTAATTCTTCAATCGAAGAAAATTTTTTTTCATCACGAATAAAATCTAAAAATTCCACCCGAATTTTTTTATGATATAAATTTTTTGAAAAATTTAAAATATGAGTTTCAAAAAGTGGTTTTAAACTTGAATTATCAAAGGTTGGCTTGATTCCAAAATTGGTAA
>SYAR01000082.1 GCA_005787525.1 Rickettsiales bacterium
TCACCGCAGGTCTTCACACTTTTTTCGAAATGTTGGGAAATTTTTCTTTCGGCGATTATTTCAAAGAAGAAGCGATTTTTTACGCTTGGGAATTTTTAACGAAAGAGCTTGGGCTCAATAAATCCAAACTTCTAGCCACTATTTATCACAATGATGATGAGGCTTATAATTTTTGGAAAAAAATTGCTGGCTTGAGTGATGATAAAATTATTCGCATTAGCACCGATGACAATTTTTGGTCGATGGGCGAAACTGGCCCTTGCGGTCCGTGTTCAGAAATTTTTTACGATCGTGGCGATAAAATTTTCGGCAGTCCTCCCGGAAGCAAAGACCAAGATGGCGATCGTTTTACCGAAATTTGGAATTTAGTTTTTATGCAATTCGAAAAATCTGCCGATGGCAAGAAAAAAGCTCTGCCAAAACCATGTATCGATACGGGTATGGGCTTAGAGCGGATTGCCTCAGTGATTCAAGGTAAAAATGATAATTACGAGATTGATTTATTTAAAAATATCACCGATCAAATTCAAAAAATGCTTTAAAATAATTTTTTAATTTAAGATTATAACATTAATCTTTCTTATCAGCGCCCTGAAATTGAAGAGCCAGGAATCGATATTCTATTCTTTTCTAGTGCAAGAGCAATTGCATTTCTTTCCCCCCCACCAGATTGACGACCATGATAACCAACCCAATTACGCAGACAAACCACTTGCGACACGCTATCACCCTCATCCTTAAGAAGAAAATTCTGACGACCCTCTAGAGAATTTATTACTTTATTTAAATTAAGTTTTGCTTCTAATATTTTATGATCTAAAATACCATAATTAATAAGATCTTGTCGTAATGGTAGACATGAAGAATGGTCAATAAAATTTAGTTCATCATCATTTCCAATTATCGGTTGAGTTTTATTATTATCTTTCGAAGTAAAGTTTATTGTTTTTAAAATATAGTAGGAAGATGGAAAATCTCTTTTCAATTGTGATACTATATCGTCATTTCTTTTAAACCAAGTTAAGCAATCACTTGTCGAACCGCCGAGATTAATAATTGCTAAGTGCTCAACCAAAACAAGTTTGTCATCTTTCAAAATAGTATCTTGATGCCCCAAAACTTCACCGACGCCACTCACAACTTCGCCAAAAAGTGGTTCATTTCTTTTATTAAGAACTGGAACTAATCCCAAAGCAGACAAAAGCGTAGTTGCAAATAAGCTTCGTCCAAAAGGATCATCCCATTCTTTTGGAACCTCGTAGTTAATACCAAACTGCCTTCCTCTAGATGGTTTTAATAAGTCATATACATCTTTTATAAAACCTTTATCTGTTCTGAATTTTTCTACCAAATCTTCTTGACTTTGTTTTATTTCTTGTAAATTGGGAGTTTTACTATGGGTATCGCAAGCGGATTTTGGAATACAACTACTTATTCTATCAATAAAACTGTTATCAATTTCTATATTTATCTCGGGAGGTGTTTTTTTAAATGGCGGGCGTCCAGAAGTTAAGGATCGCTCATGTTTTAATGTATTGTTTAAGTGCAATAATGCTGTATTTCTTGGTAAGACCTTAGAATAATGAAGGAGGAGTTTGACAGTTCCTGTTCTCATATATTTTATTGACTTAATTAAGCTTTTATTAATTAAGTAAAATTTTTTAAATATATTTTATTTAAATTTCAATAATTATATTTTATAATTTGTAAATTAAAACTTTCAAAATTAAAAAACCCTCGAAGGCAAAAACTTCGAGGGTTTTTATGAATAAAGCTTTTAAAAAAACAATTACATATTCTCAGAAATGTATTTTACAGCATTTCCAACAGTAACAATTTTTTCAGCAGCTTCATCAGGTATTTCAATTCCGAATTCTTCTTCAAAAGCCATAACAAGTTCGACTTGGTCAAGGCTGTCAGCGCCTAAATCATCTATAAAATTTGCAGATTCAACTACTTTGGATTCTTCAGCTCCCAAATGGTTGATAATAATTTTTTTAACTCTTTCTAAGATCTCATTGTTGTTAGTCATAAAAATAACAAATTGGTTAATAAAATAAGATAATTATCTTTATCAAAATAGCTCTTTTCTAAAAGCTAAGATATCCAAAGCTAGTTATCTAAAATTAAATAGCAAACAAAAATTTAATTTACACTTAATTTTAAAAAAATAAAAACTACAAAAACTAATCGCTTAGTTCATTATAGCCATGATTTTACTCTGATTATTTCGTCCTTTTAAATCTTGATAAAAAGGCAAAATATTCAAAAATTTATCAATAATTTTATTGTCTTTTTCAACAATTTCAATTTCTTGAATAGGAATTTTATTTACATCGATTTTATTTAAAAGCAAATATTTTTCAACATCTTCAATGTCTCCAACTTTATCGATTAAACCAAGTTTAAAAGCTTGTCGACCAGTAAAAACTCTGCCATCGAAAATCATATCATAAAATTTAGGATTGAGTTTCTCGCCCCTTCTCTCTTTGACAAGTTCAACAAAAAATTGATATGAATCTTTGATTGATTCACTAATGACTCTATCAACCATAGGAGTTGATTTTTCAAACATTGACGGACTACCTTTTAAAGGAGAAGATTTATAGCTATTGAACTTTACGCCAACTTTATTTGCCAAAACACTAACATCGGGCGATTCCATTAAAACACCGATTGAACCAGTTAAAGTGCCATTGTGGGCAATAACATAATCAGATGCCAAAGATGCCATGTATGCTCCCGAAGCGGAAACCGAATCCATTAAAATAACTAATGGTTTTTTGGTTTTAATTTTTAATAAATCTCTAAATAGTATTTCACTACCAACTATTGTGCCACCTGGGCTGTTTAACCTAACAATTACAGCTAAAATTGAAGAATCATTGGCGATTTCTTTTAAAACTTTACTGCGATGATCATCTTCAACAATAACATCTTCAACTTTAATTAGCGCAACCGAATTTCCAATTACATCAGATCCAACATCGAAGAACATTTTAAAAATCAGGGCAATGGAAAATATCGCAAAGAAGAATGCAATATTTTTCCATTTATGAACCCTATTTTTAAGATAAATTAATGCTCCTAAATTATCAGAAAAATTCATAAAGATTATGAATTTTTATCTTTCAAGGACTCTAATACGTCGCCGGCAATGCTTCCTATAGTAGCACCGCTATTTGACTCTGAATAAAAGTGTGATTCACGTTCATCAGTTTCAAGTTCTTTGATTGAAAGCAATAATTTACCACTAATTTTGTTGAACATAGTAACTTTAGCTTCGATACGCTCGTTAACTTCGTATTTTTCAGTTTTTTGATTTTGTTTATTATTTGACAAATCAAGACGTTTAATAATCGCTTTTAAACCAGAATCAAGTTCAACTTCAAGGAAGTCTTTTTTAACTGCAATAACTAAGCAAGAAACCACTGAATTTTCGGTAATTTTATCAAGCTCAGCTTGGAAATTTGGATTATCAATTTGACGAATTCCTAAGGAAATTCTTTCTTTTTCATAATTACTTCCAAGAACAATAACTTTAATTTTGTCACCTGCTTTATATTTTTTTTGCGCTTCTTCGGTTAAACCTTGTTCTGAAATATCAGATACATGAACTAAACCGTCAACTCCACTATCAAAACCGATAAACAAACCAAATTCAGTGAAGTTTTTAACTACACCTTCAACTACATCACCGACTTTATGTTTTTCAGAAAATGCTTGCCAAGGATTTTGCTCACACTGCTTCATACCCAGAGAAATGCGATGATTTTGCGAGTTAATGTCGAGAACCATAACCTCAACATCTTGGCCAACATTAATGAATTTATTAGGCATTGAATTATTTTTTAACCAACTCATTTCAGAAACATGCACCAAGCCTTCAATACCTTGTTCGATTTCAACAAAAGCACCGTAACTTGTTAAGTTAGTAACTTTTCCTTTCAGAGTTGCGCCGACTGGATAACGTTGAGAAATAGACTCCCAAGGATTTTGTTGCAATTGCTTCATACCCAAAGACACACGTTTCGTGGCTTCATCATATTTAATTACTTGAACTTTAATTTCTTGTCCAACTTTTAAAACTTCCGAAGGATGTTTAATTCTGCACCAAGAAATATCGGTTAAATGCAATAAACCATCAAAGCTTCCGAAATCAATAAAGGCGCCGTAATCGGTGATATTTTTAACGATACCATCAATCGCATCGCCGACTTTAATTGTTGCAAGAACTTTATCTTTTTCGATATTACGTTGGCTTTCAAGCACCGCTCTTCTAGAAACAACAATGTTGCCACGCACTTCATCAATTTTTAAAACTTGTAGTTTTTCAATTTTGTTAATAATAAAACTGTCGTCGGTTACAAGAACCGTATCGAATTGGCTTCTTGGTAAAAAACAAATGATGCCGTTAACATCGGCAGCGTAACCGCCTTTAACGCGACCAATAATTTTGCCGTCAATAATAGTTTTGTCTTCAAGACAATTTTTAAGGAAATTCCAATTATTCAAACGGCGAGCGTTCTCACGGCTAATAATTAATTCGCCTCTTTTATTTTCTAATCTTTCTAAAAATACATCGACAACATCTCCTTCTTCAATTTCTCCATCACGTCTAAACTCAGCAATATCAACGAATCCGACTGATTTTGCGCCGATATCAACGGCGACACCTTTGTCGGTAATTCCAACAACAACACCTTTAACAACAGTGCCTTCAGCTAATTGTTGCGTATCTTTTTCATATTCTTCGAAAAGTTTGGCGAAGTCTTCTTGGCCAAAAATATTTTCTTGTTCATTGATTTTTTCTTGAGAATTTTGTGTCATAAATTTTAGTAGAGAAACCGCTCGACACATGCTTTAAGCAATGTTTAGCGATAAATGAGATTAATAAAAAATTAAAGTCTAAACGACAAATAACAAAAAAATTATATCAACCCTCAATTTTAATTGCAAGCGCCCAACAATCTTTTTTAAAAAAAGACTTGTGAGCAAAAAATACCTTACTAAAATGGTAGGACATTTGAAGTTTTTTCAAATAAAAAATTTACAAAATTTGCTATTTTTCTAAATAATTTTATGATTTTAACAACGAAGGCGCGCTACGCAGTCATGGCTGTAATTGAAATTAGTTCACAAAAAACTGACAAACCTTTGTCGCTGAATGAAATTGCCAAAAGTCAAAATATTTCATTATCTTATCTCGAACAAATTTTTACGCATCTGAAAAAAAACGGTATTGTTAAATCAATTAAAGGTCCCGGTGGTGGCTATATTTTAAGCAAAGATAAATCCGAAATTAATATTTCTGATATCATAAAAGCCATTGAAGAACCAATTAAAATGACGCGTTGCTCCTTAGAAAAACAAGGATGCATATCCACTAACAATAAAACCAAATGCAAAACTCATCATTTATGGCACGGTTTAGAAAATCGTATTTACGATTATCTAAATTCAATTTCACTCGATAAATTATGAAACCAATTTATCTTGATTACAATTCTACAACCGCAATGTCGGAAGCGGTAATAGCCAAAATGAACGAGGTTTTGCAATACCCTTTTAACTCTTCAGCTACCCACTCTCTTGGGCGTAAAGCCAATGGCATTATCGACGAAGCTAAAACCAAAATTACTGAATTTTTAAATTGTAAAAATTACGAAATTATTTTTACCTCAAGTGCCACCGAATCAACAAATACAATATTTTTCGGCTCTGATTTTTCACAAATTATAATGTCAAATATCGAGCATTCTTCGGTTTATAATTGTCGCCCCCCTCACCTCAAAATTTCAGAAATTTCTTGCAATGAAAATGGCGTTGTAAATATCGATGATTTTAACAAAAAAATTCCGCAAAATAAAGAAAATTTTTTAGTATCGGTGATGGCTTGCAACAACGAAACTGGAGCCATTCAACCCGTCGAAGAAATTGCCAAAATTACTCATCAAAATTTAGGTTTATTTCATTGCGATATCGTCCAAGCTGTTGGAAAAATTCCGATCGATTTAGAAAAATTAAATATTGATTATGCTTCGATTTCAGCTCATAAAATCAATGGTCCGCAAGGAGTTGGCACTTTATTAATTCGTAAAGGGCTCGATTTTCGTCCATTAATCTATGGCGGAAAACAACAAAAATCTAAAAGAGCTGGATCGCTTAACGTTGCAGGAATTGCAGGCTTTGGTGAAGCTTGTGCTTTGGCTCAAAATAATCTCGTTGATTTTCAAAAAATCGCAATTTTACGTGATTATTTATAAGAAAATTTACAAAAAATTACGCAAAATAAAATAAAAATTTTCGCCTCAAACGCTACGCGTCTAGCTAATACTTGCTTTTACGCCATTCCAAATGTAAATAACCAAACACAATTAATAAATTTTGATCTCAACAATATTTGCGTAAGCGCTGGAGCCTCATGCTCTTCGGGCACCGTTTCGCAATCACGAATTTTAAAAGCCATGAATGTTGGCGATGAATTTTTGGATGGAGCGATTCGCGTAAGCCTTTCACCCCAAACCACTAAGAACGAAATTGATTATTTTATAAAAATTTTTAATGAATTTTATCAAAGAACCAAAAAATAAAGGAAAAAATGACAATTAAATTACCGATTTATTTAGATTATCAATCCACAACGCCAATCGATCCGCGCGTGATTGATAAAATGGTCGAAATTATGAAAAATGATTTTGGCAATCCACATTCAAGAAGCCATGCATATGGCTGGAAAGCCGAAGAAATAGTCGAGATCGCACGTCGCCAAGTTGCTAAACTTATCAACGCCGATGAAAAAGAAATTTTTTTCACTTCGGGTGCTACGGAATCAAACAATTTGGCGATTAAAGGCGTCGCTAAATTCTATGAAAGTGCCAACAAAAAACATATTATAACTTTAACGACAGAACATAAATGTGTAATTAATTCATGTCGCGACCTAGAACAAGAAGGCTTTAAAATCACTTTTTTACCCGTGCAAAAAAATGGCTTGGTTGATCTAAACGCTCTCGAAAACGCCATCACCAATGAAACATCTTTGGTTTCAATTATGGCGGTTAACAATGAAATCGGCGTCATTCAGCCTCTAGCCGAAATCGGGGCTTTGTGTCGTAAAAAAGGCGTTTTTTTTCATACCGATTGTGCTCAGGCTTTTGGGAAGATTTCGCTCGATGTGGAAAAAATGAATATCGATTTGATGAGTATCTCGGGTCACAAAATTTATGGTCCCAAAGGGATTGGCGCAATTTATATTCGTCGTAAACCACGAGTTCGCATAAAATCAATTTTTAGTGGTGGTGGACAAGAGCGAGGTATTCGGAGCGGAACCGCACCAACTTCTCTGATTGCTGGATTGGGACTTGCTTCCGAAATAGCCATGAATGAAATGGAAAAAGATTATTTGCACATAAAAAAATTAAGTAAGAAATTTTATGATGCCATTACCGCCCTTACTCACGTCTATCTCAATGGCGATTTAGAACAACGTTATTTGGGCAATTTAAATTTTTCATTTGCTGGCATTGAAGGTGAATCGATGATTATGGCAATCAAAGATTTAGCAGTCTCGTCAGGCTCTGCATGCACTTCGGCATCACTTGAACCATCATATGTTTTACACGCTTTGGGCGTTGATGATGAACTTGCCCACACTTCAATTCGTTTCGGCTTCGGACGCTTTACCACCGAAGAAGAAATTGATTATGCAATAAATTTAATTACTAAAAAAGTTGAGAAACTTCGTGCCATGAGCCCTCTTTGGGACATGATGCAAGAAGGAATCGACATTAAATCAATCAATTGGAAAACACATTAATTATAGGAACATATGGCTTACTCAAAAGAACTTTTAGATCATTACGAAAATCCCAAAAATGTTGGAGCTTTCGACAAAAATGAAAAAGGTGTTGGCACCGGTCTAGTCGGAGCCCCTGCCTGTGGCGACGTCATGAAATTACAAATCAAAGTTTCGGATGATGGCATCATCACCGATGCAAAATTTAAAACCTTCGGCTGTGGCTCTGCTATTGCTTCGAGCTCACTTGCGACCGAATGGATTAAGGGCATGGAAATCGATAAAGCTGAGAAAATTACCAACAAAGAAATTGCCGAAGAATTATCGCTTCCACCCGTTAAAATTCATTGCTCGGTCTTAGCGGAAGAAGCGATTAAAGCAGCGATTGAGGATTATAAAAATAAGAAAAA
>SYAR01000083.1 GCA_005787525.1 Rickettsiales bacterium
AATGCTGATGGTGAATTTGGGCTAGTAGGATCACTTTCGATTAAAGATAAGGCTGAAGAAGAATTACCAACAATATTTTGATTTTCAATGGTTGGCGATGTTATTGTCGGTTGCCAATTTGAATCCTCTATCTTCTTTTTTTCTAAATTTTCTTGAATTAGAGCTGATTGTTCTTTTACTTTTAGTTTCAATGCAACTTGTTCTAGTCTTGATTCTTCTTCTATTTTCATTTTTTCTTGAACCAATTTTAATTCATTTTGAAGTGAATCTAACTTTATCCTATCGGAATCTGATATTTCGGTAGTTACTTTAGAGAGAGTTGCTAAATATTTATTAATTGCACTCTCATATTCATCTAAAAGATGAAGTTTGGTTAATGTTCTGACCTCTTTTTCTTCATCTGTTCTGACCTCTTTTTCTTCTTTGTATATAAAATCCAATGCTCTCTCGCAAGTTTTAACTCTCTCTTCTTGTGCTTCTTCAACTAATTTTTCTAGTGCCTTTTTTGTTGTAGAGCCTATTTTTAAGTTGTAATTGCCATTTATTGATTTAACAACAAAATATTCGCCACTATCCACTTCTTCATGCGACTCTTCAAAAGAAAGTTTTCTATTTTCGTCGGTAGTGATTATTAGATTATGAGTAGGTATTTCGCCTTTCATTCCAACATAATTTTTTATTGCCATCGAAACTTCTTGTGGCGTAAAAATATGTGAAGTTGGAGATCCTGAATCTGGATAAGGAAGAATAATTTGCCTTTCCTCTTCTAATTTTTTTATATCGGCATTTTTTGTTATTATATATTCTTCATTTTTAGCATTAATAAAAGTTATGCTGTCTTGATTTTGGTGATTCGAAGCCTCGAAATCGAATGATAAATTTAATTCATTTTGCGATGATATATTATAAGAAATTTTTATATTTGAAGTTGATAATTTGGAAATTTTATCTGGATTTTTTTCTAAAAATTTCGTAAATTTTTTCATTATATTGTCTTCACTTTCTTTAATAAATTTTTCTGGATTTGATTCATCATAAATTCGCATTTGTGGTGATGCTTGAAGAGTTTCTGGCTCTCGTTGCAAAGACACTAAGCTGTAGTATTCTAAATTCGGTGAATTTTGCAAAGGTGGCAAAGAAAAAGCAGAAAATTGCCAAGAAGAAAAAACATGCGGGTTTTGTAAAATTGGTGGCCAAGAATACATTTAGAAAATTATATAAATTAATTGAAGAACTAAGTAAGTTATATAAATACTAATAGCTAAAATTAAAAAGTATATTATTTAAAAAACTTTTACTAATTCTTTGATATCCGTCGTGTAATGTTGGGAACGCTTGTTGCACAGCATTTGCCAGCTTCGTTTGGTTCCTTGAATGGCATAAAAAATAGTGTTTTTACTAAAATTTTGATTAATTTTTTCTAAAGTTTTTTGAATAATTTCGGTTTTTTTATTATCAAAATTTTTAATATTTTGATTTGATAAAAGATCATTTTGAAATAAATTAATTTGTTGATTTTCACCGCTTTTTACTAAGTCTAAAAGCATAATTCCCGCCTTTTTATACTCATAATTTTTTTGATAAATTTGCTCTAAAATTTTTAACGCCGATTTTAAAATTTCGGCAACATTATCGGTCGGCGAAGCGAAGCTAATAGTGCTTCCTTGGCAATATTGAGGCTTGCTCGAAAATGGATTGGTGCGAATATAAACATAAATCGCTTGAGCCAAAGTTTTTTGTTTACGCATTTTCTCGCAAGCCCGCACTGCGTAATTGGCAATGGCTTCTTGTAAATCAGATTTGGTGGTAACATTTTTGCCAAAAGATTTGGACGATAAAATATTTTTGCGCGGAGTAATTTCTTCGAGATGCAAACATGAAACGCCGTTAAGTTCATAAACAATTCTCTCGCCAACAACGCCAAGGATTTTGCGAATTTGTTTGGAATCGGCTTGACGCAATTGCAAAGCATTTTCAATGCCAATCGCCTTTAATTTAGTGGCGATGCCTTTGCCGATGCCCCACACATCTTGCACCGCGGTTTGCGCTAAAATTTTTATTTGCAAATTTTCGTCGCGTAAATCGCAAAGATGATTCGGCGCTAAATTATAAAGATTTTTTTTGGCGATTTGATTGGCAATTTTCGCCAAAGTTTTAGTGCCGGCGATGCCTATGGAAGTAGGGATGCCGAGCCATTTATTAATATTGAAGCGAATTTTTGAACATAAATTTATTATATCATCGAAAACAATGTTATCGAGTCGCAAAAACGCCTCGTCGATTGAATAAATTTCGAGGTCGGGCACCATCATTTGTAATGATTTCATCACGCGATTCGACATGTCGCCGTAAAAAGTATAATTAGAAGAAAAAACCGCAACTTTATTTTTTTCAATAAGTTGGCGAAATTTATAAAACGGCGCCCCCATCTCAATGCCCAAAGCCTTGGCTTCGTTGGAGCGGGCAATGATACAACCATCATTATTTGACAAAACCACGATGGGTTTTTGTTGTAAATTTGGACGAAAAACGCGCTCGCAAGAGGCGTAAAAATTATTACAATCAACCAAGGCAAAAATTGATTTGGTGTGTTGATTTAAATTTTGATAAGAGTGATTTTTCATAATTTGTGAATCACATTGGTGACCACTCCCCAAATTACATTATCGTTGAAATCGTGAAGCGGAATCGGCTGATATTTTTTGTTGGCGGGCATTAAAAAAATGCCTTTGCTGGTTTTGGATAATTTCTTTACCGTCAACTCGCCATTGATGGCGACGATTATAATATCGCCATTTTTCACTTCCAAACTGCGATCAACCACCAAAATATCGTCAGGATTGATGCCGACATCGATCATCGAATCGCCGGCGACTTTGACTAAAAAAGTGGCGGTGGGATGTTTGATTAAATATTTATTCAAATCGATATTTTCGACGATATAATCATCGGCGGGCGAGGGGAATCCAGCTCTAACGGTGCAACTATAAAGTGGCAAAGCGAATCCTTTATTTTCAATATAATCGGTAATTTTGCCGACTAAACTAAGCGGAATTCTGATGGGTTTTGTTGATTCTTGATATTTGCCATTGCCCTTAGGCCTGCCAGCATTTTTTCGATATCCACCTCTTGCCATAATAATCAGTTTTTTATATTTATAATTAATGTTTTTGCCTGAAAAATAATATTTTTAGAATAGTGAACAGAAATCAAAAGACAAGAAAAATTTGGCAAATAGCTTGTTAAAAAAATATAATTTTGGTTTGAAAATATTTGCGTAGTTTTGATGAGGCTTGGACTGATCTTGAATTTGTGCAAGAGTTGCTTGGACAATCGCCTCGAGGATATAATTTGGTTTGGCTCGATAAACTTAAAAGTAGCGAAGACCGTATTTGTTATACCAAAAAAACCATTGAAAATAATTTACAAAATACTCGTCAAGCTACGGGCTCTAGCTCCCCCCTTGAGGGTTATTTGCGTTAAAAAATAGCCTAAACGGCTATTTTTAGCAAATAACGGGATTAGGAGCGAAGGCGATGCTGGTCCCAGGGGCAAGTCGTCTTCGAAATCAAAATGAAATTTTGATTGAGAAAAGCGACGAAGCAATTAAAAAAACAAAATCAAGAAATCGTCATCTTAGGGATTTTTTTTGTTTTAAATTTTGAGTTAACCTCAAACTCTTTGACGCTCTAATTTTTTGACCCCCCACGGCTCCCAAATCGCAACTACCGTTGCGATTTTATCGCCCCTCTTCGCTAAAAATAGCCGTTTAGGCTATTTTTTAAATGCGAAGAGCCCTCAAGGGGGGAGCTATAGCCTGAAGAACTTCCGAGTTTGTAGAAATTTGTAGGGGCGTAAGCTCTCAAGGGGGTAAACTACAGCCCGAAGCTTTTTCGAGTTTGTGAGAATTTTTCTCATAAATTCGTTGTTAAAATTATTTTTTAAAACAAGAAATTTGCGGTGATGTCGCAGTGCCTTCAACAAAGAAGCCATAACAAACAGCCTCTTTATTTTCACACCGTAAAAAATTCTTTCCCATTGTTGGGTCGTCGACACACTCAGCTTGAGCTAAATTTGGTACCAAAATTATCGCTAAAATTAAGATTAGTTTTTTCATAAATTTTTTTTGGAAGTTTTTATTTTAGTTCTAGAGCATTGATTATTAAAGTTTTTCTGACCCCCTCTCCGCATCGCCAACAAGTTGGCTCTGCGACTCTCCCGCAAGGGGAGAGTGATGACCCCGTAAGCTTGACGAGTATATCTGCAAAATGTAGGTTTGTAAGCCCTCAAGGGGGGAGCTACAGCCCATTAGCTTGACGAGTATTTTCATAAAATGTAGGGATGTAAGCTGTTTGGACTTGTTAAAACTGGAAAATAGCGGGAGTTATAAGACTTGAACTCGTGACCTACCAACGTGACATGTGAAGCGGAGAAAGTAGATTTGGTACCTAGAATGCGAAGAGTTTATGGTGATAAATATAAAAAAATAAAACTCATAAAATTGATATTTCTTGACTGTAATTAGCAAGAGCTGAATCCTAGTTCTTTTTTTTGAACATCAGAAGGGCGTAGAAATTTTATTGAAAAAAGTTTTTTATAATATTATAATAATTAAAATAATGTTAAGCTTAAAATAAATAATGATAATTATATGGAGTTGGATCCGCAGAAAAAGTTTGAAATAATTGATGAAATTTTAAAATATTTTTCTGAAAAATATGGAAAAGAAGATTGGAATGGTAATTTTTGTTATGATGAACAAAGAATTAGAATTATTTTAGGAAGATATGGCATACATTATTCTGGACATTTTGACTCGGATTTTCTTTTAAAAGCGGAAGATAAAAAAATATATGATCTTTCAGAATATCTTTTAAATGATAAATCAGAATATCTTTTAAATGATAAAGGATTAGCTCACTTATTTCATGACAAATATGCTATTGAAATTCTTAACTCCGAAGAGAAGTTTTTTAATCTTAATTTATATCTCAATGAATGTTTTGAATGCATTAAATCTAATAGAAAAATCGCTACTGCAATGTTGTTGCGTTGTTGTGTAGAAATATTAGTTGATATGAACGGCATAAAGGAAAGAACATTAGCGGGCTCTATCGATAAATTTACTCAATCAATGAAAGATAATACAAAATTTATAATTTTTAGTAAATATAATAAAGAAAATGAATTAAAGAAATTTTTAGAGGGTGTTAAAGATTTTGGAAATGATGCAGCTCATCTTAATGGTCAAAATGTAAAAGATTTTATAGAAAAATATGATAATAAAGAAATTCTTAAATTATTTTGTATTTTAATTGAAAATTCAATTTTAAGGGAAGATATAAATAATAGAAATGAGCAAGATATAGCAAATAAAATCAAATCAATCGATTTCACAATTAAAGAAATAAAAGAAAATAAAATTGAAGAAGAGGCGAATGATGAGATTCCATTTTAATTATTACTACTAAAATCTGTAATTAAAAAATATTTTGCTTAATTAATAAATTTTCAAGTTAATTTGGTATGGTCATATTATCTCGCAAATTTTCTTTTTTCAGACCTTTCAAAACTTTATATTTTTTCGTATTCTTGTCGCTCCAAGCTTTGGTGATAATGTCGGTTAGCGTTGCAAATTCTTGTCCTTCCTTCAAGCCAAGCCTCTTCCATTCATCGGTTAATTCTTTGCGAATTTCAATACTTTTAACTCTTTGATTGATCCAATTTTCGCTATAGCCAAGATTTAGATATTGCTTCAAAGCCCTGTCAATACTGATTTCGGGGTCTTGCATTTCATCCAATCTTTCGCTTCCAATTTTGGCAAGCCATAATTTAAATGGCTCAGCTTTTTTTGACGGAATCGATTGAATCAGGCGAAGAAGTTGTTCGGTTGTGGCGACGTCGGTCAAGCGCATTTTGCCGTCTTCCGCCTCAATTTTTAACTGGTTACAATTTGTAACCGTTTCGTTTCCTTCTTTGACGAGGCGATGTTTTAGAACTTTCCAATAATTTCTGGCGCCTTGGTAATTTTCTTGTTCGGTCAATATTGCAATTATGTCGATAATACAAAAATACCATTGCTCTTCGCCTTCATTCCAAAGGGTGCGAACTTTTTTATCTTCGAATAATTTTATTTTATTTTGGTTTTTCATATTGTGGTTTTTTGTTTTTTTACGATGATTTTGAATTGTTATTGGGGGTTTTCAATAACTTGATGATTATAATAAAAGAGGTCAAATTTTGTAAAGAAGTTTTTGAAGATTTTTAAATTTTTTTAAAAAAGGGGAGAATGGCGGAGTGACGAGACTTGAACTCCCATTTAATTTTAGCAAAGCTAAAATTAAAAAAATATAATTTGGTCGCGAGATTATTTAGAGAATGGCTGTTAGTGACGAGACTTGAACTCGCGACCTACCAGCGTGACAGATAAGCGCTCTAATCAACGTAGTTGCTAATAAATGGCGGGAGTGAC
>SYAR01000084.1 GCA_005787525.1 Rickettsiales bacterium
AGGTTTGGCGGATACGGCACTTAAAACAGCTAACTCTGGTTATTTAACTCGTCGTTTAGTCGATGTCTCTCAAGATTGCATTGTTATTGAAGATGATTGCGGAACTCATAACGGACTTTTAATCGAGCCAGTTATCGATGATGGCAGAACCATTGTTTCTCTTGCAGAAAATTGCTTGGGTCGTGTTCCTCTCGAAGATGTTAAAACTCTTGATGGAAAACGAATTATCGTTGAAGCTGGTCAAATGATCGACGAAGCTTTGGCTGATGAAATTGACAAATCCGGAATCAAATCACTCCGTGTTCGCTCGGTCTTAACTTGCGAAAGCAAAGACGGCGTTTGCGTAAAATGTTATGGTCGTGATTTGGCAACGGGTAATATCGTTAGTATCGGTGAAGCCGTAGGTGTTATCGCGGCCCAATCAATTGGTGAACCGGGAACGCAATTAACGATGAGAACGTTCCACATTGGTGGTGCGGCACAAAGGGGAGCTGAACAATCTTCAATTTCTGCAATCTCAGATGGTAAAGTTAAATTTAGCGAAAAATCAGCAATCACTAATCGTGATGGCAAAACCGTAGTAATCGCTAGAAATTCTGAAATTACTTTGGTTGATAAAAGTGGAGCAGAAATTCACCGTTATAAATTACCATACGGTGCCATTATTAATCACAAACATAATTCTGATATTAAAAAAGGCGAACATTTGGCAGAGTGGGATCCTTATAACATTCCAGTGATTGCCGAGGCAAGCGGTGTTATAAAATATAATGATTTATCTGAAAATGTTTCGCTTCGTGAAAAAATCGAAGAATCAACGGGAGTTTCGACTAAAATTGTTATGGATTGGAAGCAATATTCAAAACAAGATTTAAAACCGCGTCTTTCAGTTGAAGATGTCACGCAAAATCTTTTAAAAGAATATGCTCTTTCAATTGGCACGATCATTGGTATATCCAATGGTGACGAGGTTAAGGCGGGTGATGTTATCGCCAGAATCCCGAAAGAATCTTCAAAAACTCGTGATATCACGGGTGGTCTTCCAAGAGTTGCCGAGTTATTCGAAGCTCGTAAACCTAAGAATGCCGCCATCATGAGCGAAGTTGATGGTAAAATTGAATTCGGTAAAGATTATAAAACTAAACGTCGTATTATTGTTCGTCCGGACGATGCTTCAAGAGAGCCGATCGAATATAGTATTTCAAAAACTAAACATTTATTCGTAGGTGAGGGTGATTCGGTAAAAAGAGGCGATGTTTTGATTGACGGAAATCTTGTTCCGCATGATATTCTTAGAATCCAAGGCATGCAAGCCTTTACATCTTATATGGTAAATGAGGTTCAAAAAGTTTATCGCATGCAAGGTGTAAAAATCGATGATAAACACATTGAAGTTATTATTTCAATGATGTTGAAACGTGTTGAGGTTGTTAATTCGGGAGATACTACATTGTTAGTTGGTGAATATGTTGATCGTGACGTTTTTGAAAATGTTAATGTCAAAATGATCGATAGCAAAATGAAACCAGCGGAATGTTCTCCAGTGTTACTTGGAATCACTAAAGCTTCATTGCAAACTAAATCATTTATTTCGGCCGCTTCGTTCCAAGAAACGACTCGAGTCTTAACTGATTCAGCGGTTCAAGGTCGCGTTGATAGTTTACGCGGTTTGAAAGAAAATATCATCGTCGGTCGCTTGATTCCTGCGGGAACAGGCTTGATGGCGAGTCGATATAGAAAAATGGCGAACGAACAAAAATAGTTCGATAAATTAAATTTTATTAAATACAATTAGCCCTTCTCATTCTTGTAATGAGAAGGGTTTTTTATTGAGAAATTATATATGAAAAATGATCGAAATAAAAATCTTACATCGATGCAAAATATTAAAATGAATCTATCCAACTTTTCTTCCTAGAATTTTATAATTTTCTCATGATAATTTTGTAAATAAATTTGTAAAAAAAACGAAATTACGATAAAAAATTACAAAGAAAAATGACAAAAACTACAAAACACAAAGCCTTTTCTTTGATAGAAATTTCTATGGTTATTTTGGTGATTGGCATCTTGATTGCCGGTATTTCCCAAGGAATAGATTTATATGATGATTATCGACTAACTTCGGCGCGAAATCTTACCAAAAATTCGCTAGTCAACAGAATTCCTGATTTAGAAATGTGGCTCGAAACTACCTCCGAAAATTCCTTGGCGACTGGCACCACCAGCTTCACCGACAAAGCAAATCCAGCCGATCAAGATTCAATCGGCAGATGGAATAACATCAATCCCAACATCTTGCCAACCGCTCGCAACCACGCCACTCAAAATAATCCAACCGCTTCGGTTGATAATCAACCTAAATATATTCGCAAAGGCATGAATGGTCTTCCGGCTTTGCTTTTTGATGGAACGAATGATTTTTTTTCTTATAATGGCAATTTTTTAGTGGGTGCGGATTATACAATTTTTGTGGTGGAGGCGCGGAGTTCGGGTTATTATAATGTTTTTTTGTCTGGAAATGAATCGAATACAAATAAAATGCTTATTTTGGGTTATAATCAATTCGATCAAATTATTTATACACATTATGGAAGTGATTTGAAAAAGGGTATGCCAACATTTATATCCCCCATCCCCAGAATACATAGTTTTGTTTTTAATAAAATTAATGGAAAATCAATTTATACAAATAGCGGAACCGCAACCTCTAATGTCAACCAAACATCGCCTTTAATCTCCTATTCAGGATCTTCAATTGGAAATTATATTAATAACTATTATTACAAAGGATATATCGCCGAAATAATTTTCTACACTCGCGCCTTGACCGACAAAGAAAGGCAAGAAGTTGAGCTCTATTTATCAAAAAAATGGGGCATTAAAATCGGATAAATTTACAATACCTAATTTAAAAATATTTTAACTATAATTTGTGACAATAATGCTAAACCAAGAATTTATAATTAAATTCAAGAAAAATACTAGAGCCTACTATTCGCTAATTATTTTTAGTTTTTTATTTATAATTTCATTTTTTGCCGAAATTATTGCCAATGATAAACCACTTTTAGTAAGATTTGATAATCAATTTTTCGTGCCGATTTTGCAAGAAATTCCTGAAACAAAATTCGGTGGCGAATTATTGACGAGTGCTGATTATCTTGATCCCGAAGTGCAAAATTTAATTAATAAAAATGGTTGGATAATTTTTGCGCCAATTCCTTTTTCTTTCGACACAATTAATCTTGCTATTAAAGAACGAGCACCTTCGCATCCTTCAAAATCAAACCTTCTTGGCACTGACGATCAAGGGCGCGATGTTTTATCGCGAGTAATTTACGGCATTAGAATTTCGTTAATTTTTGGCTTAATTTTGAGTTTTTTTTCATTATTAATCGGCATAACTTTAGGGGCGGTGCAAGGCTATTTTGGAGGACTCATCGATTTATTTTTCCAAAGATTTATTGAAATTTGGTCGAGCTTGCCCGTCATGTTTTTATTAATAATTTTATCGTCAATAATCGCTCCAAGTTTTTTAACATTATTGATTTTGATGCTTTTATTTAGCTGGCTTGGCGTCGTTTCTTATGTTCGCGCCGAGTTTTTACGTTTACGCAATTTTGATTATATTTTGGCGAGTAAAGCCTTGGGGGCTTCAAGTTTTCGCATAATTTTAAAACAAATTTTGCCGAACGCATCGCCGATAATTATTGCCAATTTACCATTTTTATTGGCGTCTTCAATCACCACCTTAACCGCTCTCGATTTTCTCGGGTTAGGCTTGCCCGTTGGATCACCATCGCTTGGCGAACTCTTGGCTCAAGGTAAAAATAATATCAACGCTTATTGGCTTGGCATTTCTGGATTCGTAATTATTACTTTAATTTTAACGATTTTAGTTTTTATCGCCGAAGGTATTCGCGACGGATTCGATACCCGTAAGTAATTCTAATTTAGAAATAAAACTAGACTTTTAGTTGCTTAAAAATATTATTTCGGCAAAATTTTTTTCAAAAATTAATCAAATAATTACAAAATGCCAATTGAAATATTAATGCCCGCACTTTCTCCGACCATGAAAGAAGGCAATCTTGCTAAGTGGGTAAAAAAAGAAGGTGATAAAATCAAGGCGGGTGAAGTTATCGCCGAAATCGAAACCGACAAAGCAACCATGGAAGTTGAGGCGGTTGACGAAGGGACTTTAGGGAAAATTTTAATCGCCGAAGGCACTGAAAATGTTGCGGTGAATAGTTGCATCGCCTTGATTTTAGAGGATGGAGAAGATAAAAAAGCTCTCGAAAATTATGCGTCGGCAAATGCTCCAAAAAAAGTTGAAGAAGTTCAAAAAGTTGAAGAAAAAAAATCAGCTCCAATCGTTGATAATTCAACAAACTTAACACAAAATTCTAGCAAAAATTCTAGCGATTCAAATCTTGTTAAAGCCAGTCCGCTTGCTAAAAGAATTGCTAAAGAAGAGGGCGTAATTTTATCGCAAATTGCTGGTTCGGGACCGCGGGGCAGAATCATCAAAGATGATGTTTTGGGTTTTGTTAAAAATGGTGGTTCGCGTCAAGGGGTTGTTCATCGCAATCCGCAAGAATTTTATGCGGTTAAAAATAATAATGTGCGTAAAGTTATCGCCAAAAGATTGCTTGAATCTAAGCAAAATGTTCCGCATTTTTATTTATCTTGCGAGTTTAAAATCGATAAATTAAACGAACTTAGACATGCTTTAAATGAGGTCGCCGAGCTTGATGAGAATGGCAATCCGTCTTACAAAATTTCGGTCAATGATTTGATAATTAAAGCCACGGCGATGGCTTTGAAAAAAGTGCCCGAAGCCAATTCATCTTGGAGTGATGAGGCGATTTTAATTTACAATAATGTTGATATTTCAATGGCGGTGGCGATTGATGGAGGATTGATTACGCCAATCATTAAAAACGCCGATCAAAAATCAATTCAAGCTATTTCTAAAGAATCGAAACAACTTGCTAAAAAAGCTCGCGAGGGCAAGCTTACGCCCGAAGAATTTCAAGGCGGGACTTTCAGCATTTCTAATTTGGGAATGTTTGGAATCGATAATTTTTCGGCGATCGTAAATCCTCCGCAAAGCTGTATTTTAGCGGTGGCTCGTGCGGTTGAAAAACCAATAGTTGAACATGGACAAATTAAAATTGGACATATGATGAATGTTACTCTTTCATGCGATCATCGTGTGGTTGATGGGGCGATCGGAGCTGAATTTTTGAAAGCTTTGCGTCGTTATATTGAGCATCCAATTTTAAATATTTTGTAATTTCTTTCAAAAACTTAAAAAAACATTTGCATTAAATTAAATGAATTTTATTTTTAAATAATCTTAAACCTTAACTAATAACTTTTTTATGATCAAAACCGTTGAAGTAATTGTAATAATTGCATTGATAATATTTTCCTTTTTCTTGGGAGTAAAATATTCCGAATCAGTTAAGAGTCGCATGAGTTGGCTTGAAACTCAAGATGAGCAAGAAGTTGAATTGCCAGATTTGTCAAATGAAAATAGCGAAATTGGTATTTCTGCTGAAGAAGTGGTTGATCCAAACGCTCCTGCCCTTGATAATGCTGAAGCTCCAGTTAATCAAGTTGCTCCAGCGGTTCCAGCTGAAAATGTTCCAGCTCCAGCCCAAGCGGTTCCAGATCAACCAGCTCCAGTTTCGGCTCCAGTTGTGCCAAGCAATCCACGTTAATTTAATTTTACACCATAAAAAAACCCAAAACCCAATATCAAACACCACAAATTCTAAACCCAAATGTCAATTATCTTCAAGCTAGTTTTTCTAGCATTATTCTTTTTGTGTATTTCTTTTAATATCAAAAATTCTTTTGCCATCGAATCACGTTCAACCCGCGAGTCTATTGTTACGCCGAGAACCAAAAAATTTTATAAAGGCAGTCGAGCCAAACAATATTTATCATTAACGGGAAATTATTCTTCCAATAATAATTCGCGAAATTATCAAGCCACATCGCGTTATCTTTATCAAAGTGCAAATTTTATTCATGAATTAAATTTTGATCATGAGGTCAAATATGCCGATGTTGGCAGTGGTAAGAAAAAACAATATGATGTAAAAACTTCCGAGCTTTATGATGCAACTTTCGCCAGCAAAGCACGAATTTTATCGAGTAATTTTTATGGAGTTTTTTATCATCGCACAATTTATGACGACATGTCGAGTTTTTACTACGACAATCGGACGGCAACGGGGTTTGGTTATATATTTTTCAAAGATAAATTAGAGGTTGATTTAAGCACTTCAAATCATGTGATGAAAGAGCTGGGAAGTGAAGTAGATTATATTCTTTCAACCCGCTTAAATTACAAATTTTTGGAAAATTTTACGCTCAATCAACGCAGTTATTTTTTTATTGATCGCTATAGTTTAGATAATGAATTTAAAACCAGTTTAATTTACCGTTTAAATCAAAAATTATCGTTCGAAATTCGCCATAATTTTGAACAAAGGCGTTATCGTGAAGCACCCTATAAACCCTTGATTAACAATGTCTCGCGGTCAATCAATTTTGGCTTTGTTTTTGATTTGGGCGGAGGGTCGTGAGATAATAAAAACTCGAAACCAAAATGAAATTTTCAATTAAGAAAAGCGACGAAGCGTTTTTATCCACAAAGAAATTACAAAAACCCAAAAATTCATCGCGAATACGGCGATTTACTCGCCGTGAAGCGATTCAATTTATCCCTAAATTTGCTTTAGCAAATTTAATGCGTAGCAATCAATTTTGGCTTTGTTTTTTGATTTGGGCGGAGGGTCGTGAGATAATATAATAATTCTTATTGATAATTTAATTTAATTATTTTTAATAGATCTAAAAACAATGTATAACAAAAAAATTATTTTTTATGTTAAATTAAATAAATAAAAAGTTAATTAATTTATTAATGCCTCTACTTTCTTTAATGCCATTGTATAAGCCAAGGTTCGCAGTTCTAAATGAAGAGCCTTCATCTGTTCCCGATTCTGCAACAAGAAGCAAAAGAAGAGCTCCGGATGGTTCACAAGTGCCATATCCAAATTTATCAAAACGAAATAAAAAAGATTTAGTAAGAAGAGTTTTTTTGGCTCCATTCTCAGAAGACATATTTTGTATTGATTCGTCAACCATAGAGGATAAATTTTTTTTAGATCATTCTGGTCAAGCTTCATCCTTAAATAAGGAAGATGGCGCTATGGAGGATCAAGATTTTTTAAGGGAAGAATCTCGTGAAGCTACAAAAACTTTATTCGGAGTTAGGGGTAATTTTTACAGCATATCAGAATTTCATCGGAAACAATTGGAAAAATTGGAACAAGATAGCTTAATAAGCTCAGAAAAAATGCCTAATGAATATTGGGATGAAATTTACAATATTGATATAGAGGAAAAAAAAGTTATAGAATTAAAAGAGAAATATGAGGAAGGTAAAAAAGCAATCCTTGAACAGAAAAGGATTGCTGAAGATGAATATGAGAAAAAGAAACGTAAAATTTTATCTGATTATGATCAAAATATAAAATATTTGAAAAAAAGAGAAAATGAAATTAAAGATTCCCTCAATGCAGATAAAATGGAAAAAGAACGTTATTTTGAAGTCCAGGAAGATAAAGTTAGAGCTAATATTGCAAAAGTGAATAAAGATTACCAAGATCTTCAAAAAAAAACTAGATTTAATTATTCTGGTCATAGGGAAGACTTTGATGTTAAATTCGCGAATCAACAGGAAATTCTACTGAAAGATATTGATAAGGAGACAGAGAGTTGGTTCCAGCAGGAGCAAAAAAAGCTTGATGATGAATTCGAGAATCAGCAAAAAAAGCTTGATGATGAATTCGAGAATCAGCAAAAAAAGCTTGATGATGAATTCAAAAAAAACATTGCTATAGTTTGTGTGCCATCTCAGCCACTTCGTCCTTTTGCATTTCCACCAATGCCTATTATTATGGAACAAAAACATCAAATTATGGCAAAACTAAAATTAATTGTCACAGATCCAGTTTTTGTTAAGTTTTTTGAAGAAAAAGGTGTTTATAAAACGGTTTCAAGTTCAATTGCTATAGCTGGAGGAGAAAGAAGAAATTCAATAAATTTCAAAGATTTTACGGATGATGAATTGGAAGGTTTTGCCAAAGAATTTCTAAAAAAGCAGGAAGATAAAATAATTAAATCTTTTGTGAGGATATTAAAAGATGGTAAAGATGCTATAAATTATTTTCTTGGGCAAGAAGAGGGGCTTTCCATGTTAAAAGATTTTTTTTTAAAAATTACTTATGAGGATAATACTGAAAAAAGTAAATTTAGAATTAAGGATAAAAAAATTTCATTTTTTAATATACTTGGTTTTTTTATAGATTCAGATTTTTCTTTTAAAGATTTAAATACTAGAAATCTAATTAAATCAGCAATTTATCATAATTCTGCAAAGTTTATGAACAAAATTATTGAATCAGATCCTGATTTTTTTAAAAATCGTTCAAATGTTATTAAACATATTTTTGAATCTGCAAAGAAAGGCTCTCCCACATTATTTTCAAGTTTATTTTTGGCGACTGATGGTTGTTTGAATATAAATGAAAAAGATAAAAATGGAAACACAGTTTTAAATAGTGTTAATTATGTTGGTAGGTCTAAAAAAAGCATGGTTAGTTATTTGTTATTGTTAGGAGCGGATCCATTAATTGCAAACAATGTAGGTGAATTGCCAATTGATAGAGTTCCCGAGGGGGAAAATGAAGTTAAAAAATTATTTGAAGAATATGAGAAATGTGCAAGGTCTCAACCCAAAGTTGGGGAGGAAGAAGGTGTAATTGGAGGAGAAGGTGGAATTGAAGGAGAAGGTGTAATTGAAGGAGAAGGTGGAATTGAAGGAGAAGGTTTTCCGCAAGCCTCTATGGAAAGGATAAGAAAAAAACAATTAGATGAAGAAAAAGATAGAATTAACAAACAATTAGAAAGAATAAAAGCGACAACTAGACAAGAATTCCTAGAAAGAAAATCCTCATTGCAAAAACAAAAAATATATAAAAAAGAAAAATTAGTATCAGGGCTAAAAGCAAAAAAATCCCAAGAATTAGAGGCATACCTAAGAGATAATAGTTTAACAACACAACAAATAAATGAAGAAAAAGCTCAAAAATTAGAACAAATCGAAGCGGTTAAAAATCAGATTGAATCTGATAAAGCAATTTTTTTACAACAAACAAATCAAAGAGAAATTAATGAATTGCAGCCAATTCAAAAACAAATCACTAGTCAAGAGCAAAAAAAAGATGAGGAATTATCCTTTATAGAATCTAAAAAAACCGAAACATTAAGTTTTATTAGTTCAGAAGAATGCGCATTAACATTAGAGGGTAATAAAATAAAAGATTCGGAAGTTGATTTACAGATAAGAAGAAAACAAGTGGCGGAAAATTATAAAAAAGCAAAAGAAAAAACTAAGGCTCAGCTTATTTCTGATAAAGAAATGCTCGTTGCAGTGAGGAGTTGGGAATCAATGCCATGTGGATCCAGCAAAAGCAAATCGTGATTAATAACGTCTTAAGCTCAATTAATGTTGGTTTTGTTTTTGATTTGCGAGGAGGTCGTGAGATAATATAATAATTCATATTGATAATTTAATTTAATTATTTTTAATATAATACAAAAATAAATTTTTATGTTAAATATTAATTTTATTTCTATTAAAAAAAATAAAAATTAATTAAAGTATTTATGTCAAAATCAAAACACTCATCTAATAATAATTTTGAAGAAGGGTTGCGACCATTAGCATGCCCCCAAAGATTAGTTGAAATTAAAAAACCCATAACACAAAACGAAGAAAGAAAAAAATCTACACTAGGAAAAAGAAAAGCTTTAGAGCTTCAGCGCATGGAGAATTTGGGTAATCTTTATCTGACATCAGATAATGAGGGTGTAGGTGTCTCAATTAAAGAATTTGAGAGTGCTGAAATTGAAGAACAAATTGAAGAGAGGGGTGAAGAAAGTTTTTCTGGGCTCGAATTACTTTCTTTGGCCAGTATAATTTTATCACAAAAAGCTAGAAATGCTCCAATAACTCAACCAGTTGAATTTCAAGATTCAGAGCTTCCCTCGAGTGATATACAAGAAGATGATCATCTTGATAATCCTCATATAATTGAATTGGAAAAGGCTAAAAATGAAGAAATAAATAAATTAGAAAGAGAAAAAAAAGATAGAATTTCCGGAATTGATGCAGCAAAAGAAAAAATTATAAATTTTTATACTCTTAAAGGGAAGAGGCTTGTAAGTCAATCCTCACTGGCGGAAATAAATATCGAGAAGAAATTTATATCTAAACAGAGGCAATATCAAGCGAATTTAATTCAACAAAAACATCAAATTACAGAAGAATATATAGATATCGAGGAAAAATTGAACGCTGAATTTGAAAAAAGTCAAAAGACAAGAGAAGATGAAATTAAAAGTTTAAATCTTGAGGAAATTAAGTTTAATGAAGAATTCAATAAGGATCATTCCGAAATTATAAAAAAAATAGAAGAAAATCAAATTTCAATTACTAAAGCTGAAGATAGAGATTTTTCTTGGTTGCGTGATGAAGCTGATAAGATTAAAAATTCTTACCAAGAAGAAATTGATAAAGTTGAAGCTAATTATTTATTGGAAGTGAAAAATATTGAAGAAAGTTACCAAAAAGAAGAAATAAGTTTAGTTAAAGAAATAACAAAAATTATCACAGACGAAGAAACTATTAATTTCTTTAAGGAAAAAGGAGTTTATGAAAGCATAAGATCGCTGGATAGTAGTTTTTTGAAAACTAATTCTGATTCAAAATTCGATCATATTTCAGATGATGATTTGAGAGTTTTTGCAGGAAAATTATCAATAGCAGAAGGGGATTTTGATTTTTTTACGAGAATTTTAAAAGGTAGAAAAGATTTTATAAACGAAAATTTGGGTAAGCGCGAAGAAGAAAAAATATGGGATTTTTTTTATAAGATATTGAGAAAAAACAAAGTTTTTGGCATTAAAACTAATCAATCAGATTTGTTAAAAATTTTTATAGATTCAAATTTATCTTTTAAAGGAAAATTTGATAAAATTATAAACAGAGTTTTTCATTACAGAAATCCCGGACTTCTCAACAAGCTTATTAAAGATGATCCTGAATATTTTAAAAAAAATAAAGATAAAATTTATGATTTTTTTAATAGATTGGTAAGTCAAGATGCTCCTAAAATGGCTTTAAGTATTTTTTTGGCGACTGGTGGTTGGGATATAAATAAAAAAGACAAAAATGGGAATACGGCATTGCACTTGATTAGTAATAAACTGAATTTCAGCAAAAATAAAGGAACAGGAGCGGCAGCAGTAAAAGTAGTATCTCTTAGGTCTCAAAATGTTATGGTTAATGCTCTGTTATTATTAGGAGCGGATCCGCGGATTACAAATGCTGAAGGTCAATTGCCGGGTTATAATCTTACACATCCTCTTTTTAACAAAATAAATACATTATTAAGAGAGTATTGTGATAAAAAAAATTTCATCGAAGATCGGAGTGAGGAAAGCGGAAGAAGATTTGATAATTTTGCACAAGCCTTACTAAGTCTGCCTAAGGAAAGTGAGGTTTTGGGAGAAAGCGGAGAGGGAATTGACGGAGGAAGTGGAAGAGGGGGTGGAGGTGAAGGTGGAGAAGCTGGAGAAGCTGGAGGCGAAGGAGGGCAAGGGTGCCATATGGAAAAACCAAAACAAGCAAAAGACCTAAAATTTTATGGGCAAGAAAATAGAAGGAGTAAAAGTTTAAAATCTAGTTTAGATAAAAGAAATTTTAGAACATGTGATTTAAGGAAAAAAATAAATTCACTTGAACTAAATTCTGTTCAAATAATTTTAGAAAAATTTAAAGATAATTTAAAAAAATTAGAAGGTAATAAAAAAGAAATTGAAAATAAAAAATCAGTTTTTGATGATAAAATGAGAGAGAAGAGAAGTCTTGCATCAGTTAATTGGAAGGAATATGAAGATCTTTTTAAAAGACAAAAAAATATAGAGATAACAAATTTAAGGGAAAAAGCAAAAAAAAAAAATTAAAGAATGCGATGAGAAATTAAGCAGAATTGATGAATTATTAGAGCCCATAAAACAAGAAAAATCTCAAGAATTAGAAAAATTGAAAATAGAAGGAGCAAAAGAATTAGAAAAATTGAAAATAGAAGAGGCAAAAGAATTAGAAAATGAAAATGAAGCTGAAATATCTAGAATTTATGATGAAAAAATTAAGAAAATTGATTCTAATTTTAATTTAAGAAAGCAAGAAATTTTAACGAGATACAAAGCGAGTTCGAGGGGGGAGGCGAGCAATTATTCATCAAAAAGACCTAAGGCAAGTCCGAAATTATCATCGGGGCGGGGGGCAATTTCAAGAATTGAGTCCTCAGAAATTGAACTTCCAACAAGTTCCAGAGAAAGAAAAATCAGTCTAATGGCACCGTTAAGTCGAACAAGGAGGTAATTTCTGATTAACTGATTTAAGTTATAAATTGAGAGTTAAGATTTTTTATTTTCTTTTTCTCGATCAACCCTTGACTTATTCAGAGCATTACTTTCTTCGACCTCTTTTTTGATTTTTTCTTCATCTAAATCACTGCGAATTTCTTTGATATTATTAACCCGATGTTCATTGCCAAACATATCAACAATAATGGTTGAGTCTTCTTCCTCGACATCTTCATGTTTTAATTTTTCCGAAGCGATGGCTTGATTTACTTCATGCCGAAGGCTATCGAGCTCAAATTCTTTTTCCAAATCCGTCAAAGAATTTTTGAGTTTTTGATAAAGTTTTTTGCCGTGATAAATCGCCTTACCTACAAAGCGCGCGATCTCGGGCAGATCTTGCGGTTTAATAAAAATAAGAATTGCCAATAAAACTAAAAATAGTTCCGCTAAAGAAAAACCAAACATTATTATTTTGTAAAATTAACCAAAACGACCCGTGATGTAATCTTGAGTCTGTTGATGTGATGGGTTAGTAAAAATTTTGTCGGTGGTGCCATATTCAACAATTTTTCCCATATTAAAAAATGCCGTCATGTCGGAAACCCTTCCTGCCTGTTGCATTGAGTGCGTAACAATAATGATGGTAAAATTTTCTTTGAGTTCGTCAATTAATTCTTCAATTTTGGCGGTGGCAATCGGGTCAAGGGCGGAACATGGCTCGTCCATTAAAATAATTTCGGGCTCGATGGCGATGGTGCGAGCGATACATAATCTTTGTTGTTGTCCGCCCGACAAAGCGCTGGCTTGGTCGTGAAGGCGATCTTTGATTTCATTCCACAATCCGGCTTTGGTTAAGCTTTCTTCGACAATATTATCGAGCTCAGATTTTTTTCGAAAAAGTCCATGAATTTTTGGACCGTAAGCGACATTTTCATAAATAGTTTTAGGGAAGGGATTGGGTTTTTGAAAAACCATGCCAACCCTTGCCCGTAAAAGAACCAAATCAAGATCATCATGATAAATATTTTTGCCATCTAGTAAAATATCGCCCTCAATTTTGCAATTTAAAATAGTATCATTCATGCGATTTAAACAGCGTAAAAAAGAAGATTTACCGCATCCTGAAGGTCCAATTAAAGCGGTAACGGATTTTTCCTTAAAATCAATATTTACGTCAAACAAAGCTTGTTTTTGTCCATAGTGAAGATTAACATTGCTGGCGGTAATTTTATTTTCCATATTTTTTTTAAGTAATTTAGAAATCATTTTTTGAAATTATAAAACCAATTTTCACAAATGCAAAGGTTGAAAAAATTTATTCCCAGATCTTTATTCGGTCGCTCAATGATGATCATCATCGTTTCTACGTTGATTGTTCAACTTGTTTCGATTTATGTTTTTTATTACACTCATCTCGATGTAATCACTAAACACATGGCGCGAGGCGTTATCGCCGAAATGGTTTTTGTCAAAAATTCCGTTAACAAACCCGGATATAAATCATTGCTCAAAGAGCTTTCGGACAATACCGGAATGAAGTTTTCTTTTCAACATAATCGTTGGTTGCAAACTAAAAAAATTGCCGATAGCGATTGGCATAAAAGTAAATTTTATAAATATATTAATCCGATTATTGATCCATATAACCGCTTTAAATCCGAGCTTGATAATAATGGCTTGAAGCCCTATCAAATTTATGAAGATCATGAAAATACCGATATGATAACGGTGAAAGTTCAATCGTCGCGAGGCGTTTTGGCGTTCGATATTCCGATTAAAAAAATCACCAGTTCAAGTTCTTATGTTTTTACTTTTTGGATGATTTTAACCACAATTTTAACCTCAGTAATTTCAATTATTTTCTTTAGAAATCAAATTAAAGTGTTAAAAAATTTAAGTGATTTGGCGGAAAAATTTGGTCGAGGTCAAGATGTATCAAACATACGCCCCAGCGGTTCCCAAGAAATTCGTTCACTGACAATTTCTTTTATTAAAATGAAAGAACGCGTAATGCGTCAAATTTCGCAAAGAACGGATATGCTTTCGGCGGTGTCGCATGATTTACGCACTCCGCTTACGCGTATGAAATTGCAACTTGAAATGTTAAAACAAAGCCCCGAAATTGATGATTTAAAAAGTGATGTTCATGATATGGAAAAATTGGTGAATGAATATTTAGATTTCGCTCGTGGTGACGATAAAGAAAAAATAAATATTATCAAAATTAATAAATTTTTATTAGAAAAAATTGTTACTTATTACGTAAAAATGAATCACAATATAAGTTATGAAACTAAAATAGATGATAATTTTGAAATTCCAGTAAAAAAACTAGCTCTTAATCGTGCTTTGAAAAACCTTATAAATAATGGCTTGAACCATGCTAATAAAGTTTATTTAAACACTTATCTTTCGCAAAATAATTTAATTATTGAAGTTGAAGATGATGGTCCGGGAATTCCAAAAAAAGAACGACAAAATGTTTTTAAACCATTTTATCGAATTGATAATTCGCGCAATCTCGATAAGGTCAACGAATCGGTGGGCTCGGGGCTCGGAATGGCGATTGCGCTTGATGCCATCACCTCACATGGCGGTAGAATTTCTTTAGATGATTCCAAAAAATATGGCGGACTTTTGGTGCGAATTTTTATTCCGTTTTAGAAGTTAAATTTGCTTTGCTACGCATTAAATTTGCTCACGCAAATTTAGTTTTATATCGAATCGCTCCGTCGCGAATGAATCGCGACATACGCGATGAGATTTGTGTTTTTGAATTTATGTTTTGATTTAGTGTTTTTTCGCTTTCTAAGCTGCCTGCGCGGCAGCTTATTGAGTGAGTCAACAATTTGCAAAGCTGGGGGTTTTCTAAGCTGCCTGCGCGGCAGCTTATCAACGCACGGAAACCACTAGAGCCTTCGACATTTTCTAAGCTGCCTGCGCGGCAGCTTATAAAGATTAAAAAAGCGATTATTAATTTTTTATTTTTAAGCTGCCTGCGCGGCAGCTTATGCAACATTTACAAAAACCCAGAATTAATGGGATTTCTAAGCTGCCTGCGCGGCAGCTTATCTTCGAGCTTCAAGAAAAGCAATCTATATGTTTTTCTAA
>SYAR01000085.1 GCA_005787525.1 Rickettsiales bacterium
ATTGCCGTAAATAATGATTTCGCCGATTAAGCCATCAAAACTATAATTAGAATCTGTCCTTAATTTACCAACTATAAAGGGTGCAATTGAGGAATTGACAATATTTACTGAGATTGCAGAACTTGAGGCAATTTCTTGACCATTAAGACGCATAGTCATTACGCCACCCGATCTTTTGAATGTAAATATGGTATTTTTTTTGGCATAAGAATTTGCTCCTGAGTAAGTTATTCTTCCGCCAAAATCAAAGAAAAACTGATTTGCATGAAGTAAATGTAAATTGAATCGAACTATTTCCGAACCACCTGCATCAGAATTATTGCTAGTTGGAACCCAACTCATTGTTGAATCTTGACCGCCAGTGGTATTTTGTACTAAAAAAACCGTGATTTCATTATTTGAAAAAAAACTATCGCCCTTAATATCGGCACTTCTCAATTCTTGAGCATTGCTAAATTTTAACGCTGGTAAATTATTGATTGCCAAAGCTTTATATGCCGGTCTTGTGGCGTCATTAGGAGCGTTAAATAAATTTATTTTCATCGCTCTTTGCGTATTAATATCGTTCCACTGATCGATTAATTCGCCATCATTGGGTTTGGCGGTTTTAAAACTATTTTCCGCGGTTGCTTCCCACCACATTGATAAATTTGGAACTCTTGCTACAATTGACCCTGAGGTTAAATTACGCGCCGAAGCTAATCTAAAATCACTATATAAATCAATACCTTGAGAAACGCCGGCAATCAAGATGCCGATGATTAAAATTACCATCGATAATTCGACCAAAGAAAATGCTTTTTGATATTTTTTTAAAATCATTATTCAAATAAATTAGCGATTGATGAAGGCACAAATACCGAGACTTTGTTGGTCGAAAATTTTCCTTCTTTTTCGCCAGCTTTTTTAATATATTCATAGCGAACGCTAAAAATGCCACCGCCCTCGCCTCCCGTAAGTAATCCGCTAATCACCGAACCCAAAATTGGGATTTTCCCGAGTCCAAATAAACTATTGATAATATAGCCCGGAACTATCATTCCCTTGATTTCCATCGCCTGATTTTTAAGATTGATTTTGCCTTTGGCGGTGACGCCGATTTTAAAATTATTGGCGATTAATGATTTAATATTTAATTCATTTTCGGCGATTGAAAATTCAATATTGATTGAGCCAAAAGTAGTTTTTTCGCTTGAAAAAATTTTATCTTTTACCTGCGAAAACAAATTATCTTTTGAGAGTTTTTTTACCGCTTCATTTTCGAAAATTGTAGTATCAGCGCTAACTTTAATTTCACCATCAAGAACCAATTTTTTGTTAACTAAATTTTGTTTAATATTAATTTTAGCATTGCCCCCCGCAACCAAATTTGAAAGCCCCAAAGCCTCAATTAAAAAGCCCAAATCGTTAATTTGTCCATCAATTAAATATTCTTCATTTTTCGGATTTTTTTGAATTTTTAAAGCAATATTTTTTTGTTTAGAAATATTGGCGTTAAGATTTCCCGCTTGGCAAATTCCGCCAAGGCAATTTAGATTTAAATTAACTCGATTGAAGATTTTTTTACGCAATAATTCTAAGCGATCAAGCGCCACATTAATTTGAATTTTTTGTGGAGAATTTTTGGAATTATCACCAGAAAATTTAAGATTTAATAGATTAGAGACATCAAAATATTTGCCTCTCAGAGAAGCTTTAACCGAGGAATTTATTGGATCGAAATTATAATTAAAACTAAAATTATTTTTAGCAAAATTTTGATTCTTAAGATTTATTTTTAGTAAATTAAATGGATTATAACCAAAAGACATTTCACCATTTATCTGGGCATTATTTTTTGATTTTGTGAGTAAAATATTTTTAAACAAAACCACATTATCTTTTTCTAAATCAATCTCAAAAGATAAATCTCCATTTTCATCTTTATCTTTAAAAATTTGCAATTCTTTATTGGTTATTTCGCAATTTTTTAAATCAATTTTGGTTAAAAAAATATTTGATTCAAAATCTTTTTTAGTACTCACCGCAATTGCTCCTGCGAGATTGTCATTTTTGAGATCAGACATATTAGATTTTACTGAAATAAAAGTCTTTTTTAGCGATAAATCTTCGACCAAAGGAATCAATATTTCGATTTCAGTTTTAGCAATCCCATTGATATATTTATTAATTTGATCGCGGAAGTCATCATCATTTGAAATATGCTTTAAGCCATCGCCACTTTTGCCCTCTAGCCCGCCCTTAATTGACAAAATATTAATTGGCATATTAAAATCATCAATCGCCACTTGGGCATTGGTAATTTTACTCTCCAAAATATCGCCACTTTGAATAATAATTTTCATATTATTTTGCGTAAACATTGCCGTGCCAACAACATTGCTGATTGCGGGAAATTCCTTATCGTAATTTAAATCAACATCAGCAAAATCAAATTGTGAATTTAACGCACCTAAAGTAGATTCTACATCATCTTCGATGAGAGTAAATTTTACAAAACCTTCCTTAATAAATCCGCTAGAAACACTATTTAAGACCCAATTACGAATTCCATTTTGATTTAAACTTGTTGGCCAAAATCTATCAACCTCATCAATTAATGCATTTTGTAATTTAATAGAAAAATCATATCTATTTTTGTTATTTTCAAGTATGGCAATTGACAAACCCATCGCCAAATGAGGATTGGGCATTTCGGTTTGATTAGCTATATTACTGATTAAATCGGCGTCGATTTTAGTAATATTGAGAATTTTATTTATGCCATCAAATCCGCCATTAACAATCATTTGCCGAAAATCAATTTTTTCTTTAAAAAAATCTTTAAATTCAAAACTGCCCTTATCGGCGCGAAGTGAAAAATCTAATTTCTTTAAACCCTTGCTATTGTTGATTGCCAAAGTTATTGAGCCATTTATATTTGTATTTATTTTGTTTAAATCATTTAAAATTGGATGGAAATCGGCGATTGAATTAGGAACAAAATTAAAAATATTTACATCGCATTTTAAGCCGTCAGCCTTAGATAATTTGCAGTTTGAATCAAGCTTAGATTCCGATTTATTATTAACAAAATAAATCGAACTTTGTGAAAAAATATCAAGCGTTTCTTTATTTAATTTAGCCGAAATTTTTGAATTTTTAATAATTACAATCGATTTTATTTGTTGATTTTGAAAGACAATTTTAGCATCTTCTATTTCAAAATTTTCAATCGGATTTTTATTTTTTCTAAGCGATGATAAAAAATCTAACAAAAATAATAATTGCTCGTTGTTATATGACTCAGTAGGGCTTGCTTGAGGAGCATTTGATAAAATATATGGATTTTCAATAAAAATTTCGGGGCTAAAAATTTTAATTTTATTGGGATTTAAATTAAATTTTATTAATTCAAAAATTGAAAACTCAGTTTCAATTTTTGGAATATTAAAATATTTTTTTGCCAAAATTTCACTATTATTTTTTTTATCAACTTGCTCTTCCTTATAAGAAATTCTTATATTATTAACCGAAACTCTAAAACTTCCGTAAGATGTAAAATTAATATAAGTTTTACCGATTTTAACACGTTTATCAAAATTTTTATCTAAATTTTCTTGAATTTTTTGTGTAAAATAATTGATTGATCTTGGCGAGCTCGAGACTAGAACCACAAAGTAAAACAGAATCAATAAAAAGAAAATAGATAGAGATAAAAGTACTTTGTAAAAAATCGGCAACTTATTTTTTGGGGCGTTTTTTTTGGAAATTTTTTGATGAATTTTTGGTGTTTTTTTAATCATATTATTTTTCTATTTTCCAAATATCACATTATAAAAAATCACGTTCATTTTATATTAACAAAATAAATCAACAAATATTTTTTTATAAAATATTATAATAAACGATATTCAGGAATAGTAATAATTGCGGTATTGTTTTTATTTTTTAGAACTTCAAATCGACAATTTTGTCGATCGAGAATTTTCCAAATTTTCGCTTCATCAACAATAATTTTATCATCTTCCTTATTTTCTAAATAAAAAATTATCACGATTTGCCTTAGATGGTCAAGCATTGCGCTTATTCTAACAATTGAAGAATGATCTTTTGATAATATTTCATAAATAAAAATTCCGATTGCTTCGATCAATGAAATTCTATCAATTTTAATTTTTGGTAATAAATTTACATTATGTAGGCTTTCAAGGACAATTCTTTTAGCAATTTTTTGATCAATATTTTTGACAAAATCTTCAAAAAAATCATGAATTGAAATAATTTCTTCTTCAACATTTAATTTAAAATCAATCAACGTCTCGTCGAGACTATTATTTATTACCGATCTAAGGCTTACGGCATTTAAATATATTTTCTTAATTTCATCGAGATAACCACGATGCGGAAATGGTCCAAATGGTTCATCTTTAAGGCTTGAGGCAATTTTAGTAATGGTGTCAAGATAGGCAAAAACATCTTTTGGTAACACCACCGAAACTTGATTTTTTAAATTGTTAATTTGATCCTTGTGAACAGCATCAACTCTTTGAGAATTTTCAGTTTTTTCTTTAACTTTGGCGATTAATAAATCAAAATCTATCGGCTTAATCAAATAGTCATTGGCACTTAGATTGACACCTTTTATAACACTATCTTTTTGTCCTAAGGCGGTTAAAAATACAAAGGGAACTGCAGAATTTTTTAAGCTCGAACTATCGCGGACTAGCTTTAGCAAGCCATAACCATCAAGCTCCGGCATCATAATATCGGATATTATTAAATCTGGTTTTTCTTGAATAAATACTTCATAACCTTGATAGCCATTGCCAGCTTCGCAAACTTCATAACCCTCGTCGCGAAGAATATCGGCGATATTTGAACGAATATCAACCTCATCTTCAACGCACAATATTTTGATTTTTTTATCTGACATATTTTTTAGAATTATTTTATCAATATCTTGTCCTCAAGTTAAGTTGATAAAAAATAAACTCAATTTAAAATTAATATTTTTCTTAAAAAAAATTAAAATTGTTTCTTGAAAATCAAACTATTTTAGAACCTTCAAAACTTTTTAGAATTTGCGAAATTAAATCAAAATTATTTTTTTCTTGCTCTTTTGGCGTTAAATCGTTCTGAATCAATGCTGTAGAAGGATTTTTTTGCTGATAAGAATCAAGTAAAATTTGTTTTAAATCGGGCAATGAAATTAAATGACAAATTCTAATCATCAACATTTCAAAAACCATTTTTGCCGAATTCGAAGTGCTTATTTCATAAATCGACTTAGAAATTAATTGCCAAACCCGAATCAAATTAGAAATTTCAACATTATTTGCGATAAAACTTAATTTATCAAATTGCATTTTTGAATAAGCATCAATTTCATAATTTTTTATGAGTTTTATTGAAGAAATTTTGTGAATTAATTCAAGTAAATCATTAGCGATTTGACGAATATCCGACGATGTCGCATAAATCTCGGTAAAGTTTTTTTGGGCTAAAATAAAATCACCTTTTAATAAATTTTCAAGCAATTCAATTATTTTAAAACGATCGGATAGTCCGAGCATTTTTTCGATTATTTCAACTCCCAAAAATTTATCATGATTATTACTCGCCAAGGCTTGATCAAGAATCGAAAGCGAATCACGAACCGAGCCTTCGGAGGCTTTAGCAATAAGGTTTAAAGCCTGATCATCGGCTTCAAAATTTTCTTTTTTTAAAATATTTTTTAGATGTTCAAAAATTTCTTTTTCATCGAGACGACGTAAATCAAATCTTTGGCAACGTGATAAAATTGTTTGCGGAACTTCACGAATTTCGGTGGTCGCAAAAATAAATTTAACATTAGCTGGTGGCTCTTCAAGCGTTTTCAACAAAGCGTTGAAGGCGCTATCGGTCATCATGTGAAATTCATCAATTATGTAAATTTTATATTGAGCTTCAACCGGCGAGTATGCAATTGAATCAATAATTTCTCGCACTCTCTCGATGCCGTTATTGCTGGCTCCATCAATTTCAAAAACATCTTGGTGATGCGACATTGAAATCGCCACACAATTCTTACACACTCCGCAAGATTGTCCAGCAAGCCTTGATGCCTCATCAAGACAATTTATGGTTTTGGCGATAATCCGCGCCGTAGTTGTTTTGCCAACACCGCGAATCCCCGTCAAAATGTAAGCATGATGCAGACGATTATTTTTTATAGCATTGGTTAAGGTGCGCACCAAAACCTCTTGCCCAACAAGTTCGCTGAAATTTTGCGGACGATATTTGCGAGCTAAAACTAAGTAAGAAGACATCAAAAAACGGGTTTAAAATTAAAAATTTATGAAATCTAAACAATCTAATCCTTTTAATTTTTAAGGATGTACAGTAATAATAATGAAATTTTGATTAAGAAAAATCAAGGAATTGTTTTTTGTAATTTTTTACTAAAATTTAAAATATTTTTTAGTTTAAAGCTAAAAAATAACTTAAAATATAATCAATTTTTGTTTAAAAAATTTATAAATTTGTTGATTAGAGTTAAAATCAAGAAATTGACTTTTTTATAAAATTTTTTTTAAAAATTTTTCCCTTGAATCAAGAGCGTTGACTATATGGGCTTTTTTTGACCCCCCACGGCTCCCAAATCGCAACTACCGTTGCGATTTTATCGCCTGCTCCCCCTCAAGGGGGGAGCTACAGCCTGAAGCTTTTCCAAGCTTTTGAAAAATTGTAGGGGCGTAAGTCCTCAAGGGGAGCTAAACCCAAAAATTTATCGCGGATGTCGCGATTCATTCGCGACTAAGCGATTCAACTCAAAGCTAAATTTGCGTTAGCAAATTTAATGCATAGCAATTAGTGAAGACGACCCGACTCAACTATCTCTGAGATGCTTTCTTTCGAACCTGACTCGTTAAAAAAGCAAATCGCCCGCCTTCACCGTTTTTTATTTTGATTATTTTTTATAAATATTCAACAAACTTTTTAATAAATCTCCCTGTTGCTTTTATTTTTTTTCTCAAAAATAAAATATTGAATCAAGCCAGTAATTAAAGCGGTTATTCCGTGAGTGTAACTAACATAAATCATATTTTTAGGATTCCACAATCTTGATAATAACCAAAACAATAAAAAAGAATTGATAGAATTATAAAAACAACAAGCGGGTGTTTAAAAAATATTCTCCAAAAATTATCACATTTCTTCGAAAGATGTTCATAATCGCTGTCGAGTTTCTTAGCTCTTTCCGCTATTTCCCTGTCAATCTTACTAGCCATTTGCTTAGATATTGTCTATTAATCCAAGCCAAAATGCCCTTACTTCGGTTGCCCTTGTTGATACGCCAAATCTATCGGCAAGCTTTCTAATATCGCCTCTCACCTCATCAAAAACTTCTTTAAATTTATATTCGGGCATCAATAATTCTCCCGCAAAATTATTAGCCTCTTTCTCTCTTTTTAGTTCTTCTGGCGTATATTTATGATATTCATCAAACCTATTTTGCGAACATCCATGCAAAACAAAATGACCAATTTCATGCGCAATTGTAAATAAATTTCTAGTTGCCACATAATCATCATTAACAAAAATAGTTTTCTTTGCTGAATCAAAATATCCAGATTTTCCTTTATCTAATTTTACAAATTCTACATTGAGACCGATTTTGTCACAAACTTCTCCGACAGGAAAAACAAAAACACCTTCTAAAGCGGAAAAATCTTGTTGAAATTTGTTGGCAATTTTTTCAAGTGATAAGTTTTGGTATTTCATGGTAAATTGAGTTAAATTTTTGATGTTTTTAAATTTTGCCAAAATCAAAAATTATTGTCAAATTTTTTTTAATTTATGAAAAAATAAATTTTAAGAAAAAGATTTAACGCCTACAATCTCAACATCTGGGCTTAGTAAATGCGGTTTTAGATTTTCGACACGACATAAATCTGTCGATAAATATTTCAACGCCGAATCGCAAAAAATCGTGGTAACCACCGCTTTATCATCACCCGATTCTTCCAATAATTTCAAGGCTCCAATGAAGTTTGCTCCCGTGGAAATTCCGACCGACAAACCAGCTTGATTAATTTTTTGCGCCATAATTACCGCATCGGCATCGTCAACACTTATAATTTTTTCGAGCTCATTAAGTTTTAAAATTTCGGGAATAAATTCATCGCTAATTCCTTGAATGCGATGAGAGCCGATTTTTTTACCGCCCGTGCTCAGAGTTGGCGAATTTAAAGGCTCGAGAGGATGACACTTC
>SYAR01000006.1 GCA_005787525.1 Rickettsiales bacterium
AATTGAATCATAAAATTTATTTTCATCTTCAATAAAAGTTCGAGTTTTATAAACTCCAAATTTTGGTTTAATTAAGTTAATTTTATGATTTATATTTGCGGTTTTATAACCGAGTTCGCCAGCGATTTTCTTGCCTTCGACCACTATTCCGTCAATCGTAAAATTATGTCCCAAAATTTGATTTAGAGATTTTATTTCGCCAGATTTTAAATATTGCCTCGCTAATGAAGAAGAAATGGTAACTTCATTATGATTTTTATCGAAAATTTTAATTGGATTTATTTCATGTAAATCAAAATTATAATTTTCGAGAGTTTTAAAATTTCCTTCGCGACCCTTGCCAAATGTGAAGTCGTAGCCAATAATTAAAGATTTAACATTAAATTTATTTATCAATATTTCTTCAATAAAATTATTGGCTTCTATTGAAGATAATTTATTGTTAAAGTGAAGTATGATTATATAATCTAAACTATATTTTTTAAGTATTTTTATTTTATTGGCAAGATTAGTAATGCGAAAATCTTGATTAAAATCATTTTTATTTTTGTTTAAAAAAGAAATCGGGTGCGGTTCAAAAGTTAAAAGTGCCGAAGATAAATTATTTTTTTGGGCGATTTCTTGAGTTTTTTCAATAATTTTTTGATGTGCAAGATGAACTCCGTCAAAGTTCCCGATGGTTAGAGATAATTTTGGCAATTGATTATTGATTTGATTTAAATTGCGAATTAAAATCATGGTTTATTTAAAAATTTAATAATAATTTTAACGTGAAAATCGATCATTTAAAAATGATAAATTTAAAATTTTCTCCTCAAAAAATTTGGTTTTTTTTAATCAAAAGTTTTTTTGGTTTGATTATTTTTGTTAATTTTGCACGAGCCGACGAGGTTTTGCAACATAATTCTTCAACAAATTTTCAACATGGAATTTCAATTTTTGGCGATTTAAAATATTCGCAAGATTTTAAAAATTTAGATTATGTTGATGTCAACGCTAAGAAGGGTGGAGAGGTTCATTTTGGTGTCGAGGGCGGTTATAATTCCTTCAATAATTTTATTTTAAAAGGCATTGGTGCCGAGGGTTTAAATTATCTCTATGACAGCTTGATGGAAGGAACGGAAGATGAAATTGGTTCGCGTTATGGCTTAATTGCCAAAGAGGCGAAATTAAGTAAAAATCGCTTAACGCTTGAATTTAAATTGCGTGAAAATGCTTTTTTTCATGATGGCAAAAATATCAGTGCCGATGACGTAATTTTTACTTTTAATAAATTAATTACCGATGGGCATCCGTCTTACAAAATGAGCTTTCGTGATGTTGAAAATGTTGAAAAAATTGGTAAATTTCATGTCAAATTTAATTTTAAAAATGCCGATAATCGCAATTTGCCTTTGATCATCGCTTCTCTGCCAATTTTGCCCAAACATTTTTATGAAAAAAATGATTTTTCAAAATCTTCTTTAACGATTCCGATTGGTTCTGGACCCTACAAAATAAAGGATTTTGTCGCAAATCGTTATGTTGCTTATGAAAGAAATAAAAATTATTGGGGAGCGAATTTGCCGATCAATATTGGACGCTATAATTTTGATAAAATTATTTTTGATTATTATCGTGATAATAATGTTTTGATCGAAGCTTTTAAAGCACAAAAATATGATTTTCGCCAAGAAAATGTTGCGCGCAATTGGGCGAATGCCTATAACATTAAGGCAGTTGAAAATGGCGAAATTATTAAGCGTGAAATTGAGCATGAAATGCCGGCGCCGACGCAAGTTTTCATTTTAAATTTACGCAAAACCCAATTTCAAAATTTTGCTTTGCGTAAAGCGATAACGCAAGTTTTTGATTTTGAATGGCTTCGCGATCATATTTTTTATGGCTCTTACAAACGCAACGAAAGCTACTTCACTAATTCCGAATTTGCTTATAGTGATTTTAAACTTCCAAAAACCGCAGGCGATGGAATAAATCGCCAAAATATTATTATTGCCCAAAAAATTTTAGCCGATGCTGGCTATCAAATTATTGAACAAAAATTGATCGATCCACTCACTAAAAAAGCCGTTTCGATGGAATTTATGATTAATCAAAAAGCCTTTGAAATGGTGGTGGCGCCTTACATAAAAAATTTAAAAAAACTCGGAATTGATGCCAAAATGCGTTTTGTCGAAGAGAATCAATTTCAAACAAGAATTAATAATTTTGATTTTGACGTGATGGTCGGAGTTTATCCGCAAAATATAATCCCTGGGTCGGAATTATTTGGCTATTTTCACTCTTCGCAAAAAAATATTAAGGGCTCGCGCAACCTTGCGGGGCTTGATGATAAATATGTTGACGAATTAGTTGAAAAAATCTCTAGCGCACAAACTAAAGAGCAGTTAAAATATTTTTGTAAGAAGCTCGATAAGCATTTGCTTGAAAATTATTATGCAATCTTGCAATGGCACAATAACAAGCACCGCGTGCTTTATCGAGATATTTTTGAATTTCCAAAAACTTCGCCAAAATATTCTTTGGCGATTGATAGTTGGTGGATAAAACCGCAATTTTTAAATAAAAAAATTAACTCAAAATAATAATTTATGTTCATTCAAACTGAAGAAACGCCCAATCCGGCAACTTTAAAATTTATTCCTGATGGTCATATTGTTTTAAAAAAAGGCACGGCGGAATTTAAAAATCAAAAACAGGCGGAAAGTAAGTCGCCATTGGCTCTTCAGCTTTTTGCTATTACGGGAGTTGAGGCGGTTTTTTTTGGACATGATTTTATTACTATTACAAAATCAGGCAATGCGGTGTGGAAATATTTAACCAGTGAAGTCCAAGCCGTTATCATGGATTTTTTTCTGACGGGCAAAGAGCCGATGTTTGAAAATAAAGAAAATGAAAATAGTAATGAAGCAAATAAAAATTTGCCAGAAGAGGGCGATAGCGAAATTGTTAAGCAAATTAAAGAATTGATCGAAATCAAAGTGCGTCCAGCGGTTGCTATGGATGGTGGTGATATTATTTTCCACTCTTTCGAAAATGGTGTGGTCTATTTGGTTCTAAAAGGCTCTTGTTCGGGCTGTCCAAGTTCAACCATCACATTAAAAAGTGGCATTGAAAATATGTTGAAGCATTACATCCCAGAGGTTGAGGCTGTAGAGCAGGTTAGCGAGGATTAATTTATTTTTATCATAAATTTCTAATTCAATTTAAAATTAAATTGACGCTATCAAGTTAGTGAATTTGAGCTTGAACTAAACCTAGCCGAACTTAACATGCTCCAACAACTGACTGGTTTCGTTTTAGGTGATGGTTTTTTTTGAGCAAGACTTCTATATTTTTCTTCCCCTTTTTCTTTTTTTATAAGTTTTGTTTGTAATTGCTTTAATTGATCAATTAATTCTTTTTCTTGTTTAATCAATTTGTCATCTATGGGATATTTTAAAATTAGCTTCTTTGAATCTGGGTCAAGGATGCTAGTTAGAGCTGTAATATTTTTGATTACTTTGGATTGAGGATCAATTTTAGATGAATTTCCTCCTATAAATGAAGGTAGGCAACTTTTAAAATTAATCATAAAACTTTTTCTTGGTTTAGGATCATTTCTAGTTGCTAATGCGAGTGCAGGTCCAGATAAATCTGCGTCGGGTGCAGGTCCAGATAAAACTTCTTTGGGTGCAGAACTATATAAAAAAGTCATAGCCTGAAGATTTTCAGCTAAACCCATACCACTAAAATAAAATTTAGTGGTTGTTTCCGTTGTTTTGGTTTGAAAAATTTTTAATAAAACAATATTTTCAACTGCTAAAATTTGATTTTTTATATGATCTGAAGCATTATAAGGGATATCTTGAGAATCTTTGCAAAATTCCAAATCTGGATTTTCAATTAATTTATTAATAAATTCAATTCTTTTATTTATTAAATCCGAATTTGAACAAGCATTGTGAAGAGCCGTTCTTCCGTCTTTATCTTTAGCATTTAATAATTCTTTCCCTCCAGCTTCAATCAACTTATCAGCTAAATTGAAATTTCCTTTAAGACAAGCGTAATGAAGAGCTGTTTTTCCATCTTTATCTTGAGAATTTAATAAGTCTTTCCCTCTAGCTTCAATCAAAGCTTTAGCAAAATTTAAGTCTTCTTTAGCACAAGCTTCATGAAGAGCTGTTCTCCCATTTTTATCTTGAGCATTTAATAATTCTTTTCCTCCAGCTCTAATCAAAGCTTCGGCTAAATTGAAATTTCCTTTAATGCAAGCATAATGAAGAGCTGTTCTTCCATCTTTATCTTGAGAATTTAATAAGTCTTTCCCTCCAGCTTGAATCAAAACATTAGCTAAATCTAAGTCTTGATCAATAATAGCTTTATGAAGCACTGTTTTATCATCATCTTTAACGGTTAATGAATTTTGCATTCCAGCATTAACCATGGCTTTAAAAAAATCAGAATTCTTCTTAATAAAATTACTGTTAAAGATTTGCCTTCCTTCTGAATCTTTGCGATCGATAATTTTTGATATTTGATCTGGTGTTAATTTTCTATTCCCATTATCAGTCAATGCATTAAAATGTTCTAAATTTTTATCTTCACAAACTCGGATAATAAGATCATCAAAAGTACTTAGTTTTTGTATAATTTTATCAAAACTATCATTTGTAGATTGTCTTTTGGTCAAAGCGATTTGAAGTCCAGATAATTTATCCTCTATGCTAATTGCATCAGTATCTAATCCTTCAATAAAATCGGCGTTGCCTTCTTCAAAATGACTAAGAACTGTTTTTTCAGATATAACTTTAGCATCAGTAATTAAATATACAGCTTCAAGAGCACTTTCAAAAGAATTAAGTAATATAGTAGGAACAAATAGGGGATTAAAAATAGGTTGTGGAGATTTTAACATAAAATTTTTGTTTAATTCGGTATCAGATTAATTAAATATTAAACAACTAGATTAATTTTAATAAAAATAAATCTAGTTAATTTTTATTATTTAATAATTAATTAATGTGAAAAACAACATTTTTAATAAATTGTAACAAAAAATAATAA
>SYAR01000086.1 GCA_005787525.1 Rickettsiales bacterium
AATCAATAAAAGAGAAAAAGAAAAGCGAAAAATTGATTTTAAAAAGAATCAAGAACTTTTAAAAGAGGCAGAAGAAAGAGATAAAGAAAAAACTATAAAAGAGGCTAAAGATCTAGCCAAACAGCAAGAAATTGAAAAACAAATTAAGCAACAACAAATTGAACAAATCAAAAATAAAATTTTAACAAAAACCAGTGCTAATTTTGAAAAATTCCAATCATTTTTTGATCATTTGCGCGAAGTAAAATGGTTAGAAATAAGGGAGGTTGGGCTTTTTGGCAGTAGGGTTTATCGAGAGGTGCTTAATGAAAATTGTTCATCGATAAAAATTCCAAAAAATCCTAAAGCGGATTTCGATTTTTTTTGCATTTCTGGTGGAGATGTTTCGAATGGAATATTTAAATTATGTCATGAAGAATCGGCTTCGAGAGAGAATTTCCTAGAAGTTATTGAGAATTTTAATAAAAAAAATCCTAATTTACAAATTTATTTTAAAGATGAAGAAATTCCTTACGCTCTCGATGAAATTGTTAAAAAAAATGGCGAAAAAAGTGTGAATTTTTTAGCAAATCGATTGTTAAATTTTAAACTCGTTGCCGTTATTTTAGAAGATAAAAAAACTTCTGAAGATGAAACTGGCGAAGAAAAAACTGAAAAAATCGTTAAAGAAAAAGTTGAGTTTGACTTAAATTTCTACACACAACAATCGATGTTAGAAAATTTACAATGGCAGTTTAACTTAGAAAGAGTTCTTCTTACACAAAATCCCGATCGAACTTTTTCATTAAATATAAATCATTGCAATTGCGATCCAAAACAAGAAAAAATGACAATTGAGAAATTTATTACCGAAACTCAAAATTCTGAAAAACAAGATTTTCTTTTTGAATCCAATCCTCAAGCTCGAGGTTTTTTAAATAGAATGATTAATAAAAAAGGTGTTTATAAATATCTCGATGAAGAGACTCTCAACACTCTTAAATCTGGGCTTTTAGAAGATGAGTATATTAAAGAAAATCTTAAAAATGAACTTTTGTTTTATAAAAAAATTGTCGATAAAAAAACCAGTGAATCGCCAGAATCAAAAATAATTGATGAAAAATTTACGCAAGTGAAATTTATTCTCGATGAAATTGCAAAAGATAAAATTTTTACAGAGGATAGGGATTTTAAGGAAATTTTACAAAGGATTCCGCGAGGAGCTCCAACAAGAGCTCGAACATTAGCTAATGTTGCCTCTAGTTCAATCGCAAAATAGTTTATTTTTATCTGATTTTTAAATTAATATTTCTATTTTTTTTCAAAAAAACTTTCGAAAAATTAATAATTTTTCGATGATTTTTTTGAATAAACTCGAATATTTTTTATTATCGACTGGCAGCAGCGGCAGCGGCAGCGGGAGCGGGAGCGGGAGCGGAGCGGGAGTTTTTTTAGATTTTATTATCAATTCTCTTTTAATATTTTGTGCATCCTTATATATTTTTCCCATTGCAGAATCGCTCATAAAAAAATCTTCATCATTTATGTTTTTATTTTCAGCTACTATTTTTAAAAATTTAGCACCAATATCTTTTAAGGAATCAATTTTTTCTATAGTTGAAGTTGAATTCTCACTAGGATTTAATTCTAGGATTATAACTCTCCCATTTTCATCGGAAGTCATTGAATTAATGTGATTTTGATAACAAACGTTTTGAGTAGAAAAGTTTGGATTCGTGGTAAGTTTCATTTCTTCAATAAGAAATTTTATAGCTTTTTCTTTATCTCCATCATTTTCTTTCGCTTCCATAATTCCTTCAATAGCATATCTTAAATAGAATGATCGTCTGAAAATATCTTCATTAGAAAGGCCCGCAAAAGAAATATCGTTAAGGGGATTTGCAACGGTGTCAGTAGCACCGCCACCACCAGCGGGGGCACCACCAGCGAGGGCACCAGCACCACCACCAGCGGGGGCACCACCAGCGGGGGCACCACCAGCGGGGGCACCACCAGCGGGGGCACCACCAGCGGGGGCACCAGCACCAGCACCAGCACCGCCACCACCACCAACACCAGCGGGGGCACCAGCACCAGCAGGAGTGGCAGGGACAGGATCTATAAAAGTAATTTTATTAGTTCTTATTTCGTATTTAATTTCGGTATTTTTAAAAATTTTCTCAGTTGTTTTTTTATCTATTACTGTTGATGATTTTAAAGCTGAATTCAGCTCAGAAAGTCGTTCTTTAAACTTTCTAATAACTAAATCTCTTTCTGCGACTTCATATTTTACTACTGAATCACGGAAATGATATTTCTGATCATTCGAAACTTTCCCATCGGCACCTAAAAAAGAAGTAGGTGGAGTTTTTGTAGATTCAGCCTCAATAGATTTAGCAAATTCAGCGCCTTTGGCAACAATTTTTGTAACATCTCTAGAATCTTTCTCTGCTTGAAATGTAACAAATTGTTTATGTTTATTAGCCATAACTGAATTGCTCGACTCACTAATAAGCTCTAATTGTTTAACAAAAAGTTTTGCAGCTGTAATTCTTTTTTCCGCATCAATTTTATCAACTCCCAAAATACCGTCAAGATAATATTCGGAGTGAATTAAATGATTATAAAGTTCAGGTTGATTGTAAGAAGTTGGAGTAAATTTTTTAGATAATAAAGCAGTTGAATCATAACTCGAATTTTCAGTTACAATATCTGAACTTAAATGGTTTAGAGCCATCTCCAGTTTATCATTAGTATAAATAGGAAGATCTAATTTAAATTGATTTTGAAACTTTTTAACTTTGTCTATTTTTTCTTGATCACTTTTAGAAGTATGCAAAATCTCATCAATTTTTTGATATTTTAATTCTAAAAAAATAGTGTAGAGATTTTTTACTTTGTGTTCGAGTATTTCTTGTGAATTTGTTCTGTTTTCTGTGGGTGCCCCTTCATTAATTTTTGCTTGTAACAATTGGTTTATTTCTTCTTGTTTACTTTTATTTACTTGGAAAAGATCATCAAGATTTTTCATTAAATTTGTATGCAGAGTTGTATGCAGAGCGGTAACAGTTTGCCAAGGATTTATAGTTCCTATTCCATTCCACCATTCGCTCCAATCAGGAGTTTCATTTCCGTAACTTTTACTCATAATCTTTGATAAAAAACATTGAAAAAATTAATATAAATGTTTTTTTAAGTTAAATAGTAGGATTTATTATTCAACTAAAATTTGATTAATTTTGTAAATTTTTTTTCAAACAAAATTCTTAAAAAAACGATTTCTTGATTTTAAATTTAATCCACAAATTTATA
>SYAR01000087.1 GCA_005787525.1 Rickettsiales bacterium
CTTTAGTCTTTCGACCCCCCACGATTTAGAAGGACTTAACTACCGTTAAGCCCTTCTAAATCTGCTCCCCCTCAAGTGGGGAGCTACAGCCCATTAGCTTGATGAGTTTTTTTGCAAAGTGAAGGGGTGTAAGCATTTTTACCCCCAAATCTATTTCTTACCAAGAATATTTTGTGAAAACCCATCTTCAAAATCTTTCTCATTTTTTTCATTGTAAAACGGCAAACCAATCAGTTTATATTTTTTATTTTCTGCCTTGATAATATTTCCATTGCCATATTTTGTAGAAATTTCTTTTAAAAATTCTTCTTTCCAGCTTTCGCTACCTTCTTTAAAATCATCATTTTTATCTTTAAATTGATTACCCTTTGGTTCAATAAAAATTTGATAATAAAAACTATCTTTTCCCTCTAAAAATAAAATGAAATCTGGGCAAAATCCTCTAGCTTCCTTAAAGTCAAATATTTTATAAATTTCTTCATTTTTGAGTAGGTAAATTTGACTATATTTTTCTTCTAAATTTCCAATGGTTTTTCTAATAAATTCAACAAGTTTTTTTTCTTCGCTAGTTCCAACAAATTTTTCTAAAATATACCATTTATTACAAGCAATTGAATTATCCTCATTTTCTGGCTTGATAGATTTTGTCTTTGGCTCGCCAAAAATCTCTGCAAAGCTATGAGCGAAAAACTGCTCACTGCCAATATTTGGCACAATATCAGCTTTGAGTTTTACAATAAATGTTTCTAAGAATTTTAAAGCAATATCCAATTTTTCTTGCCCAGAAAAATCATTAAAAGATATGTTTTTACCAATCACTATCTTTAAATAAAAATCACCAAGAAATTGCTCTTGAAGGTCGTCAATCGACTCTATTTTTAGCTCTTTTTTTAACTTTTCAAATTGAAATAAAGAACCTCCTTGTTTTGCCTTAATGGCAATTGCCTTTCTAAAAATATGCTTCTCAATATCTTTGAATTTTATAGAAATTGTTTTGCTATCATCTTTGTTAATTTTGTTAGTTTTTTGTTCTTCATCAAAAATTTTAGAATCCTCCCTAAATTCTAAGGATTTGATCACATATTCAAAGGCAAAATTTGCTCGCAAATCTTCCAATGTCGTCTTTCTTCTGTTCGGATTTTCAATTGATTTATTTTTCCAAATTTTAACTTTTTGATAAAATTCACTAGCTTTAAATTCTGGCTTTAAATCAAAGGTTTTAATGGTTCTATAATCTTTCATATAACCATCTTTTTTTAATTCCCTTTTTAGCTCGTCAATGTAGTGGTGCTCATTGGTGCTATAAAAACAAAGTTCCTCTAAAATTCTTAATTCATTTTCTAAATCGTCATCAAATTTTCTTTTATTTTTGATTTTGTCAGAATAGTTAAATGGAAAATATCTAATTCCTCTGCCAATCAATTGTTTTTCAGAAATAGTGGAGCTTCCAGCCTTCCTATTGCCTTTATCATCCTTTCCTTCATCTCTGCCTTCATAAAGCCTAACAATATCAAATAAATTTAGAACATCCCAACCTTCGGTAAGTCTTGCAACAGTAAAGATTGCTCTAATGTTATTATTTTTATCTTCAAGGCTGTTTAATAATTTTTCTTGCTTCTCATCAGTTTTTTCAGATTTGGTTTTGTTATCTTTTGAATTAGTAATAATAACATTTTTTTTTATGAAATTATCTTTAATAAAATTAGCAATTTCAAAATAATTTATTTTTTGTTTTTCAATAAATTGTAAAATCTGCTTGAGCCTTAATTTGCCCTGTTCATTAACATTTTTACTCTCATCAATTTTATCATCAATTTCTTTTAAAAAATTAAAATCATCAGCCTTTAAATCATTGGTTAAATTTAAAAATTCTTCATAATCTTTTTTTGATTCTTCAATGGTTTTGCTTCTAAAAAGCATAACGGGCTTGAAATTGGTAATGCCATTTTTTAAAGCAATTTTATGCCTATACCAATGAAATAAAAGTGCCAATAAAATTCTCCCATTCTTTTTTATATTAGAAGAGATCAGATTAATTTCCTTGGTAAATCCAGCCCCTAAAAATTCTATTAAGGTGAATTTTGCGATAATTTTATCAGAATATTTTTTGGCAATTTCTTCATCTTTGGGAATGGTGGCGGTAAATTCGAGCAAAACATTTTTATTATGTTCTTTTTGTCCATTTTTATTTAAAATAAGATTAATAACGGCGTGCTCCCAGCCTTTCTTCTCAACCTCTATGGCTTTGGAATTTTCTGTTAAATCTCCACTTAAATCTAGCTCAAAATTTTCACCTTTTTTGATTTTAGTATCGGTATTTAAATGATGTGCTTCATCCGCTAACATCACAATATTTTTGCTATGCAAATCTTGTAAAGTAGTTTGATTTTCCCGCTCTTTGTAAATGTCGTTATAAAGTTTTTGAATAGAGGTAAATTTAATCTCAATTCCTTGTGGATAATCACTAAAATTCTCAACTTTTTTGATAGAAATAGTTTGATCATCAATGACAATTTTGTCTTTAAAAAGATATTTATTGTGGGAGCTTTGGATAAAATTATTTTCAGTTTTATCGATAATATTATTTTGATTTACAAAAAAGATAAAATGACGATAACCTTTGTGGTAGTAATGTAAAATGCTTGAAGCCATTAATAAAGTTTTACCCGTTCCCGTCGCCATATTAAACATTAAATGGGTAGGGAGTTTTGAATTTTCTGCCTCTTTAATTGCCTCAAAAGTTAAAAAATTTTCAAAGGCAGTTTTTTGCCAATCAAAAAAATCATATTTTAAATTTTCAGAAATATATTTTGGGATTTTGGGAAGAGATAATCCAAGCCTATAAGCTTTGTCGCCGATGGTTTCGTAAAGATTTTTTATATCACTCATCTTCAAACCTCGCTTTTATAAAATTCTTTAGTCAGCTCTTGATCTTGCTGGCTTATAGCAAAATTTTTATCCGCCATTTCGCTTTTATTTACATACATTTGATTTAAATCTAACATTGTCAAAAACATTCTTTTTTGCTCATCAAGCTCAAGGTTTTTAAACTCCTCTTCTTTCAAAACTTTTTCTCTAAATTCTTTGATTTTGAGGTTATAATTTAGAAAATATTTATCATAAAGCTCGTCAAATAAACCCCATAATTGTTGCTTTGCCTCGCACGCCATTATTAATTCTCTAGCGGCTTGGTTGTGTTTGGCAAGTTCAAAATAAATAAACTCTCCGCCACCCTGCCAATTAACCGATTGGGAAATTCCGCCTTGCTCGCCATCAATCACTTTTTTGAGTCTTTCAACGGCAATAGTTTCTATATAATCCATTTGCTCAATGCCGATATATTGACGATTCATTTTGTGAGCTACTGCTGCGGTAGTTCCCGAGCCTAAGTGGAAATCGAGGACGATGTCGTTTTCATTAGTCGCAATTAAAATAATTCTCTTCAATAAGTCTTCTGGTTTTTGCCCATCAAAATCAAAAGCTTCCCCCGATTGTGAGTTTATAACAAAAATATCAGTCCATAAACAATCTACAGGTTGTCCATCATATTCTTCTAAAAATTTCTTTTCTTGAATTCTTTGAGATTTATCTTCAGGAAAATAAAGCCTTTCGTCATTATCAAGTGCTATTAATTTTTCTTGCGTCATTCTCCAACCTTTTATTGGAGATTTGTATCCTTTGTATTCATAAATTAAATTTTTTGTAGGTTTTCCAGGGTTAGCTAGAGGATAGGGCATCCATAACTTTCCTTTATGTTTCCCATTATCATCTTTTCTGGTAAATCTATTTTTAATATAATCTTGAACATGTTTTGATGATTTTTCTTTTATTAAATTGATTAAATAATTAAGAGATTTTGCAAAAATAAGAATATTATCATAAGCAGTTCCTAATCTTTTTGTTTCATTAGCATTTCCAAATTTTCTTTTCCAAATTACTTCATTAATAAATTTATCTTTACCAAATAAGCTATCCATCAAAACTTTTAAATAATGAACTTGATTGTAATCACACTGCACAAAAATTACACCATCATCTCTTAACAATTCTCTCGCTATTTCAAGCCTATTTTTCATGAAAGTGAGCCAAGTGGAATGGTTAAAATTGTCGTTATATTTAAAACCATCATTGCCGGTATTGTAGGGCGGATCAATGTAGATTAATTTTATTTTACCAGCAAATTGCGATTTTAAGCTATGAAGAGCCAGCAAGTTATTGCCTTTAATGATCAAATTTTCTTTTATTGTTCCATCATTGTCCCTCTTGATTTCGCCAATTTCTTGTTTGCCATTTTTATTAAATCTTTGCCAATTCACCAAAGTTTTTTCATCAAAAAGGCGGTCAATTTCGTCTCGTGCTAAAGTTTCGTTAAAAAATATTTCATTTCTTTTGGTGGTTTTTTCTTTGTATCCCGCTGGATCAATAATTTTTTCCCCATCAACGGTTTTTTGCTTTTCTTTTTCATATTCAAAATAAGTGTCAAGCCCTTCCTCGCTTGATTGTCCACCCTCTAAAACACAATCTTTAAAAGGAAAATTCAAAACCACATCGCCACTATCTTTTAAAAATTTTCTGCCATCGGTTAAACCAATTTGATTTTTATATTTGGTGAAAGAATTGTTGATTTTGTTTTCTTCTAAAAAAAACTTAAAATCATTATA
>SYAR01000088.1 GCA_005787525.1 Rickettsiales bacterium
AATTCCCTTGCGGTGAGCCTGCCGGCGTCGGTTATTACATTTTATGTTAATGATGTTTTAAAATGCCCTGAAAAACTCGGAATTTTTTTAACAATTTATTTTTTATCGGCGGCGATTTTTATGATTTTTTGGAAAAAAATTGCCCAAAAAATTGGCAAAATTAATTCATGGTCAATCTCAATTTTAGGAAGTATTTTAACTTTTATTTTCGCCTATTTTGTTGATAGTTCAAATAGTGATTTATTTTATCTAATTTGTTTTTTATCGGGAGTTTTTTTGGGAGCTGATTTGATGATGCCACCCGCCATAATCGCCGAAATTATTCATCAAAAACATGATAAAATTTCAAGTTATTTGGCTTTTTGGAATATGATAAATAAGGCGGGGTTAATGTGTGCTTCTTTCTTGTCTTTGATGACTTTATGGCTTGTTTCATTCGACGCTAAAAATGTCAATCAAGAATCATTGATGACAATTCCAATTATTTATGCGATAATCCCTTGTGCCTTAAAAATGCTTGTGGTTTTATTACTTTATAAACTAAAAACTTCTCAAAAAAATTTATGAAAAAAATTATTTTATTAACCAATTTTTTATTAATTATGTTGTGCTTTTCATGCTCTAATATTTCACCAAAAATATATTCCGCCAATTCGCCAAAAATGGATATTCGTAATTATTTTAAGGGCGATCTCGAAGCCTTTGGAATCCTACAAGATCGTGGTGGCAAGGTTATTAAAACTTTCACCGTAAAAATGAAAGGAACTTGGCAAGACAATGATGGTAAACTCGTCGAAGATTTCGTTTTTTCCGATGGAAAAACCGATCATCGGGTTTGGGATTTAAAAGTTTTTGATGACAATAATTTTACCGGCAAAGCGGGTGATGTTGTTGGCATTGCAAAAGGCGAACAATATGGCAATGCGATGCGTATGAATTATGTTTTGACAATTCCGCTTGAAAACAGAAAAATTGATGTAAAAATTAATGATTGGATGTATTTGATCGACAATGATTCCTTGATCAATGTTTCCGAGCTTAGAAAATTCGGCTTCAAAGTGGCAACTTTGACGATTGGCTTCAAAAAAATTGGTATTTAATGAAAAATTGTTGGATCGTCGGAGCGAGCTCTGGCATTGGCTTCGAGCTTGCTAAAAAACTTTGCAAAAATGGTTATAATGTTATTGCTTCGGCGCGCTCTTTGGAGAATTTGAATCTGTTAAAAATTACGATCGAAGATGAAAAAAAATCATCACAAAATCCGCAAAATTATGGTGAAATTTTTGTTGAAAATATTGATGTTGAAGATTATCAATCTCTAAAAAATACTTGGCAAAATATTTTGGCAAAAAATCATAAAATTGATTTGGTAATTTTCGCCAGTGCGATCTATGAACAAATGGATTTACGCGATTTCGATTTAGAACTTGCCAAAAAAATTATGCATGTAAATTTTGATGGATTTTTAAATTTTTTACATTTGGTTGTTCCGCATTTTATGGAAAATAAATCTGGTCATATCGCTACAATAGCAAGCGTTGCGGGTTATAGTGGATTACCCAAGTCTTTGACTTACGGCGCTTCGAAATCGGCGATGATTAATTTATGCGAAGGAATTTATCCAGAATTGAAAGCCAACAATATTTCGCTTTCGGTCATAAATCCCGGATTCGTAAAAACACGTTTGACGGCAAAAAATAAATTTCCAATGCCATTTTTAATTTCACAAGAACAGGCTTCGGATTATATTTATCAAGGTTTAATCGCGAAAAAATTTGAAATCCATTTTCCTAAAAAATTCACTTTTATTTTAAAATTTTTACGCATAATTCCATATAAAATTTATTTACCAATTGTTAATAATATTTATCGTAAAAATCTTGAATAATGTTGTTTTTTTTAGAATAAATATGTTATTTTGGTTTTTAAAAAATTCGAATTAGAAAAAAAATTTAATCATGGCAAAACAACAAAATCATATTTTATTTTCATATTCTTTTAGTGAAAATGGTGAAGCTGTAAAGATAGATAACAGTAAGGTTGCTAATGAATTAAAAAATCCAAGTTTGTCTTGGGTTCATCTTGATGGCGTCAATAAATCAACTCAAAAATGGCTTCAAAAAGAAGTTGATTATTTGGATAGTTTAATCATTGATGCTTTGATCGCTGAAGAAACCCGCCCCAGAATCGTAAGGTTTGAGCATGGAATGTTGTTGATTTTACGTGGTATCAATGAAACAAAAAATAGTAAAACTTCGGAAATGGTTTCGGTGCGAATGTGGATTGATAATGAGCGCGTAATCACTATTCAGAAGCGTCCAATGAAATCAATTTTTGAAATTGAGAAAAAGATTAATGATGGTTTTAAAATTAAAAATTCAGGTGAATTTTTATATAATTTTATCACATTAACTTTACAAAATATTAGCGAATATATTTATGCGACGGGCGAGGCGATTGATGAAATCGAACAAGAAGTTTTAACGACGCGCAATATGAAATATCGCGACACCATAGTTCATACGCGTTCACAACTTACAGTTTCTAGGCGATATTTGTCTCCGCAAAAAGATGTAATTCTTGCTTTGCGCAATTGCCAATATCCGTGGATTGATGAATATGCCATTCGTCATTTTCAAGAAGATGCCGATCGAATTATTCATATGATTGAAGAAGTTGATGAAGTTTTGATGCGTTCCAAAATCTTGCATGATGAACTCTCTCACGCCTTGAACGAGAAGATTAATAACAATATGTTCAAGCTTTCGATGATTGCCATAATTTTCATGCCTTTGACTTTTATTACGAGTTTATTTGGCATGAATTTTCAAAAAATTCCCGGTTCGGAAAATCCTAATGGCTTTTATATAACTTGCATTGTGATGACGATTTTAACCATCGCCCAAATGGTTTTTTACAAGAAAAAAGATTGGTTTTGATTAAGAATTTGATGAAATTATTTTGTTGGAAATGTTTTGGAAGTTATATCTATTTTCTATATTCTTATGATTCAAGTTGAAAAATTCTAAGAATTCTTTTAACCTGTTCTGATTTATGTATTTGAAAAGTTGGTGTTGGTATTTCTATATGCCTAAACATTATTTCAAAACATGAACTTACATTAGAAGATGTCTTATCTATGCTGGGTTTTGCATTTTGAAATAAAACTCCACCAGCTCCGCCAGCTAAAACTGCACCAAGAGCTAATGGAACAGTTATTGGTCCCGCTACAATAAATCCGCAACCTATGGCAGTTGCGAAGAGTCCGCCACCAATAATAGCACCAATTGCCATACTCCCAATTGCTTCTTTTGGGTTTGAACTCATTTTGTATTTAATTTAAGATTAATTTAAATCAGAATATATTGTTATTAAATAAATTAAGATTTCAATTAAATATTTAGTTATAAAAAGTTATATTTTATTGATAAAAAACATAAAAAAAATATTGTTATTATTCCACGGTAACTGATTTAGCTAAATTCCTCGGCTGATCAACATCGTGACCTTTAAAAAGTGCCACATAATAAGCCAATAATTGCATTGAGATTACCGGCAAAATTGCTTCTTGAATTGAATTGGAAATTTCGGGAATTTCAATACGATATTTTGCCATTTTACCAAATAAATTAAAACCTTTTTTATCGCTTACAAAAAATATTTTTCCACCTCGTGCGTTAACTTCTTGAGCGTTGGATAAAGTTTTTTCGAAAAGTTCATTTTCCTTGTTGCGAGCTCCAATTACAATGACGGGCATGGTTTTATCAATTACCGCAATGGTGCCATGCTTTAACTCTCCCGCTGAAATTCCTTGCGCATTTATGTAGGTTAATTCGCGGAATTTTAAAGCTGATTCCAACGCCGTGACGTGAGAAATTGAACGACCAATATATAAAACTTGTTTTGATTTGGTAAGCTTGGAAGCGACTTTTTTAATATTGCGAATCTCGCCATCTTCCAGAAGTTGATTCATCTTGGTTCCGCAATTGGCAAGGCTTTGAAGCAATTGTGCTTGTTTGGCATCGGAAATATTTTTATTAATCATCGCCAAATTAATCGCAAAAATTGATAAAACCGCAATTTGGGCGGTATAAGCCTTTGTAGAGGCGACGCCAATTTCTGGACCAGCCAAAGTTCTAATCACAACGTCAGAAAGTTGTGCCATTGTGCTATGAGCGACATTGACGATTGATAAAATTTTTTGCTTATGCTGTTTGGCATGTTTTAGCGCGGCCAAAGTGTCTGCCGTCTCGCCCGATTGCGAAACTAAGATCATCAAATTATCGTCGCGAAAAGGTGATTTGCGATATCGAAATTCTGAAGCGATATCAACTTCAACTTCAACATTGGCAATTTCTTCAATTAAATATTTACCAACCAAACCGGCGTAATAAGAGGTTCCGCAGGCAATTATAGTAATTTTTTTAATCTTGGCTAAATCAAAATTAAAATTTGGTAAATGAATTTTGTTCGAAGATAATTCAACGTAAGATTGCATAGTTTCGTTAAGAACAAAAGGCTGTTCATAAATTTCTTTGAGCATAAAATGATCGAATCCGCCCTTACTAATTCGGCTTTTCTGGGTTTCCATAATTTTAGGAATTTTTTTCACCTCATTGCCGTTTTTGTCATAAATTTCAACGCGATTTTTGTAAACCAAACCAAATTCATCATCATCCAAAAATATCACTTGGTTGGTAAAATCTGCCAAGCCATAAAAATCTGAAGCGATAAAATTTTCATTATCGCCAATGCCGATAACGATTGGCGAGCCTCGCTTGGCAACCGCAATCACATCATCACGATTTTTGAACATGGTAGCGATGGCAAAAGTTCCATGTAGCTCTTGAGTGGTTTTTAATAAAGAGCGTAAAATATCGCCCTCGGCTAAATAATTATGCTCGATCAAATGTGGAAGGACTTCGGTATCGGTTTGACTTAAAAAACGGACACCATTTTTTACTAATTTTGATTTAATTTCTTGATAATTTTCGATGATACCATTGTGAACAACGCAAATTTGCGAAGAGGCGTGCGGATGGGCGTTTTCTTTACTTGGAACGCCGTGCGTCGCCCATCTAGTGTGCCCAATTCCCATGGTTGAAACAAATTTTTTCTTTTTTAAAACGGCTTCTAATTTACTTATTTTGCCTTCTTCCTTAACAATATTAAATTTTTTATCTTCGTAAAAAGCGATGCCCGATGAATCGTAACCACGATATTCAAGTTTTTTTAAACCATTGAGAATAATTTCACTTACGCGATTTGTGCCAATTGCACCAATAATTCCACACATTTTTGATATTAATTTAGATTATAAAATATACTTTTGATCCTACGGTAAAAAGGTTTTTCAATAAAGTAAATTGTAATCTTTTGTAAAAAATAGTAATAAAATGAAAAAATATTTTTGGTTAATTTGCTTGAGAAAAAGATATTTAATCTAATAATAATTTTAAAAAATCTTTCGCAAGAAAAAATTTAATTAATACAAATGCCTTTTATAAAAAAATTTTTTCAACTTATTTTTTATATTCTAATTCTTACCCAGCCCTTTTACGCCAACGCTCAAGAATCAAAAACTACAATTACAAAAATTGAATTTTCTGTCGAAAAAAAATTGTCGATAAGTTTAAATAACGTTACCGAATATAAATTATTCACCCTTTCAAAACCCGATCGTTTGTTGATAGAAATCAAAAACGCCGAACTTTTTATGCAAGATTTTTCTCCAAAAAAACCTGATTATATTTCAAAAATAACTTTTCACAAAAATAATCAAACTTTAGTAATTACTTTATTTTTTGTAGAAAAATATTTAGCAAAAAATATTAATTTTGACAAGAAAAGTAAAATTATTTCTTGTGATTTGGAGCTGAAAAACAAAGCTTCCCTAAATTATTCTCAAGACGATAAAAATGGATTACAAAATCTTATTACGAAAGAAAATAAAGATAATTTGGTCCAAATTTCAGCTAAAAAAAATGACGTCAAAAATCCCGCAGAAAAAAAACCACTTAAATTTGAAAAAGAAAGCAAAAAAGTTGAAGATAAAATGCAGAATAATCTAGAAAGCGATGAGAATAAATTGATCATAAAAAAAACCTCCAACTCGATTGTGAAATATAAAATTAGAGGAGAAAAAACTAAATCTCCAAATGAGCAAAATAAAGTTTTATTGAATCCAATTGCCAGTGAAAAAATTTCTCAACCCACTAAAAAACCCGTAATTGTGATTGACGCCGGACATGGAGGCAAAGATCCGGGAACGATTGGGGTTTATGCCCGAACTAAAGAGAAAAACATTACTCTTTCTTACGCTAAAGAGCTTGCCAAACATTTGATGAATGAAAAAAAATATAAAGTTTATTTAACGCGCGATGATGATTTTTTTATTCCGCTTGACAAAAGAGTTGCCAAATCACGACGCAAGAAAGCCGATTTATTTATTTCGCTTCACGCCAATTCAATTGCTGATAATCATGTTTCGGGATTTTCAATTTACACCTTGTCTGATAACTCTTCGGATAAACAGGCTGAGCTCTTGGCGCAAAAAGAAAATCAAGCCGATATTCTTAGTGGCATTGATTTTTCGGGAGCGAGTAAAGAAATCATGAAAACCTTGATTGATTTATCGCAAAGAGAATCGAAAAATAGTTCGGCGCGTTTTGCTAAATATGTAATCAGAGATGTTAAAAAAGCCGATATAGAAATTTTACAAAATACTCATCGCTTTGCCGGATTTATGGTTTTAACTGCTCCCGACATGGCTTCAGTTTTAATTGAGCTTGGTTATTTATCAAATCGCCATGAAGAAGAAATGCTTAACAGCGTTTCTTACCGTAGGCATGTTGCTAAAACTTTAACCAATTCCGTTAATCAATATTTTAAAAATTTTAAATAAAAACTTATGTCCGAACCTAAAAATAAAGAAGATCAGCAAGCTGGTTTATTTGGAATTCCTTACGGCGAAAAAGTCTCTGATTCTAGTAAAAGTAGTCAATTATTTGGCATTGGAATGGCACCAACCGAAGATTCAAATTCATCGCCTTATTATCTTACTCCCGCTATTACACAAAGTTTGAATTTGCTCGAATTAACTTTGCAAAAAACTACTTTCGATAAAGCGGATTTTGGAACTCTAAGATCGACTTTAAGCTTATTGCCAATTGCCGAAATTAGTCGCTTAAGATCAACTATTTCAGTGGCATCGCTTGATAATTTAGTTAAACAAGCTGATATTTATGAAAAAACTCAAATCACTGAAAATGAAAAATTAATAACACCCAATCAAAATCAAAATAACGAATCACCAAAATTATTAAGCCAAGAAGAAATTAATAAATTAATGGTAAATTTTCTTGATGAAAGAAATGATTTGGCTAAAAATCAAGCAGAGAGAAATAATCAATTAAACCTAGAAAAAAGCCACGAAACAAAATTACCAAATTAAAAAATAAATTTTGTTGCAAGACAGGTTTTTTTTAATAAAATAAAAAAAATTTTTGATAACAATTTAAACTTATGAAAAAAACTTTTAGCATTTTATTTGCCAGCTTTATTTTTATCGGGGTTTTATGTTTGAGTTTCGCTTTTATAATTTTTAAACAATTCAGCGAAAATCTTCCCGACTATGAGCAATTAAAAAATTATAACCCAATGATAACAACTCGTCTCTATGCTTCGGACGGGTCTTTAATCAGTGAATTTTCTAAAGAAAAACGTATTTTTGTTCCGATCGATACTATTCCCAAAAATTTAATTAATGCTTTTTTGGCGGCCGAAGACGCTAATTTTTACAAACATTCTGGCATCGATTTATTTGCCATTTTCCGCACTTCCGTTACCAATGCTTTTGGAGTTTTAAGTGGTGAAGGCGGAATGGGCGGGGCTTCCACCATCACTCAACAAGTTGTTAAAAATTTTCTCTTAACTCGCGAAAGAACTTTTCAGCGCAAAATTAAAGAAGCAATTCTGGCTTATCGAATGTCAAAATCATTTCCCAAAGAACGTATTCTTGAGCTTTATTTAAATCAAATTTATCTTGGCTCTGGAGCCTATGGTGTTGCGGCGGCTGCCCAAGCTTATTTTGATAAATCGGTTGATGAATTAACGCTCGAAGAATTTGCTCTTTTGGCAACTTTGCCGAAAGCTCCTTCCAAACTTGATCCGCGTAAAAATATTCAAAAAGCTAAAGAGCGTCGCAATTGGGTTCTTGATCGCATGATTGCCGAAAATTTTATTGAAGAAAAAGATGGAAAATTAGCGATGGAACAGCCAATAATTCTCAAAACCCGCGTTGATCAGGAATTAATTCGAGCGAGTTTTTTTTCGGATAATGTCAAGAAAGAACTTACCGAATTATATGGTTCGGATAATGTCTTTGAAAATGGTATCGTTGTAAGCACAACACTTGATCCAAAATTACAAAATATTGGTATTAATGCATTTGAAAAAGGCATTGAAGATTATGATAAAAAGCACGGTTATCGTGGTGCTATAGGTAAAATTGATATCAGTGGAAAATGGCAAGAAGTTTTGCAAAAATTTGACACTAAAAAACTCTATAAAGAGACTTGGTCGAAAGCGGTGGTTTTATCCATTTCCAAAGATTTAGCCTCGATCGGCGTTGAAAATGGCGATCTCGGATCAATTGAATTTTCCTCTTTAAAATGGGCAAAAAAATACAAAACCATTGATTCACGCGGACCAATACCTAAAAAAATTACTGAAATTTTGGAAATTGGCGACGTAATTTTGGTTGAAAAATCTAACAAAGAAGGCGTTTATAATTTACGCCAAATTCCCGAAGTAAACGGTGCTTTTGTAGCTCTCGATCCTCATACTGGAAGGGTTTTAGCGATGTCGGGAGGTTATGTTGATTTGCCTAATCAATTTAATCGTGCCACTCAAGCCATGCGTCAACCGGGATCAACTATGAAAACTTTTGGCTATATTGCGGCGCTTGAAAACGGCTTTACACCTGCTTCCGTAGTTATGGATGAAGAAATATCTTTAAATCAAGGTTCGGGATTACCACCATATCGCCCTTCAAATTATTCGGGAGATTTTTATGGATTAACAACCCTTAGAACTGGCTTAGAGCAATCACGCAACGTTACGACGGTTCGCATGGCCGACATGGTTGGGCTGGAAAAAATTGTTGATGTTGTCAAAAGATTTGGCGTTAATGAAAACCCAAAACGAATTTATTCTTTAGTTTTGGGATCAACCGAAACAACGGTTTTGAAGCTTGCAACGGCTTATGGTATGATGGTAAATGGTGGTAAAAAAATTACGCCATTAATGATTGAAAAAATTCAAGATCGCGACGGCAAAACTATTTACAAACGCGATAAAAGAGATTGTCGAAATTGTTTTATCAATAATCTCAATGATTACATAGAGAAGGCTCCCGAGCAATTGCCGATCCCATATCTTGATGATTTAAAAGAGCAAATTACCGATTCTGCCACCGCTTACCAAATCACTTCAATGCTTCAAGGTGTTGTTGATAGAGGAACGGCAGCTCGCGCTAAATCGATCGGCAAAATTGTTGGTGGAAAAACCGGCACGACTAATAATTCATTTGACTCTTGGTTTGTAGGTTTCTCACCTGATTTAGTCATGGCAGTTTATATCGGATTTGATACCCCAAAATCTTTGGGAGACGAAGAAACTGGTGCCTCGGTGGCGATGCCAGTTTTCATTGATTTTATGAAAGAGGCAATTAAAGATAAACCTTCTGTTCCATTTAGAATGCCGAACTCCGTTAAGTTAGTTAAAATTGATAGATCGACCGGAAAATATCCAAATCCTTCAACACCGAAAGACAAAATATTTTTTGAGGCTTTAAAAATTGAAGATGAAATTGACGAGAGTCAGATCGAGGATAATTCAATTAAATCTGACGAAAATTCTTCGGAAAATAAGAATTCTGAAGAGTCGAAGGAAAAGGATTTGGAGCCTAAAATTGAAGATAATCAACCTACTGGAATTTACTAATGGATTATGGTTTAATTATAAATATTGCCATTGGATTCTCAATGTTGTTAACCCTTCTTCGCTTCTTCCACGGCAACAATTCATATGAAAAAATTATCAGTTTTTACTTATTATTTACGCAATTTATTATATTATTTTTAAACATTTCGAGTCCGGAATTTAAAGAAATTTTTGACATTATTATTGTTTTGTTTTTATTAAAATTAGTGGCGGTTCTTTTTTTACTCTTTAACAAAAAAAAGATATGATAAGTTTTTTAACCATTACCTTTGTTTTTTTAACTTCTTTTTTAATTTTGATTACAACCATCGCCTTTCTTCGTGCCAAAGATGTCTTTACTATGACCCATGTCGTTATGATTTTTAATTGTTATATTTTACCTCTCACTTTAATTGCGATTGAAATCAAAAATTTTTCCAGCACGTCGATTTTAAAAATAATCACTCTTACTTTGATAAATATTGTTATCGTTAATATCGTTTGTCATTTAATTTTAAGAAGAGCGATGATAAATAAAATCTATCCAGATGCCGAAAATAAAGACTCCAAATAATATCGCTTACTTATATTTAAAAAATTTTATCGATTAAAACTTTATAAATTTACTATTAAATATTTTAAATTAATATCAATTGTGATTAATATTAATTATTTTTAGTTAATTTTTTATTTTAAATTTTTTTTATAATTTTTTAGATTATGCAAAATCAAGCTAGCGAAATCCAAAGCGCAAATTCTTCTGAGCATAAACACCAAATGTTTTGGGACGATTTAAATAATCTCACAACCACACAGCGCACAGAGAGTTATTCCAATAAATTCAAAAGGATGATTCTAAAATACAAATTAGAATCTTCTGATTTTATAGAGACTTTCTCTGATGGCAAAACTATTTTAGAAAACATCGCAGAGAATGGTCACTCTGATATGATAAGGTTCCTTTTTGATAGATATGATAACATCGACATTGACAAAAAATACATAGAAGGCAATACCTTATTGCATATAGCCGTTAAAAAAGAAAATTTTGAAATGGCTAAATTTTTAATAGAAAAAGGTGCAAGAATTGAAATTATTAACGACCATAGTCAGATTCCCCTAACTTTATGTCCAGCTGAAAATAATGAAATCAAAAAATTATTACAAGATACTCAAAATCTAGATAGTAATTTACATCAAGCAATAAGAGATAATAATGAAGAGAAAATTAAGGAGCTTTTGCAGAGCGGAGCAAGGCCAAATGGCGGAATTACCAAGGTTGAAGATGAAGCAGTAACCAAAGGTAATGTAAAAATAGGAAAATTTGTTAGTAATATTCGTTTAGCGATAGAGAGTGATTCATCTGATGGAATTATAGGTTTATTGATGAATAAATATGTAAAAACTACATCAAATCCGCTTGAAATTGCATGTTCCTCTGATAAAAAAAATTTATTTGAATATTTGTGCCACGATGATTATCATCATTTTTTTGAAAAAAATATACCCAATCTTTTAAATAAGTCAATTCAGCATGGTTCTGTAAATATGGTAAAATATTTATTGAATGATTATGATATAAAATATAAATATGAAAATGAATTCAACAACAATGCTTTGCAAGTTGCAATTTCAAATCAATTTCATTTTAAAACAGATGATGAAAAAGTAAGAGGCAAAGAAATAATTAATTTATTGATTGATAAAATTATAGAAAAATATCCTCAGCATGAGGAGGCTCTAAGTAGTAAAAACAAAAATGGACACGATGCTCGTTTTATGCTTAATCATATTGGTGAAATCGGCAAAGATTTATTGAATACAATAAATATAAAGATAGAAAAAAAAAGGGTGGAAGATGAAAGAATTAAAAGGCAAAAAGAATATGAAGATAAAACGCAAAAACTAATCCAAGAATTAGAAGAGGAGCAAGGTAATTCGAATTCTAGTTGCATGACGGCACTTTGTTGTTGCATGAATGTTAACATTGTTGAAAGAGTAGATGTTGTTGGAAATAGTCAAGGCGTCAAGGCGGATATTGTTTTTGAAGAAAAAAAATTGGCGACTCCAGCGGAGGAACCAAAAACTCTTCAAGATAAAACTCCTAAAGAGCAACAACCAATTGCAGAAGAAATTGAAGTTAAAGCTCCTAGTAATACAAATTCGATGCAAAAAACTATTGAAGAATCTCGGGTTCGAAGTGATTCACCAGTAGATACGCCGGATTCTGTTAAAATAACTTTAACATCGACTCCAGTTGTAACGCCTAAACCATCGCAAAGTGGGGGAATGCCAAGGGCGATGGAGCCGGCGGTGTCATCATCAGTGCGTTAGAATAGATTAATTCAAATTATTTTTTGAAAATTAAGCAATAATTTATCGATAAATCTGCGCTAAAAGACCATTGATCTTTGAGTAAATTATAAGAAAAACCTTGGATTTTTTGCAGTTGAATTTGACGATTTTTGGCAATATTTTCAATTTCCGAAGGCTTTAAGAACTTACGCCAATCATGGGTTCCAATTGGCAACCACCGTAAAATATATTCGACACCAAATTTTGCCATTAACAATGATTTGGCGGTACGATTTAAAGTGGCAACGAAAAGTAAGCCATTCGGTTTCAACAGTTTTGCACAAGCTTCAATAAATTTTTCAACATCGGCCACATGTTCAATGATTTCTAAGGCCAAAATCACATCAAATTGTTGATTTTGCGACGCCAAATCTTCGGCGGTTATGCATTGATAATCAATTTTTAAACCCGATTTTTCAGCATGAATTTTGGCGACATTAATATTTTTTGGTGAGGCGTCGATGGCGACTAATTCAGCTCCGAGTCGAGAAATTGGTTCGGCGACTAAGCCTCCGCCACAACCAATATCAAGGATTTTCAGCCCTTCAAGTGGCATTAATAATTTTTCATCGCGATTAAAAAATTTACAAATTTCTTGCTTAAAAAAACTTAAACGAATTGGATTAAATTTATGCAAAGGCTTGAATTTTCCGTTTGCATCCCACCATTCATCGGCAATTTTTGAAAATTTTTCAACTTCATTTTCGTCAATCGTGGTCATAATTATTTTTTCTTTGGTTTGGAATTTGAATTAGAATTTGGCAATTTTTCAATGTCAATTTTTTCAAAATTTTCGATGTCGCGCATCCAGTCTTGTTTAACTTTAACAAATAAAAATAAATGGACTTTGGCGCTGGCAATTTCAGCAATATCAAGCCTTGAATCTTGTCCAAGTTTTTTAATCATCTCACCTTTTTTGCCGACAATAATTGATTTTTGACTATCTTTTAATACAAAAATTGTTTGATGAATTTTTATTTCACCATTATTTAAAATTTCGTAACTATCAGTTTTTACGGCAATTGAATAAGGTAATTCCTTGTGAAGATTTAAAAATAATTTTTCACGCGTAATTTCGCTGGCGATGAAACGCATCGGGGCGTCGGTGATTTGTTCTTCATCATAAATCCAAGTGGGATTTTGACATTTTTCACATAAGAATTTTTTAAGTTTTTCAACGCCTTCATTTTGTAAAGCCGATATTGGAATAATATCGATGAAGCCAAGATTAGAAAGGATGGCGAAGGTTTCGAGCATTTTCGATTTTTTTACCAAATCAATTTTATTAATCACGATTGTGATTGGTAAATCTTCTTTTTTTAAATCATTTAAAATGCGTAAATTTTCTTGATTGGCTCCGCTTTCAGCGTCAATTATAAAGCAAATCTGATCAGCCTCGCGAAGAGCTTGCCAAGCCGATTTAACAATAACTCTTTCTAAAATTTTATCGTCACGTGGAATAAAAATTCCCGGGGTATCGATTAAAATAATTTGCGTTTCATTTTCGATTGCGATGGCACGAATCGAGTTGCGCGTGGTTTGTACTTTCGGCGATACGATTGTTAATTTTTGCCCCAAAAGAGCGTTAGTTAAGGTTGATTTTCCAGCATTCGGAGCCCCGACTATGGCGATTATTCCGTGTTTTTTTAAATTTTCGTCAATCATTTATTTTTGAATTGAATTAGCTAGTTCATGAGCAATGGTAAAAGCCATTTCAATACTTTGCGATGAGTTTAAGCGTGGATCGCAATGAGTGTGATAACGATCGCTTAAATTTAGTTCAGAAATTTGTTGATTTCCGCCGAGACATTCAGTCACATCTTGTCCCGTCAACTCAAAATGCACTCCGCCGGCAATTGAACCGATTTCATGATGAATTTGAAAAAAGCTTTTAACTTCACTCAAAATATCTTCAAATTTACGCGTTTTAAAACCGTTTGAAGACTTGATAGTGTTGCCATGCATCGGATCACAAGACCAAATAACTTTATTGCTATTATTTTTAACTGCTTTCACTAAATTTGGTAAAATTTTATGAATTTGATCCCTGCCCATTCTTGAAATTAAAGTAATGCGACCCTCTTCATTATTGGGATTTAAAATATCAAGAAGTTTTAATAAATCATTTTCATTAAGCGATGGACCAACTTTGAAAGCAATTGGATTTGCAATACCGCGCATAAACTCTACATGAGCTTCGCCGATAGTGCGAGTGCGATCTCCAATCCACAATAAATGGGCACTTAAATCGTAAAACTTTTGATGATCTTTGCTAAAACGAGTAAAGGCTTGTTCATAGTTCAGTAGCAGGGCTTCGTGTGAAGTATAAAAACTGGCGGTGGTGAATTGAGGCATTGATTTGTAATCGATTCCGCAAGATTTCATGAAAGATAAAATGTCGTTGATCTTAGAGGTGACTTCTTCGCTGTGTTTTTTGCTGTTGAGATTATGCGAAAATTCTTCATTCCATTTATTAACTTTATCGAGATTACCATAGCCTCCAAGAGCAAGCGAGCGTAAGAAATTAAGTGATGCCGATGAGTAAAAATAGGCGTCGATTAAACGTTGCGGATCAGCTTTTCGTGAATTATTTTCAAAATCAATGCCATTAACAATATCGCCACGATAGGCTGGTAGCGTAGTGTCGCCGATGGTTTCATCGCCTTGCGAACGCGGTTTAGCATATTGACCGGCAATGCGTCCAACCTTGACCACAGGCTTCTTCATGCCATACATCAATGCGATTGTCATTTGCATGATGGTGCGAAAATAATTTTTTAAATTACTATGTGAAAATTCGACAAAACTTTCGGCACAGTCTCCGCCCTGCAATAAGAAGGCTTCGCCACGAGAAACCAATGCCAATTCATTTTTCAATTTTTCAATTTCATCAATTGACACTAAAGGTGGGAAATTAGCAAGTTGAGCTTCAACTTTGCAAAGTTCATCAGCGTTGAGATATTGTGGCTGTTGCTTAATTGGCAATTTGCGCCATGAATTTATTTGCCAATTTAATTGCGAATTAGCGTTTAAAGTGTTTGTCATTTTACAATTAATTGATTTTGTAAGTTCAATATTATCAATGGCTTATTTGCCTTTGTCAATTTAATTTTTAGTTGTAAAATCAAAAATAAATAGTTTAAAATAATTTTTAAAAAAAACAAAATTTATAAACATGACTTCGTCAGAAATCGTTAAAATAAAAAACAGAGAAACCATTGCCTTTCAAGGTGCCAATGGTGCCAACTCAAATTTAGCTTGCCTAAAATTTTACCCCGAAATGCAAGCCAAAGCTTATGACAGTTTTTATGACGTTTTCACAGCGGTTGAAAATAATGAAGCTAAATATGGCATTATTCCCCTAGAAAATTCTTATGCCGGACGTGTTGCCGAAATTCACGATTTATTACAAAGACATGATGTTTCTATTGTGGCCGAACATTTTTTCCCAATTACTCATAATCTTGTGGGGCTTAGAGGCACAAAGCTTGAAGACATTAAAGAAGTTTTGTCGCATCCACAAGCTTTGATGCAATCTCAAGAAAATTTACGCCAATTAGGAGTGAAAATTACCGAATTTTCCAACACCGCAAAAGCGGCCGAGAGAATTGCTACTCTTGGCGATAAAAGTAAAGGGGCGCTTTGTTCAAAATTAGCTAGCGATTTATTTGGTCTCGAAATTATTAAAGAAAATATGCAAGATTCGGGCAATGATAATATTACGATTTTCATTGTAATTTCTAAGCATCAACAAGAAGTTGATCCAAAAAAAGATAAGGTGATAACGGCGCTTTTATTCACCATTCGTAACATCCCCGGAGCCTTATACAAGGCACTTGGTGGCTTCGCCACTAACAGCGTAAGTTTAGTTAAACTTGAAAGTTATATTCCAAGTGGAGCCTCAAAACAGGCAAAATTTTTTATTTCAATCAAGGGACATCCGTCGGAAAAAAATGTTGCTCTCGGCTTGGAGGAATTAGGATTTTTTTCAAAAAATGTAAAATTACTTGGCGTTTATTATGCCGATAAAGCTCGTTTTCTTTAAAAAATGCGTATAGTTGCCGGAAAATTTCGTGGTAGAAAATTAGTAGATTGCGAAAAATTAAAAACTTTACGCCCAACCACCGATAAAAATCGCGAAGCTTTATTCAATATTTTACAATCAGCAAAATTTTTAAAAGATTTAGATTTTTCTTTGATCGATTGTAATTTTTTAGATTTGTGTTGTGGTAGCGGAGCAGTAGGCTTGGAAGCCATTTCGCGTGGTGCTAAAAAAGTTTTTTTTGTCGAAAATAATTATCAACATTTGGAAATTTTAAGAAAAAATATCGAGCTCTTAAAAGTTGAAAATTACATTAAAATTCTAGCGGAAAATGTTAAAAATTTAAATTCTTTAAATGAAGATTTTGATTTAATTTTTCTCGATCCGCCTTATGATGAAAATTATCAAGAAATTGTTGAAAATCTTTTAGAAAAAAAATATTTAAAACCACAAACCCTCCTAGTTGTTGAGTTTAAAGCAAAAAAATTTCAAATATATGAAGAGTTTTTTACCAAAAATTTTGCAATTCTCGATCAAAGAAATTATGGAATTAGTCTTTTTGGTTTTTTTAGAATTAAGTAGTTAATTATTTTGAGGATATAAAATTTTAATCAAAACTTTAACTTTGAGTTGGGGTTTTAAAATTCAAAAATTATTCTTTATCGATTTTATTTAAACTTAGATGGATATTGCTTTTTTGCTCTTTTGAAACCTCTCCGACTATTTTCTTTCTAAGCTCGGCGGTATGATCTTCGATTTTATCGAGAATGTTTAAAATATCAAGAACCTCTTGAGATAATTGTGATTCTTTTTGAATTTTCTGAACTTGATTTGCTAATTGAGACATAATGAAAATTTATTTTATCGATAAAGTTTTGGATTTTTTTTATATTTCAATAATTTTATCTAAGAGTCAAATATTTTTTTAATTAAATCATATTTACGAAACATCGCCAAAGCTAATTTTTTTTGTTTCATTATTGTGATTTTTTATAACAATATTTCCTTCCTCATCAATTTCTTGAAAAAGCCCTTCAATCTTAGAATTGCCAAGGTTTATATTAATTTTAGAATTTAAATTATAAGCATTTTTATGCCATAAATTTCTAATATTTTTAAAACCAAAAATTAGCCAATTTTCATAAAGATTTTCAAATTCTTCTAAAAAAAATTCCAACATTTTTGAGGCAGAAATTTCACATGAGAAATTTTTTATATTAGTCGACGGAAAAAGAGTTTGAGTGGGATTTGAATTAATATTTACGCCAATTCCCAAGATTGCAAAATCACAATTTTTATTAGAAATTTTGCTTTCAAGCAAAATTCCTGCTACTTTTTTTTGATCGATTAATAAATCATTGGGCCATTTATTTTGAATTTTTGCAACAATATTTTGTTGTTGAAAAATTTTTGCAACGGCTATTTGTAAAGCACAAATCGCCACCAATGAAATTTGTGAAGTTTTTTCAATTGCAATTTTCGGTTGTAAAACTAGTGAAAAATATAAATTACCTTTCGGCGATTCCCAATTTCTATTAAGGCGTCCGCGCCCTTTATTTTGCTTATTGGCGACAATAATTTGATTGGCAAAAATTTGTTTATTTTCTACTAAAGAAAATGCCAAATCATTTGTGCTTTCAACTTCATCAAATTGATGAATTAAATAATTTTTAAATTGATAATTTTGTGAATTTTTCATCGGATAAAAAACCATTTTTTGCTATTAGAAAGACTTGAATTAAACTGATAATTTTCTTCACAAAAATCTTGTAAATTTTGTGGGTTAGAAATTTTATTTTTTATGGCAAAATTAGTCATCAAACCACGAGCTTTTTTAGAATTTATGCCAATCGTTTTTAAAGTGCCGTTCTTTTTTTCTTGAAAAATAATTTCAATGATTTTTTTATTAATTTTGCTTGAATTTATAGCCGAAAAATATTCTTGAGAAGCTAAATTTATTATAATTTTAGCGGGATTTTGATTAATTTCTTGAGTAATTTTTTCACTCCAAAAATCATATAAATTTTTTATAAAAAATTTAATATTTTTGAAATTAGTTCCCATCTCAAGGCGATAAGGCTTTATTGAGTCCAACGGCCTTAATAATCCATACAAACCCGATAAAATAATAACATGATTTTGAGCAAAATTAAAATCTTTTTCATTATAATTTTTTTTATCAATTCCGTCATAAACATCGCCATCAAAAGCAAGAATTGCTTGCCGTTCAGGATTTTTTTGAAAATCTTGAAAGCGTTGATAATTCAATTCCCCGAGTTTTTTACTAATCGACATTAATTCTTGTAAATTATCGACCGTAATTTTTTTTAAATGATCGACCAATTGTGAGGTTTCGTTTTGGAAGATTGGTTTTGTTGTGGTTATACATTTAAAATTAGTGGAAAAATCTAAAGATTTTGCTGGAGATAAAACAATTAACATAATGTTTACTTGCTTTTAAAGTTAATAAAGTTTTAAATATTAGAACAAATAAATTTTAAAGCTTTAATTTTTTTAAAATCATGCAAGAATTACCTTTAATGCGCAAAGCAACCGCTGTCTGGTTGGTTGAAAATACTTCGCTTACATTTTCTCAAATCGCACGTTTTTGTGGTCTCCACGAACTAGAAGTTCAAGGAATTGCCGATGGCGATGTGGCTTCTGGAATCATCGGACAAAATCCAATTTTATCGACGCAATTAACCGATGAAGAGATTAAAAGATGTGAAGCTGATCCAGAAAAATCTTTAATCTTGAACAAAACCGCCTCGAGCGAAACTAAAACCATCGAAAAGCGTTCAAAATACACGCCGATTGCTCGCCGTCAAGATAAACCAGACGGCATTTCTTACCTTTTAAAATATTATCCAGAAATCACTAATGGACAAATTAAAAAATTAATTGGTACTACGGACAACATGATTGATTCCATACGTTCACGTTCGCATTGGAATATGAAAAATATTAAACCGCGAGATCTTGTTTTGCTTGGTTTATGCAGTCAATCGCAATTTAACGACGTTATTTCGCAAATTAAAACTGGCGAAGAAATCGTTGAAAAAACAAAGAAAAAAACTAAACCAGCTAAGAATAATGACAATTGAAATTGGACAAATGGCGCCACTATTTTCGCTTACAAGCGATGAGGGCGTTGAAATTAGTCTTTCGGAGTTGAAAGGCAAATATGTTGTGATTTATTTTTATCCAAAAGATGATACCCCGGGATGCACAATTGAAGCTCAAGATTTTAGCAAGAAAAATGCTGAATTTGAAAAATTAGAAGCAGTTGTTTTGGGTATTTCTAAAGATAATATTGCTAGTCATTGCAAATTTATTGAAAAATATAAATTATCAATTTCACTTCTTGCCGATGAGAGTGGAGAGGTTTGTAAGTTATTCGATGTGATTAAAGAAAAATCAATGTTTGGAAAAAAATATTTTGGAATTGATAGATCAACTTTTTTAATCGATAAAATGGGGCGCATTATCGACTCATGGTCTTCGGTTAAAGTTAAAGGTCATGTCGATGAAGTTTTAAAAAATCTTGAAAAACATATAAAATCTACTTGATTTATTGTTTACTAAAAAATAAAATTACTTTCTTTATTTTTTAATCTTAATTATCAATCTTTTTAATAGAGATATGAATTAGAAGGCTTTAGCGGTAAAACAACTTGCTAATCTTTGTATAAGTTTTTAGGTTTTTTTAAAATAATTTATAAATAAATTTCGTTAATTTTGGAGAAAATATGTCGATTGTGTTGAAAGCAGAAGTTAGAGAACAAACTGGAAGTCTTGCTTCGAAAAAAATTAAAAGAGAGGGTTTGATTCCTGCGGTAATTTACTCAAAAGAAAAAAACATCAATATAACTTTAAACTCAAGAGATTTTGAACAACAATTTTTCAAAGGCGTAACTTTAACTTCAGTTATTGATTTAGAAATTGGTGGCAAAAAAACTCGTGTTATTGCACATAAAATTGATTTAGATCCAGTTTCTGATCGCCCGGTTCACATTGATTTTATGTTATGTCAAGATAACAAGCCAATTCGTGCTAAGCCAAAAATTAAATTTTTAAATCAAGATAAATCTCCAGGGCTTAAAAAAGGTGGATTTCTTCATATCGTCGCAAGAAGTCTTGAAGTATTGTGTGAAGGCGAAAAATCAATTCCACAATTTATCGAAGCCGATGTTGGAACTTTGCATGTTGGAAGTAAATTTAGAGCCGAAAATCTAAAATTACCAAGCGGAGTTAAGCTTTTGAAAAAAGGTAATTTTTTAATTGCCAGCATCATCGGTCGTGGTAAATCTGAAGAAGAAAAAGTTGTTACAACTTCAACTACAGCCACTCCAGCCGCCGGAACTGCAACACCAGCTAAAGCCGACGATAAAAAAACTGAAGCTAAAAAACCTGAATCTAAGAAATAATTTTAATGAATTTGAGTAAGTTTTACTTACTCAAATTCAATTAATTTTCCATTATCACATCCACTAACTCACCCATTTTATTTTAAAATTCATTTTTTATTTCGGGTTGTAAATTTTTAAAATTAACGATTCATAGTTTTGAGGTTTTATAATTTTGTTAATTCCTACAGCATTCATTATTTTTAAATCAAATATTACAAAAATCCTTTGATTTTTTTTATGCGACATAAAATTAATTATTAAATTTTTAAGTTAATCTGTTGTTACATTTCTCATATTGAAAACAAAAAATATCTTTAATTAATTTAAATATAAATTTATTGCTAAAACTAAACTTTATTTTTATGTTTTAATGCAATAAAATAACTATTAAAAATATAAAAATTTTTTAAAGATATTTATATAAAATATTTAAATAATGAAAGTCGTAAACCAATTACATAACCCAATAATTTTTTCACAATTAAGTCGAATTTATCCCGTTCAATCCCTAGCTCCCACTGGCTTTTATGGAGTCTACAACTCCTATCCACCATCAACTATAATTTGCAATCCTAATCAAATTTTTTCAAATCCATTCACTCAATATAATCAAATACCGTCATCAATTATTTATTCGCATTTACCAATAACAACAAATTCAATTCCAGCGAATTATTATTCATGTCAATCCTTACCAGTTAACTATTCAGTCCCAAGTTTATCTTATCCGGGACGTTATAATCCAATATCATCATTCAGCTATTCTTCCTTGCCAACTCGAATAACCTATTCCAGTGCAACATATCAATCATTAAATCCGCCAATTCCACCAAATTTTTATGCGCCACAATCTTCAAATTTACCGCATAATATTGTGTCGTTAAATTTATCAAATTTTAATGCATCTTCTTATCGCTCCAATCCAGTTGTCGTTGCCTCCAAGCCTCCAATAGAATTTGCCGATAATTTTTCTATGCGAATAAAAAAAGCAGATGATTCTTGCGATAATCTTAATTTAAAACAAATCGCTAGTTTGGTGCCAAATGGTTTTATTGCTGGAATTTTAGAACCAGAAATCGATCCAAGAGATAATAAATTAAAAATTTGTAACTCAGTTAGTTTAAGCAAGGTTCCAAATAAAATTTGGATTAGAAATGGTGATAATCTTGTTGAAGTGCCAAATCATTTACTGGAAAAAAATCCACAAATTTATAATCAAAATTTAGATTCTTTACCTGTGATTACTCAACAAACCAAAGCTAGCTTGCATGATTCACGCTTTGATCGCTTGCCTTTTCCAAAAATAATGATGGCATTTAACAAATTAAGTAATTCGTTAATTCGAATTAATAAAATAACGGAACTTGAGGAAGAAATATTGGGAGCAAATTTTTTTGGAGAAGATTTGTCAACTTCAACTCAAGATGATAAAGAATTAACTTCGATATCGGATTCGACAACGCCATCATCGCAATTATCCTTATCTTTATCTTCATCTTCGCCACCAACAACTATAAATTCAAAATTAGAAATTATGACCCTAAGGGAGAAAATGGTTAATGGCGATTTAGAAAAATATGAACTTGGTAGTAAATTTATAATTAGATTTACTGAAAAACCAAATTTAACAGGTAGAGCAATTATATGTTAGCAACATTTTATTATCCCTCATCGCTAATCTTAGAGAAATCTGGGCTGGAATAATTGTCGGGTTTTTCAATTGGAGATTTTTTTCCGCAAGAAAAAACGCCGAAAATCATTAAAAAAATCACTAAAAATTTACATTTATTTTTTAAATTTTTTTTTGATAAATTTTTTTTACAAAAAATAATTTTAATGAAATTTTGCAACATATTTTTAAATTTAATTTTAATGATTTTATAAAAAATTTTAACAAAATAATTGTTAAAATTTTTGCTTTTTTAAATATTTTTGCGCTTCAATAATTTGTTTTTTAACCATGATTGGAGAGGTTCCGCCAAAGCTCTCTCTTGAATTAACTGAACTTTTAACATCGAGGAAATTAAAAATATCTTTGCTAATTTTTCTCTCAATTTTTTGTAAATCGCCAAGTTTTAATTGGTGAAGTTGTAAATTTTTTTCTTCGGCCATTTTGACGATCGAGCCAGTAATATGATGGCTTTGACGAAATGGAATTTTTAGATTTTTCACCAACCAATCGGCTAAATCGGTGGCACAAGAATAATCGCTCGAAGCCATCGCCAACATTTTATCGCGATTAATTTTCATGTCATCAATCATGCCTGCCATCACTTTTAAAGTGAGTTTAGAGCTGTCGAGAGCGTCAAAAAGTGGTTCCTTATCTTCTTGCATATCCTTTGAATAAGTAAGCGTCAAGCCCTTCATCGTGGTTAAAAGACTAATTAATGCACCGGCAATTCTTCCCGTTTTGCCACGAATTAATTCCGCGCCGTCGGGATTTTTCTTTTGAGGCATGATTGAACTGCCCGAAGTGAAGCGATCGGAAAGACTTATGAATTGAAAACCGCGACTCATCCAAATAATAATTTCTTCAGAAAGCCTTGATAAATGGCTTGCCACAGTGTTTAAGCAAAATAAAAATTCTAAGACAAAATCACGATCGGAAACGCTATCCATCGAGTTGGCAGTAGGGCGGTCAAAACTTAATTCGCTGGCAACAAAATGACGATCGATCGGGTAAGAAGTGCCGGCCAAGGCGCAAGCTCCCAAAGGGCATTCATTCATGCGACGACGTAAATCATGAAGCCTTGATTCATCGCGCTTAAACATTTCAAAATAAGCTAAAAGATGATGTGAAAAAAGTACGGGTTGAGCAACTTGAAGATGTGTAAATCCGGGCATAATTACTTCAAGATTTTCGGTGGATTTTTTAACTAAATTTTTTTGTAAATTATGAAGTAATTCTAAAATCTCATCGATATTTTCACGCACAAAAAGACGAAAATCGACGGCAACTTGATCATTTCTCGAGCGAGCGGTATGAAGCTTCCCAGCCACATCGCCAATAATTTCTTTGAGACGTGATTCGATGTTTAAATGAATATCTTCAAGTTCGATTTGAAAATTAAATTTTCCGCTTTCAATTTCTTGTTGAATTTGCGTTAAACCATTGACAATTTGCGTTTTTTCGCTGGCGGAAATAATTTTAACTTTTGCCAACATTTTAGCGTGAGCAATCGAGCCCATAATGTCTTGTTTATAAAGTTTTTTATCAAACGTAATCGATTGATTAATTTGTTGCATTAAAGTGGCGGGCTTTTCAGCAAATCTGCCTCCCCACATTTGATTTGAAGATGATTTTTTCATGAATTTTTTAAATAATTTTATTTAAATTAAATTTATAATTAAAAATAAAAAAATTTCAAATTAAAATTAACTATATTAAAAAAGAATCTATGTTTATTAAAAAAATTATTTTATGGAAAATTGGAATTTAAATTCTTATGGCGTTTTCGATCGCCGTAATATGAATAACTTTAAGCGTTGGTGGATTGATATTGATAAAATAAATTTTTCAATAATTCTAACATTATTAATATTTGGTTTGATAATGACGGCGAGCTCTAGCCCTGTAATCGCCAAAAGAATTGATGTCGAAAAATTTTTCTTTTTAAAAAAACAATTAGTATTCGCTTGCGTGGCCTTGATTTTGCTGGTTTCGATTTCATTTTTAGATCGAGATAAAATTAAATTTTTTGCAATTATTGGCATGGCAGTTGCTTTTATTTTGTTGGTTTTGGTGCTATTTTTTGGAGCAAAAACTAAAGGAGCGACGCGTTGGATTTCGTTCGGAGGCTTGGCAATTCAGCCTTCGGAATTCGCCAAAACTTTTTTTATAGTTTTTAATGCTTATTGTTTACAAAAATTTTATTTTGCCAAAGCACAATTTAAATATGGAATATCATTTTTATCATTGTTAATTTTACTTACTCTTCTGTTGCTTCAGCCCGATTTCGGCATGACAATTTCTTATTCGGCAATTTGGATGACGCAACTTTTTTTATTCGGATTGCCTTGGGGTTTGATCGCCACTTTGGTTCTGTTCGTAATTGTTGGCGGGGTGGGGGCGTATTTAGGATTGCCTCACGTTGAAGATCGCATTAACAGATTTTTAGATGCGGAACAGAAAAATTATCAAGCGGATAGAGCGATCGACGCCTTCGTTAATGGTTCATTTTTTGGCAAAGGACCGGGTAACGGAGTGGTTAAAAAATTCATTCCCGACGTTCATACCGATTTCATTTTTTCGGCGATCGGCGAGGAATTCGGCATCGTTTCCTGTTCGATTATTTTGCTACTTTTTTTATATTTAATTACTCGAATTATTAAAAGAGCGATGGAGGAAGAGGATTTGTTCGTTTATCTTTCTTTGTGCGGTTTGATGATGCAATTTACCATGCAGGTTATTGTGAATACGGGAGTGAGTTTGAGCATTTTTCCAACCAAAGGCATGACTTTGCCATTTATTAGTTATGGTGGTTCGTCATTGATGGCAACGGCAATTTGTTTTGGTTTAATTTTGGCGTTTACAAAACGCAAATATCATCGCGATGTAGATTATGGCAATGTCGGCAGTTTATAATAACCTTCACTTAAATTTGCTATCGCAAATTTAGCTTTGAGTTGAATCGCTTCGTCGCGAATAAATCGCCATATCCGCGATGAAATTTGGGTTTTTAGTTTTTCCTTGTTGATAAACGTTTCATCTTTTTCTTCGAAAAAGATTCACGACCGGGATTGCGTCGACTTGGCTTCGTCGCTTTTCTCAATCAAAATAAATTTTGATTTCGAAGACGACTAGCGACTGGGACCGCGTCGCCTTTGGCTAATTCGTTTTTAGATTTTCCTTGTTGATAAACGTTTCATCTTTTTCTTCGAAAAAGATTCACGACGGGGATTGCGTCACTTCGTTCCTGATCCCGTTCTTCGCTAAAAATAGCCGTTTAGGCTAT
>SYAR01000089.1 GCA_005787525.1 Rickettsiales bacterium
ACAAGCTTTACCAATTGTTAAAAAACAAATAGAAGAATTAAGTAAAATAAAAGAAGCTTTTGATCTTAATCCAACATATTCATCAGACATCTCTAATCTCAATAATTTAAAATCAAATATCAACAAATTAAGCACAGAAATTAGCGCTTTGGAGATGAGAAAAAATTTGATATTAGAAAGCAAGCATGATTTGGAATCTGAATTTTCCAAAATTGATTCTCAAATTGTTAAAAGCTTGTATGAAGAGGCAAAAGTTTTAATCCCGCAAATTCAAAAAACTTTTGAAGAAACAATAGAGTTTCATAATCAAATGACAGCCCAAAAAATAAAATACATAACTCATGAATTGCCAAAACTTGAAAAAGATTTATTAGATAGAAAAAATAAAATATCTAAACTGCTTGATGAAGAGAATTTTCTTACCAAGAAATTAAAAAAATCAAACACTGTAGAAAATATTGAAGTTTTAATAACAAAACTTAATAAAGCTTATGAAGATAAAGGAAAATTGGAAGAGCAAAAAAGGTTATGGATTGAATCTGAGAAAAATTTAGAAAATATAAATTCCGAACTTAATAAAATTAATGATAAAATTAATTCCCAAGAAACTCTTATTAAAGAAAGAATCACATTATTTAATATTTTTTTCCCAGAGATTTCTGAAAAACTTGATGGCGAAAAATTTCTTTTAAGTTTTGACAAAGTTAATGATATACTTAAATTGGATATTGCAAATATCCATGGAAATTTGGGAACTGGAAAAAAGAAAGGGCAAATTGCCGCTTTTGATATAGCATATATTAAGTTTGCTGATAGCATAAATATTAAATGTTTACACTTTATTTTACATGATCAAATTGAAAATATTCACGGAAATCAAATTTCTAATTTGCTTACAGAAATTGCTAATAAATCTAATTGCCAATATATATTGCCAGTATTAAAAGATAAGCTACCAAATGATGTTTTAAATAATGGAGGCAATATTATTTTAAAGCTTTCCGAAGATGAAAAATTTTTTAAAATATAAAAATGGGATGATGGAAACCTATTTAATTTCTCTACAACACAAACTTCATTAAATCATTTTTGCTGGATAGTAAATCGCCGAGATGCTTATTCACGTAAGTCGAATCGATATTGATTTTAGTTCCCGCTTTCATTTCGCTAGCTTCAAAACTCACTTCTTCCAAGATTTTTTCGATCATGGTGTGGAGTCGACGCGCTCCAATATTTTCGATTTCGCCATTGACTTTGAAAGCGATTTTTGCCATCTCTTTAATGCCGTCTTCGCTAAAAGTTAAGGCGATATTTTCGACCGCAAGCAAAGCGGTATATTGCTTGATAAGACTGGCTTCAGGCTCGGTTAAAATTCTCAATAAATCATCTTCGCTTAGTGATTTTAATTGAACGCGAATCGGAAAACGTCCTTGCAATTCAGGCAATAAATCCGAAGGTTTGGCGACATGAAATGCCCCCGACGCGATGAATAAAATATGGTCAGTTTTGACAATGCCGTATTTAGTGCTGATTGTCGTGCCTTCAACGATTGGAAGCAAATCACGTTGAACGCCTTCACGCGAAACATCGCCCCCTTTTAAATTACCTTTTGCGCAAATTTTGTCGATTTCGTCGATGAAAACTATGCCGTCATTTTCGACGGCTTTCAAAGAATTTTTAATGATTTTATCTTCGTCGATCATCTTGTTTGATTCTTCATCAATCAAGGTTTTCAAGGCGTCTTCGATCGTCATTCGCGCCTTTTTAGTTTTTTCGCTACCGATGGCTTTGCCAATCATTTCAGAAATATTAATCATGCCAACTTGCCCACCCGGAATATCAAAACTATTCATGGCATTTGACGAATTATCGATAATTTCTAATTCAATTTCTTTGTCGTTCATCTCGCCACTATCAAGCATTTTGGAGAATTTTTCACGAGTTTCATCGAGAGCATTTTCCCCGACTAAAATTTTAAGAATTTTTTTCTTAGCATGTTTTTCGGCTTTATCGTAAACGGTTTTTTTCATCGCGTTTTTATTATTTTTGATGGCGACATCAAGCAAGTCGCGAATAATAGAATCAACGTCGCGACCGACATAACCGACTTCAGTAAATTTGGTTGCTTCAACTTTTAAAAATGGAGCGTCGGCGAGTTTGGCTAAGCGACGTGCGACTTCAGTTTTACCAACTCCGGTTGGTCCAAGCATCAAAATATTTTTTGGCATAATTTCTTCGCGAAGCGGAGACTCAACAAGTTTACGGCGATAACGATTGCGAAGGGCGATCGCCACCGCTTTTTTGGCATCATTTTGCCCAACAATATAGCGATTTAATTCTTCAACAATTTGTCGTGGCGTTAAATCTTGATTAAAATTTTTAATTTCAATTTTTGCGTTCTTTTTCATTGTTATTTTTTGTTTTATTATTGCCATTGTAAGTTGAATAATTAAGCATCAACACTGCTAAAAAAATTATAAAACTCGTAATTAAAATTGTTAAAATAATTTTCATAAATTATTTAAAATTTCAACAATTTCATTTTGTAATTCAGTAATTCCATATTTTTTTGAACTACTGGTTCTAATAGTTTTGTTACAAAATGATGGAAAAGATTCAAGTTTTTTGGTGATTTCGGTAATTGATTTTTCTTGTTCTTCTAAATTTAATTTATCAATTTTTGTTAAAATAATTTGAAAGGAAACATTATTTTGACTAAAAATTTCAATCACCTCTAAATCGTTATTTTTCAAGCCTTTAGTGGCATCAATTAATAAAAAAATTCTTAGTAAATTTTGACGATTGATTAAATAATCGAAACTTACATCTTGCCAATGTTGTATCTTTTCTATTTTAGCTTTGGCGAAGCCATATCCGGGCATATCGACCATCACGAAGCCATCACGAAAACCAGAAATTTTGAAAAAATTTAATTGCCTCGTGCGTCCCGGAGTTGAGGAAACGATGGCGATTTTTTTAGAAAAAATTGCATTAATTAAACTTGATTTTCCAACATTTGAAGCACCGATGAAAGCGATTTCGGGATAATGATGCCTTGGGATTTGAGAGAAATTATGAGCGCCGGTTAAGAATTCAATTTCGCTATGAAATATTTTTTTTGCTTCAACTTTTTTCATTATTTTTAAATTTATTTTCCATGAATTCTATCATTTTATCGGCGATATTTATACCGCTTGAGCTTTCAATGCCTTCAAGCCCCGGAGACGAATTTACTTCAAGAATTTTTGCCCCCGAATTTGAGCGAACCATATCGACGCCGGCAACTTCTAAACCAATAATTTTGGCGGCGCGAATGGCTAAATCACGTTCTTCATTACTAATTTCGATTGAACGGGCAGTTGCTCCGAGATGAATATTGGCACGAAATTCACCCTCTTGCGCGGTGCGTTCCATCGATGCCACGACCTTATCGCCAATCACAAAACAACGAATATCTTGCCCCTTCGATTCTTTAATATATTGCTGAACTAAAACATCGGCCTTGAGGCTTCGAAAGGCGTTAATAACGCTTTCTGCCGCTTTGGTGGTATCGGCCAAAACTACGCCAACGCCTTTAGTGCCTTCGAGAAGTTTGACGACCAAAGGAGCACCACCAACAATTTTGATTAGATCCTTGGTATCGTAAGATGAATTGGCAAAAGAAGTGATGGGCAAGCCAAGTTTATGTTGAGCTAAAATTTGCAAAGTATGCAATTTATCGCGTGATTTAGTGATGGCATAATAATTATTTAAACAGCGAATATTCATCACTTCAAATTGGCGAACAATCGCCGTTCCGTAGAATGTCATTGCAGGTTTTATGCGAGGAATCACATAATCAATTTTAGTTAATTTTTTTCCTTCTTGATGATATACTTCGCAATTATTTGAAGATATTTTTATATAACAATTGCCAACATTTACAAACTCAACATCATGACCACGACATTTTGCCGATTCAAGAATACGTTGATTGGAATAAAGATTCGGATTTGAAGCTAATAATATTATTTTCATAAATTAAATTTCTAATGAATTGGGTTTTATTTCGCGATAAAGTTTTAAAACTTTACTTTTTTTTAACTTACCTTGCACAAAAGATTTTGAAATATCAACAATCATTTTTGCTTGCATAATTGCTTCGCGTCCTAAAAGCATACGAAATGACATGTTATCGCGATTAGTGAGAGTAAGTTCAACCCGAATTTTTTTATCGCCAATTTTTAGATCGGATTTAATTACAATTCTTTTTTCTTTTTTACCACTTGAGTCGGAAACCATCCGTCGATCAATAACGCGTGAAATGCAACTGCGAACTAAGCGTTTATTTTTTTGCAAAGGATGAATGTCGAAGCGAACATATTCAACGTCTTCAATGTAAAAAGTTTCAATATTAAAAGCATGAAGTGCTGAAGTTTTTGCCCCCGTATCGATTTTGCCTTTAATGGCGGGCAGGGCAAGGCAATCAAGGTTAAACCACTCTTTCCATCCGATAATTTTTTTGATTTTTTTGACGGTTTTCATTGTGATTTAATGAGATTAATAACTTTATCTAAATCTTCTTTTGTATCAACCGAAAGCGGATGAGCGTCAACAATTTTTACGGCAATTTTCATGCCATTTTCAAGAGCTCGGAGCTGTTCGAGACTTTCACGTTTTTCTAAGGGCGATGGCGTTAAATTAATAAATTTTTCCAAGGAATTTTTTTTATAAGCATAAATGCCGATGTGATGAAAATAATCATCATTAATATTTTTAGAAAAAGGAATTGGAGACCTTGAAAAATAAAGTGCCAAACCATTTTGAGCTAATGCAATTTTTACTACATTTGGATTGTTAATTTCAGAAATATCGCTGATTTTCGAAGCAACGGTGGCGATATCGCAATCATTTTCCAAAGCTAAATTTACGCATTCGCTAATGACTTTAGGATCAATATTTGGAAGGTCGCCTTGCACATTTACAATAATATCAAAATCTTGTTTTAATAATTTGTAAGCTGAATAAATTCGATCGGTGCCCGACTGCAAATCAGGATTAGTTAAAATATATTTGCCACCAAATTTTTTGATTTCATCGGCAATTTTTTCGCCATCGATCGCAATTATTACTTCACCTAAATTAGCTTTTAAAGCTTGCTCGTAAACCCTTTGAATCATGGTTTTTTCTTCAATCATTGCCAAAGGTTTGTTAGGCAATCTGGTTGAAGCTAGCCTTGCAGGAATGATGATTATGATTTTTTTTTTCATTAATTAAAATTTGTTTTTTAAGTGAATTTAAAGATATTAAGAAAATTTTTATAAAAGTGATTGCAATTTAAGTTTGGATTTTTAAAAATATGATCCTTGTTTAAAAAACAAAAACATAATTAAATTTCTTTTCTTAATTTTATTTTTTAAAATTTAACTTGGAATTGATTTTATTTAAGTTTTTAATTTTAATTCGTTTTTTAATTTTCTTCACTTTGAAGAGCACGTAGCTCAGTCGGTAGAGCACCTCACTTTTAATGAGGTTGTCGTTGGTTCGATTCCAACCGTGCTCACCATCATTATATAAAAACCAGCCCAAACCTATCTTCGTATTTATTTTATTTATAAATATTGAACAAAATATAGTCGAGTTGAGATATTTATAAAAATAATATCTTTTTATAAATAATTTGATTGATTTTTTTTCTAAAAACAAAAAACTTAGAGTTAAACAAATAAAATTTTTGTAATGGAAAAAAAAATTATAAATTTACATTTAATTTCTGACTCCACGGGAGAGACTCTTAGCTCGGTTGCCAGAGCTGTTTTATCGCAGTTTGAAAAGGTTGAATCAAATGATTTTATTTGGTCATTAATTCGCACCAAGCCACAACTGGATAGGGTTTTAGAGGCTATTGCAAAAAAACCGGGAATAGTTCTTTATACAATTATGCATGATGATTTGGTTGAAGATTTACGCAAAGAATGCTACAAACTTCAATTGCCATGCATTCCAGTTTTGTCTCATATTATTGCCGAATTTTCAAATTATTTAAAAGAAAATATTAGCCATGCCGTTGGTAGACAGCATTTGATAGATAATGAATATTTTTCAAGAGTTGATGCGATAAGTTATACAATTACTCACGATGACGGTCAATCTAGTTGGGATTTGTATGAAGCTGATATCGTGATTATTGGAGTTTCGCGAACTTCAAAATCGCCAACTTCGGTTTATTTATCATGTCGTGGATATAAGGTTGCGAATATTCCATTTGTTTCGATTGAGACTATTCCAACTTCACTTTTTGAAATAAAAAAACCTTTAATTGTTGGGTTGATAATTAATCCAGAAAAATTGGCTCAAATTCGTCAATCACGATTAACTTCCATTGGCCAGGAGGCTTCGAGTAATTATGCTGAAATTGAGTCAATTAAAGAAGAAGTTGCAGAATCGCGCAAGCTTTTCAATCGACTAAATTGCCCTGTAATTGATGTTACAAAAAGGTCGGTTGAAGAAACTTCTGCAAAAATTATTCAACTTTTACAAGAAAAAAAGTTGAAAGAAAAGGCGCTTAATTGAAAATACAAAAATTAATTTTTATAAAAATATTTTTATGGTTAAAAGAACTATTTTGATTGTTGATGACGAGCCTACACAGCGTAAAGTAATTAGCCATTTTATTGAAAATCTTGGTCATAATTATTTAGTGATGTCGAGCGGTATGGAAGTCGTTGATTTTTTCATGAATCGCAAGGTTTTAAAAGGTATTTCATGCCATGATGTTGACGTGATGTTGCTTGATTTATCAATGCCTGATCTTGATGGATTAACGGTTTTAAAGCAAATAAATTCTATCAAAGGCGATTTGCAAGTCATAGTTTTAACTGCCAATCAAGATGTTAATTTGGCAATCACCGCAATTAATTATGGTGCAATTGATTATATCGTCAAAGGTGAAAATGATATTTTTGCTCGCGTCACCGCGTCAATCAATAACGCCATTGAAAAGAAAAATTTAAAATATCAAGTTTCGCATTTGGCACGAAAAGGTAAAGATCAAGTAGCTTTTTCTGATATAATCGGGCAGAGCGAACCGCTTCTTAATTCTATTCGTTTGGCTAAAAAAGTTGTTAATTCCAATGTGTCAATTTTAATTGAAGGTCAACGTGGAACGGGAAAAGAGCTTTTGGCTCGAGCTATTCATGGCTCCGGTCCAAGTTCGGGTAAGCCATTTATTGTCGTTGATTGCGATTTACTAAAAATTACCAATGGCGAAGAAGAACTTTTTGGTTCTGAAAAATATGTTTCCGACGGTTTATATAAAAATATTGGTAAAATTCGTGAAGCCAATAATGGCACAATTTATTTTGAAAAAATTGAAACTTTACGCACCGATCTTCAAGTAAAATTATTGCGATTTATGCAAGAAGGAGAGTTTGTGCCCGTATCCGGTAAATATCCGGTGAAAGCCAATGTTAGAATTATTGCATCGACCACTCGCGATCTTCAAAAACTTGTTCAAATTAAAAAATTTCGTGAAGATTTATATTATCGAATTGCCGCATTTCCAATTAAAGTGCCCGATTTAAAAGAGCGTGGCGAAGCCGATATAGCATTACTAGCTGAAAATTTTTGTCGTGACTTTGCAATTAATGAAAATAAAAAAATTAAAACCATCACTTTGGATGCGATTTATTTGCTTCATAATTATGAATGGGAAGACAATGTTCGCCAATTAAAGAATTCTATTTTTCGTGCCGTGGTGCTTTGTGATACTGATATTCTTAAGCCCGAGCACTTTCCGCATTTGCTTCACAAAGAAAGCAGTAGTTTAACAAAAGCCAAAGCGATTATTAAAAAAAGCTCCGATATTAATAGCGAACTTGTTGATATTTTTGACGATGAGGGCAAGTGTAAAACTCTTGAAACAATCGAAGAGGAAATTATTCGTCGCCTCGTTAACATTTACAACGGCAATCTTTCGGAGGTCGCCAAACAACTCGAGATTGGACGTTCAACTATTTATCGTAAATTAAAAATTGTAGGTGAGCAATAATGAAAGTTAAAACAGCAATATTTCCCGTTGGCGGACTTGGCACCAGATTTCTCCCCGCTACCAAATCATTGCCCAAAGAAATGTTGCCCATCGCCAATAAGCCTTTAATCCAATACGCTTTCGAAGAAGCTTGCGAGGCGGGAATTGAGAAATTTATTTTTATTACGGGACGCAATAAAAATACTATCGCCAATCATTTTGATCATGCTTATGAACTTGAATCAAAGCTCGATGAAAAAAATAAAGCCGAAGAATTAAAAAAAGTTATTGGTTGGATGCCTCAAGCTGGTCAAATTTCTTTTGTGCGTCAACAAAGGCCTATGGGGCTTGGTCACGCCGTTTGGTGTGCTCGAAATTTTATTAATAAAGATGAAATGTTTGCGGTGATTTTGGCCGATGAATTATTGATGCCTCCACCAAATAATTCTAAAAATTTGTTAACGCAAATGATCGAAGAATTAGTTTCAAAACCTGCGGATTCAAGCATAATTGGCGTTGACGAAGTTGCTCTTTGTGAAGTTAATAAATATGGAATTATCAAAAATGATGGTGCTGAAAAAATTATTGATATGGTCGAAAAACCTGAGATTGACAAGGCTCCATCTAATTTAGCAATAATTGGACGTTATATTTTGCAACCGAAAATTTTTGAATATTTGGAAAAATTTCAAATTGGCAGTGGCGGAGAAATTCAACTCACAGATTCGCTTCGTGACATGTGCAAAGATCATCCGTTTTTTTATGAAAAAAATACGCAAAAACGTTTCGATTGTGGAAATGTTTTGGGATATTTGGAAGCCAATCTTGCTTTTGCATTAAATGATAATAATATCAAACAGGAAGTAAAAAATATTATTAAAAAATATCAAGAATAATTTTATGAAAAATAAAATCGCAATTGTTTTCCCCGGTCAAGGCTCGCAAGTCGTCGGAATGGGTAAGGATTTATATGAAAATTTTGATTCTGCCAAAAAAGTTTTTAAAAAAGTCGATGAAATTTTAGGAGCAAATCTTACTAAAATTATGTTTGAAGGTCCGCAAGAAGAATTAACCAAAACAGAAAATACTCAACCAGCTCTAATGGCGGTGTCGATTGCTTTAATTGAAATTTTAGAAAAAGATTTTGGTAAAAATTTTCAAGATTTATGTGCTTTAACGGCGGGGCATTCGCTCGGCGAATATTCGGCTTTGTGCGCTTCAAAGGCTTTAAGTTTAGAAGATACCGCCAAACTTTTACAAATTCGTGGCAGTGAAATGGCAAAATGTGGACAACAAACTTCAGGAGCGATGTGTGCAATTTTGGGGGTTGAAATTGATGTTGCTAAAGAAATTGCGCAAGAGGCTTCGAATGGCGATATTTGTCAAGTTGCTAATGATAATTCGGTTGGACAAATTGTACTTTCAGGTTCAAAAATTGCCATTGATAGAGCGCTTGAAATTGCTAAAACTAAAGGCGCTAAACGTGCAATATTATTGCCCGTAAGCGGTGCTTTTCACTCGCTTTTAATGAAAGAAGCCCAAGAGAAAATGACGCAAGCTTTAGCACAAATTACCATCAATCAGCCTAGAGTTCCACTGGTCGCCAATGTTTCGGCTCAAATTGCAAAAGATGGTTTACAAATTAAAAATTTATTAATCGAACAAATTACTGGTTCAGTGCGTTGGCGTGAAACCATGTTGTGTTTTGAACAAAATGGCATTGAAGAAGTGATCGAGTTCGGAGCCGGCAAAGTCTTGTCTGGCTTGGTTTCGAGAACTTGTCCAAATTTAAAATCACGTTCAATTCAAAATAGTGAAGATTTAAAAAATTTTAATTTAATTTCATAAAATTTGTTTAAAAGATTATTTACCAAAATATTTAGAAAAATATTCGCCAAGAAAATACTCATAAAAATTGTAGTTTTCTATATTTTTATAGTGGCTTTTATGTATATTTTTCAAAGAAATTTTTTATATTATCCATTTGGAAAAATTTTAATTATCCCCGAAGATTTTCAAGAAATTAATTTAAAAACTGCCGATCAAACCAATATTTACGCTTGGTTTCGCCCGGCACAAAAAGGGCAAAAAACCATTTTATATTTTCATGGTAATGCTGGAAATTTATCGGGACGATCCGATCGTTTTGAAAAATTTGCAACGCAATATGGAGTGATGGCGATTTCATATCGAGGTTACGCCAAATCAGAAGGAACAACATCGCAAGATGGTTTTTTTCAAGATGCCGATTCGGCTTTTGAATTTTTAAAATCAAAAAATATTTCAAGTAAAGACATTATTTTATTCGGTGAATCGATTGGCTCTGCAGTTGCGGTAAATCTAGCATCAAAGCATGATTTTGGTGCTTTGGTTTTGGAAGCGCCATTTACTTCAATTTTATCAATAGCACAAAAAACTTATTGGTTTTTGCCGGTTTCACTAATTTTAAAAGATCGTTTTGAATCGGATAAAATTGCTTCGAAAGTATCGGCGCCAGTGTTGATTTTTCATGCTGATAAAGATTATTTGGTGCCTTTCGCAGAGGGTAAAAAACTTTATGAATTATTTAATTCACCGAAACGTTTTATTGAGATTGACGGCGATTTTCATATTGCACTTTCGGGAGATTATTTAATGAAACACATTACCGAATATCTTCAAGAAAAGAAATAATTTTTGAAAATTTGAGGGAAAAATTTATATATTTTGGAGCGGGCGAAGGGACTTGAACCCTC
>SYAR01000090.1 GCA_005787525.1 Rickettsiales bacterium
CAATATCTTCAAATAATTATTAATAAATAACTATTTAAATCAACTAGTAGCTATTAAAAATTAAACTTTAAAATGAAATTATTTTCCAAATCTTTTTTTCTGTCGCTCTTGGCAATCATGCTATTCTCAACTGGGTCGGCGATGGCACTTAATGTAACCTTACAAACTGATTGCGATGCTACTGGAACTGGAAATTGTGCAAGTATGACTTGTGTTTCAAACGTAATTCAAAATCTAGTTTCTTTAACTGCGCCACAAGGAGTATCAGCCACACTTTCATATACTTCAACATGCACTGGCACTGATGCAAATCCTGCTATTGTTAATTGCAAATCAGCCTGCGAGGCTATAAAAAACGCTATTAGATTAGCCGCCTACAAAGCCAAACTAGATCCAATGGCTGATGCCAAATATGACACACAAGATCAAACCTTTTCGCGAGCAATGTGCCAAGCTTTGAAAGTAGTAACTGGAAGTGCGGGGAAGACTTTTGCAGCTTTTGCCATTATCGCCACGGGAATTGGCTTTTTTACTGGTAAAGTTTCTTGGGGTTTGATGATTGGGGTAACGGCTGGAATCGCTACTATGTTTGGCGCTCCCTCAATTGTCGCCGCCATTTCTGGACAAGATACTACCATGAATTGCGACAAAATTATGCCCAATTAAATTCAATTGAAATTTTAGTTAATTTTTCAAAAAAAATCCTATAATTTACATCAAATTTTAGTGATTTTTTTTGATAATTCATTTCTTAATTCATCATTTTCAAAAAAACTTATTTAAAAATCCCCAAATTTATATTTCTTCAAAAAATTAAATGAATTTCACAAACAACTCAAAATCAAAAAGGAAATTCATCATTAAAACAAGATAATTTAGATCAAATATTAACCGAAGATAATAGTAAAGTTGAAGTTAGATCTAGTAAACAAAATCAATTTAGTTGCATTAGAGTTGAGAGTCCAGAACCGAGTTGCTGAAATAACTTCTCAGCCAGCTAAAAGAAGGGGCTCTCCACCGCCTTATTTTCCCCCTAGTTAATAAAAATGAATTAGAAATAAAATACCTTTTTTAATTATTTAGAATTAATTTTTCGCTTGAAAATTGCAAATTAATTTCATTTTTTTTGCTAATTTTTTGATATCATTTTTACGATGCGAAGCACTAAAAGTTAAACGTAATCTTGCCTGATTTTTTGGCACCGTCGGCGGGCGGATGGCACCAATCAAAAAGCCATTTTCGGCAATTTTTTTGGCGATGTCGACGGTTTTTTTACTGTCGCCAATTTTTATAATTACAATTGACGATTCGGGTTTTGGTAAATTCATTAATTGGCAAAAATATTGAGCATTTTCGATGGATTTTTGGGCTAAATTTTTTTTGGAAATAATTTTTAATGCTTGTAATGAAGAAGCTAAAATCGCCGGCGGAAGTGCCGTTGAATAAATTGCCGAGCGAGCAAATTGTCGTAAATATTCAATCAAAATTTTATCGCCAACCACGAATCCACCCAGACTAGTGAAGGCTTTCGACAAGGTTCCCATTTGTAAATGTCGTGAATGTGGCAAAATATTTTGCCCCAAACCGTGAGCATCATCGGACAATAAAATCGCATCAAATTCTTCGGCAAAGTTAAGTAATTCGGCAATTTTTCCAACATCGCCATCCATTGAAAATATTGTTTCGGTGACGATTAAACATTTTTTATATTGCTTGCGATTTTTTTGTAAAATTTGCTTACAATGTTCGAGATTATTATGATCAAATCGCGTAAATTTTGCTTGCGATAATTGTGCTCCGTCAATTAAACAAGCGTGAATAAATTTATCGGCAATAATCAAATCACCCTCGCCTACTAACGCTTTAACCACTCCAATCGCACAAGAATATCCCGAGGAAAAAATTAAAGCATCGTCATTTTTATAAAATTTAGCGAGAGCTTTTTCGAGCTTGCCATAAATAATATTATTGCCAGTTATATATCTTGAGGCTCTAGCTCCAACACCATATTTTTTAATCGCCAAAATTGCCGATTTTTTTAAAGCCGAATTATGCGATAAGCCCAAATAATCATTACAAGCAAATGAAATTAAGTTTTTATTATTTTTTCTAATAACATTGCTTGACAAAGACCTACTATCACTAAGTTTTCTGTATAAATTTTGTTTTTTTAATGATTCAATATCATTAATATAATAATTAATCATCAATAAATATTATTTGCCTTTATTGTAAAAAAAATGATTTATAAATAAAATTTTATCGCTTTTTTTAAAGCTATTTTTTAAATTTTGTTAATTTTAACTAGCTAATTAGAAAATAGCGATTAAAATTAGTTTTAGGAAGTATAAATCTATTTCACCATTTTAATTTTATTTGAATCTTTTCAAATATAAAATTTTAGAATCGATTTATTGAAAATACAAATAACGATTTCTTTTAACACCTTGGAAGCCTTATTATAAGCTTCATTTGAGCCTTTCTTTCTTAGTTTTAGATGAGTTTTTGAATCGCTATTTGTTTTCTCTACGCTTTATTTATAAATAAATAATTAAATTACTCATGACTGATTTTCAATCTTTAAACTTAAATGAAAATATAATTTCAGCTCTTCAAAAGAAGGGTTATACACATCCAACACCAATTCAACTTCAAGCAATTCCGCACATTCTTGAAGGCAAAGATTTTCTTGGAATCGCTCAGACCGGAACTGGAAAAACTGGCGCTTTCGCTTTACCAATTATTAACAATCTAAGCGAAAATCACCAAAAAAATTCGCCAAATCAAATTTCGGCTTTAATCCTTACGCCGACTCGTGAATTGGCAACCCAAATCGCCGATAACATTAAAGTTTACGGTAAAAATTCGCATTTAACTTGTGCCACGGTTTTTGGCGGAGTGAGTGAAGTTCATCAAATTAAATCTTTACGCAGTGGCGTCGATATTCTTATCGCCACTCCGGGAAGATTGCTTGATTTGACTAAACAAAAATATGTCGATTACTCAAAACTCAAAATTTTAGTTCTTGATGAAGCTGATCGCATGCTTGATTTAGGCTTCTTTGATGATGTTAAAAGAATTATGGATTATTTACCAAAAGAGCGTCAAAGTTTATTATTTTCGGCAACAATGCCACCGGCGATTGAAACTCTAGTTCATAAAATTTTAAAACATCCGGTTAAAGTTGAGATAACTCCGCAATCAACCACCGTTGAAAAAATCCAACAAAAAGTTTTTATTACTTCTAGAAACAACAAAATCAATATTCTAAACGATATTTTGAAAAAACATCAAACTGGTTCAGTTTTGATATTTTGTCAAATGAAACACAATGCCAATCGTTTGGCTCAAAGCCTTGAAACTCTTGGTTTCAAAAACGCAGTTTTGCATGGCAATAAATCACAAAATGCTCGTGAAAAAGCATTAAATGATTTCCGTTCTAATCGTGTAAATATTTTAATCGCCACCGATATTGCGGCTCGAGGAATCGACATCGCCGATATTTCGGTCGTATTAAATTTTGATTTACCACGTGATATTGAAAATTATGTCCATCGTATCGGCAGAACTGCTCGGGCAGGACGCGAAGGTCTCGCCATTTCATTATGCGATACTTCAGAATTAAAAGCATTGCGCTCAATCGAAAAAAGCATCGGCATGAAAATTCCCGTAGAAGAAGCCGGAGAATTTGAAAATGTTGAAGGTTCGGTTAATAAAGGAATTTTTGGCGTTAAAATCGGCAGAAGCCCATTGCAACATCGCGATAGAAAAGATGGAGAAGGAACTGGCGATGAACGTCGCGAACGCGCTCCCGTAGGTCGCAGAATTAACGCGCCAAGACGTTCGGAAGATTCAGCCGAAAGACCGCGTGGCAATTTTGAAAGACGCGAAAGAAGCGATGATCAACCTCGTGGCAATTTTGGAAGACGTCGTGAAGATTCATCCGATAGACCGCGTAGCAATTTTGGAAGAAGTCGCGAAGATTCATCCGAAAGACCGCGTAGCAATTTTGGACGCCCCGCTCGCGACACAAATAATGCTCCAGATGATGACAATATTGGCAATATTGGCAATAGAGAAGGCGCGCCGATAGCCCGAAGAGAATTTACCAAAAGAGAAGATGGTTTGGCACCAAGAGGCAGAAGACCAGATGGCGAATATTCTCAAAATAGATCCAGTAGCAGAAGTCGCGAAGATGGCCCCGCTAGATTTTCCAAAGGTCCTAGAAAATTTGACGGCAAAGAAAGAGATGGCAATCAACGCGATGGCAACGGTTTTTTGAAAAAAATCTTTGGCGGATTCATGAAAAAAGAAGATGAGGGATTTTCTGGCAACAGAAAACCTCGTGGCAATTTTGCTAAAAAACCTTTTGCGAAATCTAGTGGTCCAAAAAAGAATTTTAACCCAAATTTTAAGCCTAGAAAAAATACCAATTTTTAGCACTTAAAAAAAATATTCAATAAAAGCAAAATAACTGTTTCTTTTTGAAATTATAGTAATAGGCTTTGATTTTGAAAGAGTGAAATTTAATTTCACTCTCTTAAAATAATTTTAATAATAATAAATATAATATCATGGAAAAGTTTTCAGGAAAAGTAAAATGGTTTAATTACACAAAAGGTTTCGGTTTTATCAAGCCAGATGGCGCTGATAAAGATGTCTTTGTTCACATTAGTTCTATTGAAAAAGCAGGTATCAAGAATTTAAACGAAGGTCAAAAAGTTATTTACACTTTAACCGTTAGAAAAGGTAAAGAATCTGTTGATTTCATCGAATTAGCTGACTAAAAAATTTTAAAGATTTATAGAGCGATTTTGAAATATTAATTTGTTTCAAAATCGCTCTTTTTTTAATTAAAAAATTTAATTCATATTTTTTAATTGAAATAATGCTGGTTTAATAGAAATTATAAGAAAAAAATTATAAAAATGATTTCTAAAAAATTACTCTCCATTCTTTGCATAAACTTCGCAATTCAATCATGTTCATTCAATCATTTAAATGATCCATTAAAAAACACTGATTGTAAAAATACCAAACAAGAAATTGAAACTAGATTAAAATTATTTAAAAAGCTTTCGAATCAAGAACTTAAAAACCGTCGCAATATCAGACTTGCCTCAGTATCAAGTCTCGAAGACGAAAGCGTTTATTCAAAAATTATCAATGCCATCAGGAATTCACCAAAAAGCTCACCTTATATTGCTGTTGATTTAAGAGGCTACAAAGATGTCGATTTAACCAACATAATGATTTCCAACGAATCAGATTTCACCCTCACTCCTTATCTTTATTCATCAAAATATTCGCAAGGTTTTTTTAGTTTAATCAACATCAATGAATCTTCAATAACCCTCGCTCCACCCGAAGTTTTTAAAGCCTTTAAGCCTCAAAAAATTTATCGCCCAGATTTAATTGAAAGTGAAATAATAATAAATGTTAGCGATTCTGAAACTGTATTTGGAAATATGAAATTCTCTAAAGATATAAAATTTTCATTAATTGCTAACAATATAAAAAAACCTTATAGACTAGATTTAAGAGAGGCTAGCAACATGCAATTTAACTTAAATCGTAAATGGATTATGCCGGTCTACAGCCTAGAAAATAGCTCGATTGATAATAGTAAAATCACCACAGCTTTTATTCAATTTGTTAATAATAAAAATTCTCAAATAATACTTAGAAAATTTTACAAATCGACCGCACAATGCTATATTGATGACAATAAAAATAAATTTACAAACTAAAAATTATGAGTTTTTATCTTAAAAAAATTAGTAAAAAAATGATTTTTTTAGTTTTTTTGCTAATTTTTTCGTGCCAAAGTTACTCTACCGAATATAACTCGCAGGAAAAAATTAACGTAATTTCTCTTTCGGAAATAAAAAAAGGTGAAGCTTGTAGTAATAATTTATTTGGTGGATTTACCATTCCCTATATCGGCGAAACCGCAATAAAATTATCGGGAGATCAATCGGTGATAAGCGCCATCAAAAACGGCAATATTCAAAGCATTTACGCCGTTGATAAATATAATAGAAACTATTTTGTTTATAGCAAAAGATGCACCATAGTTTATGGAAAATAATTTCGCCGATCTAACCAAAAATCAATTTAATTTATATAAAAAAAGTTGGATAAATTCCTCGAGAAACGGCTTTACTGTTGATGAGAACAACCTTCCAATTCCTTGGTATTGTTTTGATGCGATTGAATTTTTCAAAGAAAATTTAACAAAGAATCACATTATTTTTGAATTTGGATGCGGAGCTTCAACTTTATTTTTTGCATCGAAAGTTAAAAAAGTTATAAGCCTTGAAAGCAATCGCCGATGGTTTGAAATTATTACTTCGATTCTTAAAAATTCTGGCGATTTTTTGTTAGAAAAAAATTATTTTTCTAACGCAAATTGTGAAATTTTTTTGAATGAAGAGGCTTTAGAACAAGATGAATATCAACATTTTGCTCAAAATTATTCGCAAAAAAATAATATAAAATTCGATTTTTTAATTGTCGATTCTTTAAAAAGATTTGAATGTATTAAAAATTCTTTTGAAGCGATAAAATCTGACGGATATTTGATTTTAGACGATTCCGAGCGACCAAATTATCAAAAGATTTATGATTTTTTACAAAAAAATAATTTTTCTTATCAAGATTTTATCGGCATCGCCCCCGCCCAATTAAGAATTAAAAAAACTACTTTTTTTAGACGATAGTTTTAATGAGAATTTTGATATTTTTTAAATTATTTTTCACCTTTTTTTGCTTTGTAAGCTTCAAGCATAAAATATTCGAGGACCCATATAGCACTAGTCCCAGTAGCTTCTTTGAAGCTTCCATAATAAGACCATGCAATACCAAATGCCAATATAAAAATATATGTAAGTGGGCTATGAAAAATTATAGTCCGAACTTTTTTACATTCATGCTTAATTGAATCAATCTCATTTTGTCGAAGTTTTATATTTTTTTTATTTTCTTCTTCGATTATTTTTAGAGGGCTATTTTTTAATTGATTTTTATTTGCCATTTTGATTTAGCCCAAAATGAAAGTTGCTATCTCATCAATCCTTTTTTCAAATTCAACAAGAATATCTTCATCTGGAATAACTTTACCTTTCTTATTTTCATCATAATGCTTCTTCCATGCCGCTCTCTCTCCATTGTGAAGCATCTCAACTAATTGCCAAGCATTTTTCTCGCCATAAGTAGCGTAAGCAATGAATAGACTTTTAGCTTTATTCTCTTGTTGTTCTTTGTCAATTCTTGGCACCTCAAATTCATCGGAAAAATCAATCACAATTCTAGCCAGTGAATTGGGGGTTATCGGATTTTTTCCACAATCTTTAAATTCATGATAAACCAGGGGGACAACTGGGCCATGCTTCCAAGCCTGAATCTCTCCTTCAAATAATTTTTCATTGAAAAGCGATAAATGTACTCCGTAGGCAAAATAAAGCAATTTTTGTAATTTTAGATTTGTTAAATCATCGATATTTCTTTTATGCAAATTTTCAATTATATAATTTGCGCAAGCGAAGGTTGAGCGCTCAATATTTTCATTATTCATAGTGGAGAATTTTAAATTAAAAATATATTTATTTACAAATTTTATTAATAATTTTTTTACAAATCAAATAATTTTTAAGATGAAATTATGAACAAATTATCGATATGAATTAACTCTGATTTTGCCGAATTTCCGAGAATTTTTTTGATGTCATTGGAGTTTTTTTGTAAAATCTTTTTAACGTCTTCGCTATTGTAATTACTGATTCCGCTCGCAATGTGATTAAGATTTTCATCCTTAACAAAAACGGCGTCGCCCTTGGCGAATTTTCCGCGTAAAGCCACCGCTCCGACCGCCAACAAACTTACTTTTTTATGCCTTAAAGCTTCGCTGGCTTTTTCATTAATTATAATTGAACCGCTAGCATTTACAAAACCTGAAAGCCAATTTTTTTTAGCGCGCGAAGTGTGTTTCGAAGATTTAATTTTAGATTTATTGCATTCAAAAATTGTATATTTTTTCTTACCAGAAATTAATTTTTTTAAGGCATTTTGCTCGATTCCACTGGTTATTATTGTTGCACAATTAGCGGTAAAAGCCATTTTTGCGGCTAAAATTTTGGTAATCATTCCACCCGTTCCGACCTCAGAAACCGCACCTCGTGCCATTTTTTCGATGTCTTTATTTATTTTCTCAACTTGTGGAATAAATTGTGCCTCTTTGTTGATTTTTGGATTATCATTATAAAGCCCATCAATGTCGGAAAATAAAATCATTAAATCGGCTTCGATCATTTGGGCAACGCGAGCTGAAAGCCGATCATTATCGCCAATTTTTATTTCATCAACCGCCACCGAATCATTTTCATTAATAATCGGAATTATGTTTTTTTTGAGCAAAGTTTCGATGGTATTTTTGCAATTTAAATAACGGTCACGAGAATTACAGTCCGACGCAGTTAAAAGAATTTGCGCCACATTTAAATTTAATTTTGCAAAATAATTTTTATAAAGACTCATCAACTCAATTTGCCCAACCGAAGCGCAAGCTTGCTTTTCTTGCAATGTAAGTTTTTGATTTTTAATATTTAAAATATTTCTTCCCAAGGCAACAGCTCCCGAGCTTACGATAATAATTTTAGTTTTTTCATCAATTATTTCAGCAATATTTTGTGATAAATTTTCAAGCCATTTATTTCGCACCAAACCTTTTTCAACAAGCAATGAAGAGCCAATTTTGATAACAATTTTTTGATATATTTGTGATTTTATTTCCATATAATTTTAATTTTCAAGACCGCGTTCTTTGCGGGCCTTTTCAATTTGAGCCTTATACAGCAAATTCTGCAAAAGTGGCAAAGGATAAGGCTTGAAATCGCTATCGCCTCTTAAAACATAAATTCCAACCGAGCGATTAATTTGATTTTTTATATCATCATTGGCTATAATATCGGGGAAATCTTCGCTTTCAATGCGCTCTTCAATTGAATTTTCATCAATGCCATTTTTTATCAAATAATTTTTAACGATTTCAACACGATTTTTGACCAAAGTTTGATTGTATAAAGCCTTGATAGCATTGTCTGGATTGGCAGTTATTAAAATTTTAAATTTACCTCTAAAATTATTTAAATAATCAACAACTTCAATCATCGCTTTATTGGCTTTATCGTTGAGAAGATAATTTTCGGCATCAAAAATAATTTCAAATCTTGAAAATTCTGGCTCAACAATTTGAACATCGGGAGCTTTATTTTTGCTCATCTCTTCGAGATATACTTCAATTTCATCAATTAATTTTCCAAAACTTACACGACAATGCGACAATTCATCGGCGATAAAAATTTCTTTTGATTCCTTAGACGCCCAACAATCATAAAGATATGATAAATGTGCCATTTGAATAGGCATTTGATAAACTAAATTTTTATTATTGAGAAGAATTTCAAGTTTTTTTTGCATCAAGATAAGTTCTTCAACCCTTGATTTATCAGCTTCCCAATTGAATGGATCTTCGGGAGTAAAGACTTTTCCACTCATAATATCGAGCCCTTTTTTAGCAAAATATTCCGAAGCATCTAAATCTTTTACCATGGTTAATCTTCGCGAGAAATCAAGATACTCTAGGGATAAATAAGATTCATAACCTCCTCTTGATTTCAAATCCTGTTCGCGATTGGCAAGAATTTGTTGAAATAATATTTTCTCGCAAGAAAAAAGTAGAAAAAATAATGTGCCGAAGAAAATTTTGAATTTCATTTATCTAATAAAAAATTAAAATATTTGTAGAATTTATTTGAAAAAATTTCTAAAAACAACAAAATAATTTTTTATAAATTTATTCAATAAAAATCTACTTTTCCACTAGAAACATCATACATTGCACCAACAATAATAATTTTTTTGTCTTTTACCAAATCACGAATTATTTTACTTTTCTTCGAAATATTTTTTAAAACATTTTTAACATTTTCTTTCGAAACTAAATCAATAAAATCATTAGATTTTGGATCAACTTGCCCAGCCTTCGCCACCTCTTTCACCACCACTCTAATTTTCTTCAACAATCCAGTTAAATTTCCCATTTTTAGATGATTACAAGCACCTTTAATCGCCCCGCATTCGCTATGTCCAAGCACCATTATCAATTTGGCACCCGCCACTTTACAAGCAAATTCCATGCTTCCGAGAATATCTTCATTGAGAATATTTCCGGCAATTCGGCATGAAAAAATATCGCCGAGACCTTGATCAAAAATCAATTCCGCCGATGTTCGCGAATCGATACAACTTAAAATCAAAGCGAAGGGATATTGTTCATCGGAAGTGTCATTGACTTGTTGCAATAAATTGCGATTCATTTTTAAATTAGTAACGAAGCGATGATTGCCATCTTTCAACATTTGCAATGCATTTTCGGGCGTAAGAGAATTACGCATTTCTTTTGTTAAAGTAACCATAATTATATTTTATTAATTGTTATACCTTTAAGCGTAAGTTTAATATTTTTCGCTTTGGAACTTATTTGAAAATCACGCAAAATTTCATAAACATCGAAATCGATAATTTTAGCTTTGGTGCCGTCGATTATCACAGTTGAATCATCAGGAATAGACTTTAGAAGCTGTAGAATCGCCCCTTTATTCAAGAAAGAAACTTCTTCGGCTAAAATAATTATGTGTGAATTTTTATGCTGATTATCGATAATATTTTCAAAAGAATTTTTAAAATTATTAAACAATATGAAGGCAATGGAGACTAGCATTCCAAAAATTACACCTTTTAATAAATCAAAAGTCAACATACCAATAATGGTAATTAAAAATGGCAAAAATTGCTCATGACCAAGTTTAAAAACTTTAATAAAAATTTTTGGATTAGCCAGTTTATAACCAACAACCAGAAGGATGCAAGCCAAGCTGGCATAAGGAATCATATTTAAAATATTGGGAATAGCGATAGCGCAAACCAACAATAAAATACCATGAAAAATTGCTGAATTTTTACTTTTAGCACCAAATGAAATATTGGCACTACTTCTAACAATGACTTGCGTAATCGGCAATCCACCAATTAATCCTGAAATTAAGTTAGCAAAACCTTGAGCTTTCAATTCGCGATTGGTAGGTGTAATTCGTTTTAGATTATCAAGTTTATCCGTAGCCTCAACACATAATAAAGTTTCGATACTGGCAACGATTGCGAGCACTGCACCCATCAAATAAATTTGTGGATTACGCAACATTTCGAAATCGGGGAAAATAAAATTTCCTAAAAATTCATTAAAATTTTTAGCGACTGGAATTTGAACGATGTGATGATCGGCTAAATCAACAAAATTGCTGGCAATAATGCCAATTACCACTACAACCAAAGGTCCTTGAAGCAGTTTAAATATTTTGTATTTTTTCATCAAAAAATTATCCCAAATCACTAAAATCGCAAGCGAAATAAAAGAAATTATCATCGCAATTGGGGTAATGTTATTGATGGCTTCTTGCAAAGTAACGATAGCGCCATTATCAAGAAACTCCTCAAAATCGGTTGCCGAAGAATTATCAAAGCCAACGGCGTGAGGGATTTGCTTAATTATGATCAACAAACCAATTCCGCACAGCATCCCCTTAATGACCGAAGATGGAAAATAATAAGCAATCGAGCCGAGACGTAAATAACCCATAATGATTTGCAAAATGCCGGAAATACAAACTGCCACCAAAAATCCTTGATAAGAGCCGATCGTGGCGATATAGCCAAAAACAATAACCGCCAAACCCGCCGCCGGACCGCTAACACCAAGTTGCGAACCACTCAACGCTCCCGCCACAATTCCACCAATTACGCCGGCAATTATACCCGAAAATAACGGCGCTCCCGAAGCTAGAGCGATACCGAGACACAAAGGCAAAGCCACAAAAAAAACTACGATACTTGCCGGCAAGTCGTGGCGGATATTTTTAAATAAATTTTGCATGATTTTAAATTATAATTACTAAAAATAAGGTGATTTATTTTAGCAATTATTTGGAGGAGATGTTGGAACTTCGCAAATGAAATTTTGACAAAAGGAAGAATTTAAAGAAAAATTGAAACTAGAAAAACTGATAAAATAGAAATTTATATTGAATTCTTGACCTAGATAGCCTAGCTTAGATTTGTTATTATTGTTTTCTGCTTCACTTTCAGATTCGGCTTCAAATTCGATGTTTGCAATTTGTTGTAAATCAGAAAAATTTAGACTTAAAAAAGCAAAATTAATAACTAAAAAGGTGCAAATTAAAAATGTGGATATGGTTTTGTATTTTTTCACAATTCCATTTTAAACAATTAAAAAAACTTAGTCAATTGTTAAATAAAAACTTGATTGAGGCTAATAGAACTATGGTTGCAACGCCCTTTTTAAAAATTTCATCTTTTATTTTTAAATGAACGCAATGACCAAAATAAATCGCCACAAAAACCGGAATTATTGTCCAAGAAATTTTAGTAAAAAAAGCGATTTCCAATTTATTAGCAAAAAGCATTTGAGAAATTCTTAATACATTACAAAATAAAAAATAAATCGCCATCGTCGCTCGCAAAGAAGATTTTGATTTAAACTCATCGCGAATAGCACTTACCACGAATGGACCACCTATTCCGAAAGCTCCTTGCGATATTGACCCGATCAATAAAAATACACTTCTTAACGATTTAGAAAATTTATATTTATCAAAAAAAATCATTTTTATTGCCAAGAAAAATAAAATTATTCCGAAAAATGTTGATAATATTTTGGACGAAAAGTAAATAAAAATATAAACCCCGATTATAGATCCCAGAAGCGCTACGGGAATTAATTTAGTAAAAATTTTTATCTCAAAATGTTTGCGACTTCCAAAAGCGATATAAAGCGAAGCGAGCGTTCCGATATAGAGCCCAGCCATCGTCATCTCTTTAATTTCAAAGAAAAAACTCAAAAAAGAGTAAGCAATTAAGCCTCCGCCAAATCCAAAAATACTTTCAAAAAAGAAGCCAATTGAGAAAAATAAAGAAATAATCAATGGGGCTGATAAGTAAGTAATCATAAAATTATTTCAAAAAAATAAAATGCTATTTGCTTTTAAAAAAAATTTTGCAAAAATTAATAATAAAATCAAAACTTAATACCAAATTAACTTATATTTCAATTTTTTTTAACAATTTTATTCAAGAATGAGAAATTTTTCTTTTGCCCACAAACCAATATTTCTTATTATTGCCTTTTCGTTTTTGGTCAACGACGCCTTGGCTTTTGATAAAATTACTAAAATTTCTAATAATCCTTACTTAAAAAAAACAACGATAATTGAAGATCAAACGGCCTTAGAGAATAAAAATATTGAGAGCAAAAAACTTGACGAAGAGGCAAAAAATAACGCGGAAATTGGCGATTTTGGCGTGATTAAAGACGTTGTTGGCGAAAATAAAGTTATCAAAAAAAAGCCCGATAGCGAAGAGGATTCTATTTTTCTCAACAAAGATATTTTTAACGAAAAAACTAAAGAAAAATTACGCAAAATTATCCCGCAAATTCCACAAATTGAAATCAAAAAATTAAAAATTACCAACCGAATAATTAGTGATTTATCGCTCACCGATCACATTCAAAACAGCGAAGCAAAAAATGAATTCCGCGACACAACTGGAGCGATTCGCTATTATTTATCCGCTCGATTAAATCAAAATTTCGAAATTTATGGATTAGCTAAACTTGCTAGATTTGACAATGATAACGACATTGCTCGCCGTGAAAATAGCAATAAAAAAGGCAATTCACGCACTTTTGAAAATTTAGGAATAAATTTAAGCGAATTAAGTTTAAAATATTCCAAAGATAATAGCTCTTTAATCGCTGGTAAATTTACCACCAATTTTGGCACGGCTTGGCGCTGGAATAAGGGCATATTTGTGCATTCGGTAGCACAAAATTATGCCTTAACTGAAAAACTTGGCTTAACCGCAATCACCAAATATGGTGACTTAAAAAAAACTGGAATTTATAATTTTTCACTAAGTTTATTTACTAATGATCGCAAAAACCTTGATAATAGTTTATTGCATCGTAAACATAGCGATACCAAGTCTGAAGCAATAGCTGGCGATACTCGAAGTCTATCTTCATTCACCCTTGCCACCGACATTAATTTTGAATTTAAAGAAAAGGAAAAGCTTTCTTATCATATTGCTTATTCAAAATTGGGAGTTAATAAAAATAGAACTGCGGTGGCGTTAGATAGATTAAAAAAGCAAGCGGGAGTAGTTTTTGGCATGAATTATAAATTTCCAATTAAAAAAGATTTAGATTTGGAAACTATTTTAGAATATGCTAAAATCAAAAATATCAATGGTGAATCAGCAATTTCTGATCAATATTTTACTTCTAATTTTATTTTAAAATATCTCTCAAATTATAGTTTAATGATTGGCAACTCAAACAATAAAAATAAGAACAGACTAAGCTCTGGAGAGTCGTGAAATGTTTCCGAAAATAATATTGGTTATGAATTTAATAAAAATTCAATTTTTGATAAATTAACTACTCAAATCCGTTATTATCAAAACCAAACTAAGACATTTAATAAAAACAAAAAAGACAAA
>SYAR01000091.1 GCA_005787525.1 Rickettsiales bacterium
TGGGTCGAACGTTCGAATCGTTTCGGGCTCACCAAATTCTTAATTTCTAAAAACCAGTTTTTATTTCAAAATTTTTTTCCAAAATATTTTAATTTTTTAAGTAAAAAATTAAAAATCACTTCAAAAATTCAAAAAACTTCAGAAATTTTCAAAAAATTTATAAAAATTTTTGCTTTTTGTTAAATTTTTTCCATTTTTTTTAAAAAAATCAAAAAAAACTCTATACATTATTTTTTAGATATGTTTAAAATTACATCCCGTCAAAACATATCTTTTTTCAAAAAAGAAAATATCAAAATCTAAAAAATATTATATGTCAAAAAATTCTGCGGTTAATGTTATTTTTGAAACCATTAAAAATAATGAAATAAAATTTGTTGATTTTCGTTTTTCGGATTATGCAGGTCAATGGCTTCACATTACTCACTGTGCTGAAGAAGTCGATGAAGAAGCTTTAACTAAAGGTGTTGCTTTCGATGGTTCTTCAGTGAATGCTTGGAAAGAAATTAATGAATCTGATATGATTTTAATGCCACAATTAGATACGGCTTTTATCGACCCATTTTATTCTCATCCAACGCTAGTTTTGTTTTGCGATGTTATTGAGCCGGAAACAGGCAAAGGTTATGCTCGCGATCCACGTTTTACCGCTAAAAAAGCTGAAGAATATTTGCAAAAATGTGGTTATGGCGATGTTGCTTATTTCGGTCCAGAGCCTGAATTTTTTGTGTTTGATGATGTGCGTTTTGATTCTTCAAGCCACGGTAATTTTTATAAAATTGATTCGGAAGAATCTCCACACAACACTTCAAAAGATGAAGAGGGTAAAAATTTGGGACGACGTGCGCCAATTAAAGGTGCTTATTTCGCACCAACTCCAATTGATAGTGGTCAAGATTTGCGTGCCGAAATTGTTGAATCGATGCGTCAAGTTGGCTTGATTCCGCTTCTTCATCATCATGAAGTTGCGACTTCGCAATTTGAAATTGGTTTTAAATATTCAACTTTGGTGGGAACGGGAGATAATATTCAAAAATTTAAATATGTAGTTCATAATGTTTGCCAAGCTTTCGGTAAAACTGCAACTTTTATGCCGAAGCCAATTTACGCTGACAACGGTTCTGGCATGCATGTTCATCAATCAATTTGGAAAAATGGTGAAAATTTATTCGTGGGAAATGATCATGCGGGATTGTCGGAGCTTGCTCTTTATTATATTGGCGGAATTATTAAACATGCTCGTGCGATCAATGCTTTTTCTAACGCTACAACTAATAGTTACAAAAGATTAGTTCCGGGATATGAGGCTCCAGTTTTATTGGCTTATTCAGCGAAAAATCGTTCGGCTTCAATTCGTATTCCCCACGTCACCAACGAAAAAGCTCGTCGTATTGAAACTCGTTTTCCTGATCCAGCTTCAAATCCATATTTAACTTGTGCAGCTTTGATGATGGCCGGACTCGACGGAATCAAAAATAAAATTCATCCGGGAGAGCCAAAAAATCAAGATTTATATCATTCGAGCGAAAAAGAATTGCGTAAAATTCCAACGGTTGCGCGCTCTTTGCGTGAAGCCTTGTCGGCACTTGATAAGGATCGTGAATTTTTATTGCAAGGCGATGTTTTTACCAATGATCAAATTGATGCTTACATCGAATTAAAACTCAAAGAAGTCGATCGTTATGAGCAAATGCCTCACCCGATTGAATTTGAAATGTATTATAATAATTAAAAAAATGAAAACATTAGGAATTATAGGTGGCGGTCAACTCGGCAGAATGATTTGCTTTTATGCGCAAATGATGGGCTATCGCACCGTAATTTTTACCGATCAAAAAGATTCGCCCGCAAGCTTCGTTACAAATCAAACGATTGTGGGCGATTATCTTGATAAAATTGCTTTGAAAAAATTTTGTGATGCCATCGATTTTGCCACTTTTGAATTTGAAAATATTCCTTTGGAAACGGCTGAATTTGTAGCACAAAATTCGCAACTTTATCCAAATGTTGAAACTTTAAAAATCACCCAAAATCGTATTTTAGAAAAAAATTTTCTTAATGAAAATCAAGTTAAAACCGCGGAATATAAGGTTATAAATAATTTTGACGATTTAAAAAAAGGATTGGAAATTTTCAAAAAAGCAATTTTGAAAACCGCAATTATGGGTTATGATGGCAAGGGACAATTTGTTTTAGAAGATATTGAATCAGCACAAAAAGTTTACGAAAATGTTAAAAATTATCCGCTAATTTTAGAAAAATTTTGTCGATTTGATGATGAAGTTTCGGTAATTGTTGCACGCTCTAAAAGCGGTGAAATCAAGACTTACGATCCGTTAACTAATATTCATAAAAATGGTATTTTACACCGTAGTTTTTATCCATCCAAATTATCTCTTCCGCAAAAAATTAAAACTTTAAAAACTGCTACTAAAATCGCTGAAAAGCTTGATTTAGTTGGCATCATGGCGGTTGAATTTTTTATAGTTGATAATAAAATTTTAGTTAATGAATTGGCTCCGCGTCCTCATAATTCTGGGCATTTTTCGATGAATGCTTCGATTACTTCGCAATTCGAACAATTGATTCGAGCTATAACTGGCATAGCTTTGGGCGATACCAGATTTCATTCGCAAGGACAAATGATAAATTTAATTGGTGATGAAGTAAATGATATTGAAAAATATCAAAATAATCCAAAAGCAAAAATTCATTTATATGGCAAGAGTGAAGCAAAGGAAGGGCGTAAGATGGGGCACATCAACGTTCTAAAATAATATACTATTTCCACTCTTAAATGATGCGACCGAATTTATCAGGTCTCGTCTTTGCGCGCCTACTTATGTAGGCTTACGCAGACTCGCCTTCAAATTCAATCGCCTGATTTAAGATTGAAAATAGTATCGAAGCCACTCTTAAATGATGTGAATGAATTTATCGCAAGGCTTCGTCGCGAATGAATCGCGACATTCGCGATGAATTTTTAAGTTTTTGGATTTTCTTTGTGGATAAACGTTTCATCTTTTTCTTCGAAAAAGATTCACGACGGGGATTGCGTCACTTCGTTCCTGATCCCGTTCTTCGCTAAAAATAGCCGTTTAGGCTATTTTTTTAACGCGAAGAACCTAAATTTGAGTGTTGAAAATTTTTAGTTTTTTGCTTGCACTTTCAGTTAAGGCGGTTAAATTGTCGAAGCAAAATGATATTATGTGTTCGTTAATTAATTCAATATTTTAACGATCAAAATTCTCAAAACAATTAATTGAAAATAAAAATAATAACTTGTTAAGTCTTTATTTAATAGGCTTGCGAGTGTTTTATAATTTAAAAATTGGAATGAAATAAATCTTAATTAAACATGAAAAATACAGGAAAAGTTACGCAGATTATTTCTGCGGTGGTAGATGTTGAATTTGAAAATGGTGAAATGCCTGCCATTTATAACGCTCTCGAATGTCAGAATGATGGTAAAAAATTAGTTTTAGAAGTGGCTCTTCATATTGGTGAAAAAACCGTTAGAACTATCGCGATGGATTCTACTGACGGTCTTACTCGAGGCACTAAAGTTGTTGACACTGGGCTTCCAATTTCCGTTCCAGTTGGCGAGGCTACCTTAGGCAGAATTATGAATGTTATTGGTGAACCAATTGATGAAAAAGGTGAAATTGTTTGTAAAGAACTTTATCCAATTCACGCATCGGCTCCTTTGCTTGTTGATCAAGCGACAGAAACTGAAATCTTGGAAACGGGAATTAAAGTTATCGATCTTCTTGCCCCATATTCTAAAGGTGGAAAGATTGGATTATTCGGTGGTGCAGGTGTAGGTAAAACGGTTTTAATTATGGAATTAATCAACAACGTTGCCAAAGCACATAGCGGATATTCAGTTTTTGCTGGAGTTGGTGAAAGACCTCGAGAAGGTAATGATCTTTATCATGAAATGATTGATTCGGGAGTTATTGATACCAAAAATTTTAAAAATTCAAAAGTTGCGTTGGTTTATGGTCAAATGAATGAACCACCTGGAGCTCGCGCTAGAGTTGCTTTAACCGGCCTCACTCAAGCCGAATATTTCCGTGATAAAGAAGGACGCGATGTTTTATTTTTTATCGACA
>SYAR01000007.1 GCA_005787525.1 Rickettsiales bacterium
CTATTAGCAATGAAAATGAAATTACTCCCGCACAACCTGAAATAATCCAAGAAATTATTACCACACAACCTGAAATAACCCAAGAAATTATTGCTTCACAACCCGAAATTGCTGATCAATCTGGCGTTTCTAGCATTGGTACGCTTGGAATGTCTCCTCAAGAAATTAACTTTTCTTGCGCATTGAACGAATCAACTAAGTCAAATGCAAATGATAGACAATAGAACTCCCGATAGAATTCTCGATAGAACTCTCGATAAGCCTCAAATTTCTAGGCCAAAATTCCCTTTAAATAAAATTTACTTTATTTAAAATTTACTTAAAATTCCTCGAATTTAAAACACAACCCCTTACCTAAAATTCTTTGAATTTAAAACACAATCCCTTAACTAAAATTCTTTGAATTTAAAAACACAACCCCAAGCGAATTATTTATCGACAAGCCCTGAAAGAAAAAACAATAATGAGACTAGCTAGCCCAAAATTGAGATTTTTTTAAAGAGATTTTTTAAAGATTTTTTAATCAATTTTTAATTAGCTCTTTAATAAAATTGATCATCGAATTTTATAAAAAAATAATCAAATTTTTAAAAATAAATTTTAAAACAATAATTTATAGATTTGTTAAGTTTACTTACTTAAGCTTTAAAATTAAGCTTCAATAATCCCATCGCCATTTAAAAACTTCGCTTAAATTTTAATCACCACGAACCGCCACCCAAGCCCTTTGAAATAGAGTTTAAATTTAATTTAATGATTTAATGACAAAATTTACTGAAGATTCAAGAGTTAAAATACCGACGATTATTCATCTAACTCGCCTTGGCTATAATTACCTTTCGCTAAATGGTGCTAAGTGGGATGAAAACACTAATATTTTTTCTGAAATTTTTATAGAAAATATTGTTAAAATTAATGATGGAATTGAAAAAGAAGACGCTCAAAGATTGCTCGAGGATGTAAAGCTAACCATAGAAAATGATGACCTCGGAAAGGCTTTTTATGAAAAATTAATCGCAACTTCTGGTTTAAAATTAATTGACTTTACTGATTTTAGCAAAAATCGTTTTGATGTGGTAACGGAATTAACTTATAAAAATGGTGATGAAGAATTTCGCCCCGACATAACTTTGCTGGTGAACGGTATGCCTTTAATATTTATTGAAGTAAAAAAACCAAACAATAAAGAGGGAATAATTGCCGAAAGAGATCGCATCAATAAACGCTTTAAAAATCTTAAATTTAGAAGATTCGTTAACGTCACCCAGCTTATGGTTTTCTCAAATAATATGAATTATGATGATGAGCAAATTAACCCTTTGCAAGGTGCTTTCTATGCTTCTCCTTCATATCGTGAGCCGATATTTAATTATTTTCGAGAAGAGGAAATTTTTGATCTTACATCGATTCTAAAACCACAAAATGAAGAAATCGAAAATCATATTTTAAAAGACAATAATCTTAGCGTAATAAAACATAGTCCTGAATTTATTACAAATAAAAATCCAGAAACTCCAACCAACAAAATTTGCACCTCATTATTTTCTAAAAATCGCTTGGCTTTCTTGTTAAAATATGGCATCACTTATGTTAAGGAAAATGTTGGATTAGAAAAACACATCATGCGTTATCCGCAAATTTTTGCGACAAAAGCCATTGAAAAAAAATTAAACGAAGGGGTAAAAAAAGGAATCATTTGGCATACGCAAGGAAGTGGGAAAACTGCTTTGGCATTTTATAATGTTCGCTTTCTCACCGATTATTTTCAAAAAAAATCTATTATTCCAAAATTTTATTTTATCGTTGATCGTATCGATCTTTTAACTCAAGCACAGCGAGAGTTTGCCAGCCGTGGCTTGGTGGTTCATATCGTTAAATCTCGCGATGAATTTGCTCAAGATATTAAATCAACAAAAGGCATTCATAATAATCAAGGAAAACCTGAAATTACCGTTGTAAATATTCAAAAATTTCAAGATGATCCTAATGTTGTAAGTTCGAATGATTATGATGTAAATATTCAAAGAATTTATTTTCTTGATGAGGTGCATCGAAGCTATAACCCTAAGGGAAGTTTCTTAGCAAATTTGAGTCAATCAGATGTTAACGCCATAAAAATTGGTCTTACGGGGACGCCACTTTTGGGTGATGATTATAATTCAAAATCGCTCTTTGGAAATTATATTCATAAATATTATTATAATTCTTCAATAGCCGATGGTTATACTCTGCGACTAATTCGCGAGGAGATTGCCACTTCTTATAAAATGCAATTATCACAAATTCTTGATTCGATAGAAATAGAAAAAAATAGCGCAGAAAAGAAATTTATTTATTCTCATCCAAAATTTGTTGAGCCAATGCTCGACTACATAGTCAATGATTTCGAGGATAGTAGAATTGCTTTTGGCGATAATTCTATTGGTGGCATGGTGATTTGCGATAGCTCCGATCAAGCAAAAAAAATGTATGAAATTTTTCAAGAAAAATATCAAAATAAAGCCCTCGAAAAACATAAGGCAAAAACCGCCTCTTTAATTCTCCACGATATTAACGATAAAGAATTTCGCAAAGATCAAGTTGAAGCTTTTAAAAGCGGAGAAATCGATTTGTTATTTGTTTATAACATGCTTCTAACGGGCTTTGATGCTAGACGTCTCAAAAAACTTTATCTTGGTCGTATAATCAAAGATCATAATTTACTTCAAGCTTTAACTCGAGTTAATAGAACTTATAATAAATTCCGCTATGGTTATGTGGTTGATTTTGCCGATATTAAAAAAGAATTTGATAAAACTAACAAAGCCTATTTCAAAGAGCTTCAAGGCGAGCTTGGAAATGAATTTGAAAACTACTCATTATTGTTCAAATCTCGCGAAGAAATAAATCAAGAAATCGAAGAAATTAAAGATTTATTATTTCGATTTGACTTAAAAAATGCTGAAATTTTTTCTGGGCAAATATCTGAAATAAAAGATCGTGAAGAAATTAGATTAATTAAAAAAGCTCTCGGAAATGCTAAGATGCTTTATAATTTAATTCGTTTATATGGGCATTCTGATTTATTGAATAAATTAGATTTTAAAAAGCTTGAAAAGCTTTATACCGAAACGAGTAATCGCCTAGATAATCTAAACCTCATAGAGAGTATTAATAATCAAAATAATAATATTCCAATTTTAAATCTTGCTCTCGAAGAAATTTATTTTACCTTTCATAAAATCAAAGAAGAAGAATTGATTTTGGCGGATAAATTAAAAAATATTTTACGTATCACGCGCGAAGCAATGCTAAATAATTTTGATCAACAAGATTTACAATTTATTTCTCTTAAAGAAGAACTCGAAAGATTATTCAAAAAGAAAAATCTTAATGAAATTGCGGGGGAGGATATGGATCAAAACATCGAAATTTTAGATAAAATTTATCAACGCATTAAAGAACTTAATCGCGAAAATAATCTGCTTGAATCCAAGTATAACAACGATAAAAAATATGTTAGAATTCACAAAAGACTTGTAGAAAAAGATGCGATAAATTATCAAGAACGCAAAATTTTTGAAGCGTTAAATGAAATAAAAATCGTCACCGATGAGCGGGTTTTGCAAAATTCTCAAATCCTAAAAAACGAAAGTTATTTTAATGCCGAAGTTGGAAGTAAAATTATCAAACAATTTAACTTGCGGGGCATAGAATTAAATGTTGATTCCGTCAAATACATAAATAATTTAATTGTTAAGGAATATATGAGTGAAATTAAAAATGAGGCAAACGCATGGTAACGCAAGATTTTGAACGCAAAACCAAAGAATTAATCGATAGCTTGAAGGCTGTCTGCGCTTCATCTGGACTAGGTAATGACGGCAATGAATTTAAAATAATTACCCAAGTTTTTCTTTATAAATTTCTTAACGATAAATTCGCTTTTGAAATTAAAAAAATCGATCATAAATTAAAAAATTCTTCAAATTACGAGAAAGATATCTTGGCTCTTAAAGAAAGTGAGTTCGAGATGTTGAAATTGCAACTCCCCGCCGATACCGCTCGTCTAAAAGCTCATCATTTTATTGGAACTCTTTTTGAAAAACAAAATCAGCCAGAATTTGCCAAACTTTTTGACGATACTTTAAGAGATATTGCAATTACCAACAACGATATTTTCTCAGTAAAAACTGAAGGCGGAGCCAAAATAATTTTGTTTGATCGAGTAAGTGAATTTATCACCGATACCTCAAGGCGCGATGCCTTTTGTCGAGCCATTATCAACAAATTAGTCGATTTTAGTTTTGAAAATATTTTCAATCAAAAATATGATTTTTACGCTACAATTTTTGAATATCTCATAAAAGATTATAACAAAGATAGTGGCGGTAAATATGCTGAATATTATACGCCTCATGCTGTCGCTAAAATCATGGCAGCAATTTTAGTGCCAAATGAAGTTCAAGGAAAAATTCAAAATGTCACTTGTTATGATCCTTCCGCAGGCTCTGGAACCTTGCTTATGAACATTGCTCACGCTATTGGTGAAAATAAATGTAGCATTTATTCGCAAGATATTTCGCAAAAATCATCGAGCTTGCTTCGCTTAAATTTAGTTTTAAATAACTTAGTTCATTCAATTCAAAATATTATTCAAGGTGATACCATGCTCCATCCTTATCACAAGGAAGGAGTTGATTTAAGGCGTTTTGATTACATCGTCTCCAACCCGCCATTTAAATTAGATTTTAGCAATGAAAGAAATAATTTAGATAGCAAAGAAAATCAAAAAAGATTTTTTGCAGGAATCCCCAAAGTGCCAAATAAAGATAAGGATAAAATGTCAATTTATTTGCTTTTTATTCAACATATTATTTATTCTTTAACTGCCAAAGGCAAGGGTGCGATTGTGGTGCCGACGGGCTTTATTACTGCTCAAAGTGGCATTGAAAGAAAAATTCGTGAAAAGTTAATTGATGAAAAAATGTTGGCGGGAGTGGTTTCGATGCCAAGCAATATTTTTGCCACCACGGGCACCAATGTTTCGATTCTTTTTATTGACAAAAATAACAAAGAAAATGTGGTTTTGATTGATTCTTCAAAGCTTGGTGAAACTGTCAAGGAGGGCAAAAATCAAAAAACCGTTTTGCGTGAAGATGAAGAAGATAAAATCATCAACACTTTTAACAAAAAAGAGGCGATCGATGATTTCTCGGTGGTGGTTTCTTACGATGAAATTAAGGCTAAAAATTATTCTTTAAGTGCTGGGCAATATTTTGATGTTAAGATTGAATATGTTGATATCACCAAAGAAGAATTTGATACCAAGATGAAGAATTTTAGTGAAAATTTAGAGAAGATGTTTGGTGAGTCGAGAGATTTGGAAGATGAGATAAAGAAGCAGTTGAAGGGGTTGGGACATGAGTAATTGGCAAAATTTAGAGATTGAGAAAATTGCTGATTTTAATCCGAGGGAGTCTTTGTCAAAAGGCTCTTTGGCAAGAAAGATTCCAATGGACTGTTTAAGGGTATTTGAAAAGAAAATTATTGGTTTTGAATTTGCTAAATATAGCGGAGGTCCAAAATTTAGAAATGGCGACACCCTATTGGCAAAAATTACTCCTTGTTTGGAAAATGGAAAAACTGCTAAAGTTGATATTTTAAATGATGACGAGGTAGCCTTTGGTTCATCTGAATTTATTGTGCTCAGAGCAAAAGAAAACAATGACTCTGATTATTTATATTATCTAGCGAGAAGTCCTGCTTTTAGAAAAAAAGCTATAAGTTGCATGGAAGGCACATCTGGTAGAAAAAGGGTAAATGAAGGAGCTTTAAAGTTACAGATTTTGCCAATTCCTAATCCCGATATTCAACAAAAAATCACCTCTGTTCTTTCCGCCCTCGATGCCAAAATTGAATTCAATAATCAAATCAATGTCGAGTTGGAGAAAATGGCAAAAACGCTTTATGATTATTGGTTTGTGCAGTTTGATTTCCCCGATGCAAATGGCAAGCCTTATAAATCATCAGGTGGTAAGATGATTTGGAACGAAGAACTAAAAAGAGAAATTCCCGATGGGTGGGAGGTGAAAGAGGTTAAAGATTTTCTTAATGTTGCAACCGGCAAAGAAGATGCAAACTTTGCAGAAATAAATGGCAAGTATCCATTTTTCACCTGCGGTGAAGAAGTCTTGAAATGTAATAAGGCAAAATTTAAAGGTAAAGCTGTTTTAGTTGCAGGAAATGGTAATTTTAATGTAAAATATTTTGACGGTGAATTTAATGCATACCAAAGAACCTATGTTTTAATTCCAAGTGAAGTTAAATATGTTGGAATTGTATTTAGAAATGTTTTTGAAAATATTTCTAAATTTAAAATTAGTTCAAATGGCTCCATTGTTAAGTTTATAAGAAAAGAAGATGTGGAAAAAATAAAAGTTATTTTACCAAAAGATAATTTTAAAATATTAGAAATATTAAACCAAAATATTGATTTTATTCAAAAAAACATCCAACAAAACCAAACTCTCGCCGAACTCCGTGATTGGCTCCTGCCAATGCTCATGAATGGTCAGGTAAAAGTTAATTAAACTAAAAACAAAAAAATATTAAATTTTAAACTATAAAATTATGAGTCGTTGGGAAGATTTATTTCAGAATCATCAAGTACATAAAACCATAAAAGAGATAATTGATGCTATTGATGTTGTTGTGGCAGACGCGAGCGACAAGGATCAAATTGAAAAAAGGCGTTTAAGAAAAGTTATTTCCGCATATCAGGACGCATTGGCGAATATTGATCCGGAGATTGCTTCATATAATGTGTTGGATGGACTTAACAACAATCTGCGAGATAATGTTCTTAATCAAATTTTATCATATAATAGCGCTAGAAACACATCGAATTTAGTAACTGCAAATAACTACTTTGATACGAATTTAGTAAATTTATCTCAGCTTTTATCAATTGCAAAAAAATCAACCTCAGAAAAACCAATAAGGGGTTTAGAAAAAAGTGTAGATAATTTTTCAGAGGTCATCAATTCAAAAAAAGAAGAGTTAAAAAAAGAGATTACAAAAATTTCAGAAGTATCATCAAAACAAGAAACCCGCTTGAATGAACTTTCAAATAGTATTGATACAAAAAAACAAGAAACAGATAGTTTGATAAGTTCTTGGCAAAAGCAATTTTCCGATGCTCAAAATAAGAGAAATGAAGACTTTGCCAATCACCAAAATAGCAGAACTGATAAACATAATACTTGGCAAAAACAAATAGAATTTGATACTACTAAATCAATTCATGATTTAGTAGAAACTAGCAGGCAAAATCTTAATCAAAATCAATTAAAATTTGATGAATCAATTTCTGAATATCTTGCTACTGCGAAAGAAAAGCATTCATCAATTTTTGAACTATACGAATTGGTTGCAGGAGATAGTGTTGCAGCTGGATATCTTAAAAATGCTGATGATGAAAAAGATGCGGCTAACTTTTGGCGTTGGGCGGCAATTATATTTATTATATCAACTGCGGTATGGACTGGGGTGTCATACTTTCTTGGGTCATCATCGGGAAATAATATCGGATTGACTATGATAAACTCTGGTATTTCTTGGAGCCAGCTACTTAAGGCTTTTTCTGTTACTGGCGTATTACTATTTGGAGCGGCATACTCTGCAAAACAATCTAATATCCATCGGCAAAACGAAAAACGCACTCGTTGGTTTGCTTTGGAAGTTAAGGCAATAGACCCTTTTATTGCATCATTAAAAGATGACGATCGAAAAGCCCTTAAAAATGAGCTTAGTAAAAGACTTTTTGGTCAAAAAGATGAGAGTAATGAAAAAGATAAAGTGTTTGATGATCATGTATTCC
>SYAR01000092.1 GCA_005787525.1 Rickettsiales bacterium
AGCCACGCCGCCCTTTCATCGGTCGGAGTTAGTAGCGAAGAAATTTCCAGCGCCCTTAGCGCCTTTCGCGACATCAATTCCGAAGTGATGAAGGATTTTATTAATATTGAGGAGGGTTGATGAAAGGAGGAGCGAGAAGTAGAGCTGGAGTTTTAAATGGAAATGGACCTCGACGAGGTCTTAGAGAAGATGAATTATGTCCTGAAAATATTTATAAAATTTATGATGAAGCCATAAAAGAATCTTCCGAAGAACAAAGTAAAAAATTTAAGGAAAAATTTAAGGAAAGATTTAATAAAGGATTAAATGAAATAACTCAAGATCAATTTTCGATTATTTCTATATTTGAGGAAATGTTTAAGAAAAGAGTTGAGGCGATAACTCAAGATCAATTTTCGGAGATTTTTAACGATGAGAAAATTGATTTACTTTTTAATCAATTAAACTCCGCAAGTTTAGAAGAACATTTTGCGATGCTTCCAAGAACAACTTGGATTTTTAAGGAAAATGATGACGATGAAAAAATATTAAGTGAGAATAATATTATTTATGAAGTTGAAAGACACGATCCAAATTCAATATTAGAATCCAAAGAAAGCTCTGACTATCGGTATTTATGTTTTGATTGTTATTTTCATAGAAGAAAAAATTTAAAAGAGAAACCTAAGAATTTACCAGAACTTCTAAAAAAAATCAATCCTTACTGCGATCCAAGTGATGAGAAAATTAAAAAAGTTTTAGAGGAATATACAATATACAAAAAAGCTCATAGCGGCGAAGAAGAATTACAAAAAGAAGAAAGCAAAACAGCTTTAAAACAAGCGATTAATGACGCCTTATCAATCGATAAATCAAAACTTCCTTCAATTAATGAAAAAGATTTGGAAGAACTTAAAAAAACTTTTTTAAAAAAAATAAATTTAGCTTTAAGTTCCAACTCTGAATCAAAAAAAGTGGGAGATGATATATCAACTTCTCCGGATATAACATTACAATCAAAATCCATATCCGAATCTGATCAAGCTTTTCAAGATATTTTATTTCAAAAAACCACAAGCGCTTATAGCGAAGAACAAGATCTAAATCAACCAAGAATAACATTAGATGATTTTAAAAACTTTCTTGCTGAAAATGGAGGCACTAATCCAAACGAGGAAAAGGTTCAAGAAGCTTTCGAAGCATATAAAACTTATTATAAAGAAGCATTATCCCTACAAAATGACGAACTTGTTCAAAAATTAAAAAAAGTAGACACAACAATAGTATCGGAACATGAATTTAATGGAATTGTAAGTTTTTTAGATAGAATGCCAAAAGCTGAATTAAATGCATCGTTACCTACTAAACCCCCAACTCAAATGCCAAATGCAGGAGCATCAATTGGGTGGGATGAGTCTGAACCTCCGCCTGAATCTATTCTCGAGACGAATATTAAGCGCGATAAAGTAGCTGAATTTAAAAAATTTCTTGATGGTGATAACTTAAATTGCACCAACGATAATATACAAAAAGTTTTTGCATTACATGAATTATATGAAGCCTATAAACCCCACTTAGAAAAGTCAGAAGGCGAAATTCAAGGAGAAATTTACGTCTCAGCAGAAAATTTAGAAGCTTTTAAAAATAAAATAAGTGAGTTAATTTTTAAAAAAGAATTATCAGAAAGTCATCAAATTGGACTTGTTTCAAGATCATCATTATCTCAAGTGTCAAGAGTTAGATTAGATCCACAAAAACTTGAGAAAATTTTGACTTTTTTAAATCAAAATCAAGATAGCGAAAATATATATAATAGATTGGAAACATTAAATTCCTATCTTAATTCATATGATGGCAATCAAACACTCGTTGATAATCTTAAGGAACTTAAAAAAGTTGCAATCACTGAACGTTTAAAAAAATGGTATTCTCATTCCGATGACAATAAAGAAGTCGTTCAATCTTCAGCAAATTCTGAACATTCTAAATTTGTAGACGAAGCTTATGAAGCTTATGAAGCTTATATAAATGCAAATAATCAAGAAAAACCAGCTCAAAAGGCAATTATTTTATCCAAACTAACTAGGGGAGATCAAGATCTTTCGAAAAATTTAAAGGCTTTAGAATTTTTAAAAATTCTTGATGAATTAAATAAATATCATAATAATGGCATTGCTAGTTATCAAAAAAAAGCGGAGGAAAAAGCAAAGCAGGAAAAACCGAATGAAATAATAAAATTTTTCACAGAAATTCCAAGCAACATTCTCAGTGCTTTTGGATGCTTTCGCACCAATGATTCTTCGAATAAAGGAAGTGGTTCACCTACACGAGAATAAGCCTAATCAAACAAACCGGATTTTTTCTTCGGGGCGAAGTCTGGCGGGAGTTTTTGTTGAATTTCTTTCGGCAATAAACGATATAAAATTTTAGCTTTATCTGCACTATAATTTATAAAATTTTGTGAGAAAATGCTCGAAGAAATCGCATCACGAAATTTGTTTTTTTCAATATCATCAAAGTTTTTTTCCGCAAATTCAGCCAAATTTTTCACCAAAAAATAAGATGAATCTTCAATAATTTGACTTAAAAAAGTTTTTTTAAAAATTAGATTTAACGGATTAAAACTTTTACTTTTTGCCAAAATGATTGTTTTTAAAATTTCTTTGTCGACATTTTCAAAGTA
>SYAR01000008.1 GCA_005787525.1 Rickettsiales bacterium
AATGGCAAATTCGGCGAATTTGGCGGAGCTTTTGTCTCCGAAACCCTGATGCCAGCGGTTTTGGAGCTTCAAGAGGCTTATAAAAAAATTCAAAATGATCCCGAATTTCTTAAAGAATTTGATTATTATTTAAAATATTTCGTTGGTCGTCCAAGCCCGCTATACTTGGCGGAAAGGCTTACCGCAAAATTTGGCGGTGCTAAAATTTATCTCAAACGTGACGAATTAAATCACACCGGCTCGCACAAAATTAATAATTGCATTGGGCAAATTTTATTGGCGAAAAAAATGGGGAAAAAACGCATTATTGCCGAGACGGGAGCTGGCCAGCACGGTGTCGCGACCGCCACGGTTTGTGCTTTATTTTCCTTGCCTTGCACCATTTATATGGGTGCCAAAGATATCGAACGTCAAGCTCCAAATGTTTTTCGCATGAAGCTTCTCGGAGCCGAAGTAAAGCCGGTCGAGAGTGGTTCAAAAAGCCTAAAAAATGCCATCAATGAAGCGATGCGCGATTGGATCGCCAACGCTCGCGATACTTATTATTTGCTCGGCACGGTAACGGGTCCGCACCCTTATCCGCAAATGGTTCGCGACTTTCATTCAATCATCGGCAAAGAAGCCAAACAACAAATTCTCGAACTTGAAAATAAACTGCCCGATGCTTTAGTGGCGTGCATTGGTGGCGGTTCAAACTCAATTGGTTTATTTTATCCTTTTCTCGATGATGACGTCGCGATGTATGGCGTTGAAGCTGCAGGCAAAGGTTTGTCAACTCACGAACATTCGGCTTCAATTAGCAAAGGTTCCGTCGGCGTTCTTCATGGCAACAAAACTTTTTTCTTGCAAAATGATGATGGACAAATCGATGACGCCCACTCTATTTCTGCGGGCTTGGACTATCCGGGAATCGGCCCTGAACATGCTTATTTACATTCGATAAATCGCGTTAATTACGCCAGCGCCACCGATGAAGAAGCCTTGGAAAGCTTCCAATTATTGTGCAAAATCGAGGGCATAATTCCCGCACTCGAATCTTCGCATGGCATTTCTTTCGCTTGTAAATTGGCACAAAAAATGTCAAAAAATCAAATTATTATTGTTAATCTTTCGGGTCGTGGCGATAAAGATATCAACACCGTGGCTCAACATTTAGGGTTTAAATTGTGAACAGAATTGCAAAAAAATTTCAAGAATTAAAATCGCAAAATCAATGCGCTTTTGTCGCATATATTTGTGCCGGCGATCCAGATTATTCAACCTCGCTTAGCTGTTTGAAAAATCTCGAAAAAAACGGTGTCGACATCATTGAAATCGGCGTCCCTTTTCTCGATCCAGCTGGCGATGGTCCAACTATCGAAATGGCGGGGAAACGCTCTATTGCTGGTGGAATGGACTTACGCAAAACCTTAAAAATGATCGCCGAATATCGCCAAGAAAATTCAACAACGCCAATTATTTTAATGAGTTATTACAATCCAATTTTAAAATTTGGACTTGATAAAATATTTTTTGAAGCCAAACAAAGTGGCGTTGACGGCTTCTTAATCGTTGATTTACCGCCCGAAGAAGAACATGAAATCATTGCCGAAATTACTAAAAATAATCTTGATTTAATTCGCTTAATCGCGCCCACAACTTCGATTGAACGTGCCCAAAAAATTCTTAAAAATGCTAGCGGATTTTTATATTTAATCTCAATGCTTGGAATTACGGGCACAAAGCTTGCCATAGTTGAAGATAATAAAGAAAATTTTGAAAATTTACGCAAAATTTCTGATTTACCCATCGTAATTGGCTTTGGAATTCAAGATGAAAATCAGGCTCAACAATTTAAAAATATCGGCGTTGATGGCGTCGTTATTGGCTCGGCGATTGTTAAAGAAATGTCCGAAAATATTTCTTACGACCAAATTTTAACAAATGTTGAAAAAAAAGTTGCACAATTTTCCAAAGCCATTAAATCTTAAAAAAATTACAAATTTTAAAAATTTTTTCATGCTTAAAAACATTCACATCAGCACCATAAATTGCGGTATAAAATACAAAAATCGCGACGATTTATTATTGATTAAATTTGAAAATTTAGCCAATGTCGCCGGCGTTTTCACTAGCTCTTCCATGCCCGCCTCGCCTGTTGTTTGGTGCAAAAAAAATATTAAAAATTTTAATGCCAAAGCTTTAATCGTTAATGCTGGCAACGCCAACGCTTTTACCGGCTCTAAGGGCGATGAAACTGTAATTCAAACCGCCAATGCCGTCGCCAATCAATTAAAATGCCACCCCGAAGAGGTTTTTATTTCTTCAACGGGAGTGATTGGCGAAATTTTAGATTACACCAAAATCACCAACGCTATTCCGAAAATGATTGAAAAATTTTCTAATCACGAAAGTGCTTGGGAAAATGCTTCGCAAAGTATCATGACCACCGACACCAAACCAAAACTCGTAAAAAAAACTTGCCAAATTCTTGGCAAAACTATTGAGTTGATCGGCTTTGCCAAAGGTTCGGGAATGATTGCGCCAGATATGGCGACAATGCTTGGTTATATTTTTACCAACGCCAATATTTCGAAAAATACTTTGCAACAAATTTTGCTCGAAGCGGTAGAAAAAAGTTTTAACTCAATCACTGTCGACTCCGACCAATCCACCAACGACACCGTTTTAATTTTCGCCGATAAAAGCGTCGATCATCACGAAATCACTGATTCTCATGATAAAAATTTACATGAATTTAAAGAAAAATTAAACGAACTTAGTCTCGAACTCGCCAAAATGATTGTGGTTGACGGCGAAGGCGCCAAAAAACTTATCGAAATTATTGTCGAAGGTGCTCAAAGCGAGCAACAAGCCAAGGAAGTGGCGATGTCGATCGCCAATTCACCTTTGGTAAAAACCGCAATTGCTGGCTGTGACCCGAATTGGGGACGCATTGTCATGGCGGTTGGCAAATCTTGCAAAGAAACTTCGCCACAAAAATTAATCGTAAAAATTGGCGAACATCCTTTGACCAAAGACGGCGCTAAACATCCCGATTATGTTGAAAAAATCGTGCATGAATATTTGAAAAATTCCGAAGTAGTAATCTCGGTTAACCTAGGAATTGGAGCCTCCAACGCCATTGTTTGGACTTGCGATTTGAACGAAGAATATATTAAAATTAACAAAGATTATCGCAGTTAATTTATGCAAAATTCAACAGCAAAAGCAAAATTTAATAGTTCAAGACAGCAACTCTCATCTGCCTTGAACAATCTTGAAAAAATTATTAAAAATAAATTAGAATAAAATAAAAACGAAAATAATTTTGCTAATTCGCAAGAAAATTTTGAAGAAGCTGAAATGAAAATTCATCAACAAAAATTACAAATTGAAAATTTATCAAATGAGATAAACAACTTACAGCAAAGCTTCGGTGAAGTGTGTAAAGAAAATGAATTATTGCATAGTAAATCAATTGGAAATATCGACAAAAAAACTAAATTTGTTTCTCAAACCAAGGATTTACTTGAATCCGTCGGCAATAAATTAACTTTAATCGAAGACATAATTTCCAAATCATGATTATCGAAGTTCGCATTGGCAAAAATAAATATAAATTAAATTGTCGCCCCGATGAAAGCGATAATCTTTTAGAATTTGCCGATCGACTCGACACAAGGGTTAGAGAGCTTCAAGAAAATATCGAAGATATCAGCGATAATCATTTATTGGTAATCGCTGGCTTAATGCTTGAGCAAGAATTGCAAGATAAAACCGATCAAATGTCGGGCGAATTAAAACAACAATTATATAGCGAAGATGATCTTTACGAAGCCCTGAGCGAGCAGATGGAAAACATTACAAATTATGTGCAAAAAATCATCAAAAAAATTGAAAATTTGTGAAAGAAATAATTGAAAAAAAACAACAATTAAGAAAAATTTTTCATGAAAAAAGAAGCTCTATAAGTGGGGAAACAAAGGACTCGCTCTCAAAATTAATTGCCGATAATTTTATAAATTTTATATCAAAAAATAATTTTGATTGCAAAAATAAAATTTTCGGATCATATATTCCAACTAAATTCGAAGCTTCTCCAGAATATATTGAAGAATTTTTAACAAAAAATAATTGTCGAATTTGCTATCCAAAAATTGTTGAAAATAGCAAAGTTTTAAAATTTATTTACAATCGGCAAAAGCTTGATTTTGTAAGCAATACAAGCTTTCCAAAAATACTCGAACCATTAAACGGAGAAATATTAATTCCCAATTATTTACTCGTGCCTTTATTAGCTTTTGATAATAATCTGCAAAGACTAGGTATGGGTGGAGGCTTCTATGACAACACAATTAAAGATTTAAAAAGCAAAAATCCCAATTTGAAAACTTTTGGCATCGCTTTTAACTTCCAACACTCAAGACAACCTTTGCCAACCCTAAAAACCGATCTAGCCCTTGATTTTGTAGTCACCAACCAAAAAATTTTTACTTCAAAGTAATAATTGATTGATTGCGTAAACTAAAAAATTTACAAAAAATATAAATAAATGCTTGCTTAAAAAAATTTGCTGTATAATTTTATTAACCATGACTTGTTTTGTTTCTAGTGAACGCTGGTATAAGACGGGTCAAAAAATTAATATTAATCATAAAGATCAATTTTATGCACAAAACAGACTTAATTAAAGAAATCGCTAATCACACTGGACTTTCACAAAAAGATTCAGGCGCTTCTGTTGAAGCTTTCTTAAAAACAGTTGGTAAAGCTTTAAAAAAAGGCGACTCTGTTACCTTGATTGGCTTTGGAACTTTCAAAGTTGTTAAAACTGCCGCAAGAAAAGGTCGTAACCCACAAACTGGTAAAGAAATTACCATTAAACCATCTAAGAGAGTTAAATTCTCTGCTGGTAAAGCATTGAAAGATTCTGTTAAATAGTTTCTTTTTAAAGAACCCTTATGTTAATTAATGTAAGGGTTCTTTAATTTTTTTTTAAAAAAATTTTATAAAATTGTTAATAAAATTCTTTTAAAAAAAAAATATTCCTTTAGAATAATTTTTTAAGTTCAGATTTTTGATTAAAATTTTGTTTAATCATCAGTTTTTAT
>SYAR01000001.1 GCA_005787525.1 Rickettsiales bacterium
AGAACTTCAAGAACCTGATTAATAATTGTTGCACTATCCATTTACTTTACTCTCCCTTATTGATTTTGGTTGTTTTTTTCCTAGTCAAAAAATTTTTCTTGGAAACAATTTTTCTGCCAATTTCTTTTTCTAATTCTGTTCGAGCAACGCCGGCAATTCTGCCTCCGCGACTCGCATCTTTTTTGAGTTTTTCTTTGCCGTAAGAATTTTCAGTTTTGTGAATTTCGGTGGTTGATTTTTCGCCAAGCATGGTAAAAATCAACTCAAAATCATTCATGTGATCACGAAGATTTTCTCGTTTTAAGCCTTTAATTTTTTTATATTCACTCGGAGTTATTCCAAAGGTCGCCTTAGAAATTTCGGCGGTTAAAATTTCGTAATCTCTTTGCTCATCCGCTCCACGATTTTTCCACTCATCGGTTAGTTCTTCGCGAATTGCAATGCCACGCATTCTTTTTTCAATCCAATCATCGGAATATCCCTTGAGTTTGTAAAGGGCGCGCGTTCTTTTGGTGGCGAGTTCGGGGTCTTCAATTTCTTGAATTCTTTCATAACCAACTTTTGCCAACCAGCGTTTGAATGGCTCGGCTTTTGGCGATGGAATTGATTGAATGATACGAAAAATGCCTTCGGTGTTGGCGCAATCGGTTTCATAAAATTTACCATCCGATGATTCCAATTTCAGTTGTCGACAAATTGTCGACAACTGAGAGGATTCTTCTTCGCTCATTCTAATTTTCATTTTAAACCAATAATCTCTAGGGTTTAAGCTTTCCGTTAATGCGCTTACAACATCAATAATAGAAAAAAACCACTCATTTTTATGAAGAGTTTTGCGGATTTTTTTGCCTTTAAAAATTGATATTTTTGATAATTCTTTTGGGTTTTTCATAAATTTTTTGGTTTAAATTTTAGGTTTAAGGGTTTTTATCGATTATAATTTTACAGATTAGTTTTAATTTTAAAATCAAAATTTATTTTTTTCGTAAACCGTAGAAATCGCTGTAAATCCAGCCTTTGTCGTCGTTTTCATTAAACTTTCCAAGGCAAATTTCGCCATATCTTTTAGAATTATTGGTTTTGATATTTTCTAAATCTTCTGTGAGATTCTCGTGATTACTATATATTTTTTCAAGTAATTTTTGATAATTTCTTTTAAGCCAAATTCTTGATTTGTATTTTTCTAAATCAAGATCCGATACAGAAATTTTTAATTTATTTTCTATGATTTTAAATTCGCCATCTTCATTACGCTTTTTGAATTTTAAGTCACCATCTTCGTAGATTAAATAAATTTTATCATCCTCATCGCTAGAAATATCTTGACGAAAACGATTGAATTGCTGGGGCAGAGCGGTTAAATACCAAAATTGATTTAGCCAAGATTGTAAATTATTTGGTCCATTTTTTTCGTAATTGGTGAGAGATTCGCGCAAAGCAAAATGTTCGAGATCAATAAGATTTTTATTGGGCTCAAGCTGTTTATTTTCAATAATTCTTGGAATTGAATTTATAGAATTTTTAAGCGATTCTTCATCAATTAATTTTATTAAATCATGAGTTTCGAGCTTAAATTTTTTGCCATCTTTTTCAAATCCAGGGCGACAAAAAACTGCGTAATTATTATCTTCTAAACCTTTCAAATTATATTGCATAATTGCCACATTTGGCTCAAGAACGACATGGTTGCGATGCCTTTTTACTCTTCCCGCTAATTGAATTATTGAACGAAAAGAAGATGGCTCAATAATTGCCCAATCAAAATCGTGATCACGACCAATTTCTTCAACCGGGGTTGCGATTAAAATAAATAAAATATTTTCCTGCGAGGTGTCTTGAAGATGTTGTTTGATTACGCAATCTTCAAAGACTTGAGGCTCTTGATTATTTTGCTCTTTTCGGCATAATATTTTATCTAAATGTTTTTCTTGATCTTGCCTTAGAAGCATGATTTGCCTGCTGTGATAAGGCATTATTTTGATTGAAAAATTGTCGGGTAAATTAGTTTTGAGCAAGTGAATTGCTAATTTAATGCAAGGGTTGATATTGGCAATTCTAATCACGCCAAATGAAATTTTTTTCTGCAATTTTTGGTGAAAAAAATGATGTTTTTGATGAAGTTCAATTGCGGTTTCTTTAATTTTTTCAAAATATTTTTCATCTTTTTTATCATCATTATTTAAGGCTTTGCAATCGACAATAAAGCCTTTACGACGAATAGTTTGTTGATTAATGTTAGCAATTCTTTTGTTGATAAATTTTGTGTAAAAATCTTTAAATAAATTAATATTTTCTTGAGAATTTGATTTAGAAAATAATTCAATTTCGCTATTAAATTCGTCAATTATGACGCAAGAAACCGCTTGAGTTTTTTCACGAAAATTTGCATGAATTTTGAAGCCTTCTTGATAAACATTAAAAAGCCCTTCGGCAATTGATGGCGTTATAGTTGCCGAAGAAATCATAACATTTCTACCAAACATTGCCGACAAATGAATTAAACGCGAAATGGCGATTAAATCAATGTTGTTAAAATCATCAATTTCATCAATTATTAAATCCGAAGAAAGTAATCGAAGAGCGGGAAGAATATATTTTCCGCCTTTAGTAGTTTCGGTCGCCGACATAATGTGGTCAATGGTGCAAACTAGAACTGGCTTGTATAAAAAAGATTTCAATTTATTTTTTTGCGGATGATTTTTCGGAATTACCGCATCCAAAAAATCTAAATTTAATTCTTGCGAAGAATCTAATTCTTCATCAATTAACGACTCAATAGATTCAGAGCCGAATTCTTCATTTGTCAAAATATCATCTACATTTTTATTATTTTCGTGCAATTCTTGAATTGCCTTCGAGCCTATTAAAATAGCGATTTCATCGCTTGATAAATTGAGTTGATTTTTGTAAACATCTCCGGTTTGCAAAGTTAAAGTTCGAAGTCCGAGAGCCAAAATAAATCGCAAATTATCATGATTTTGCGAGAGTGCTTGAGCGATTTTGGCATTGGCGATGGTTTTCCCGCAACCCGTGCTGGCAATATTGATTATAAAATTTCCACAATTTTCGTTGCTAGAATTTTTAAGCGATGTTTTAAAATTGATGATTTTATCAACGGCTTTATCCTGCCACTCAAAGCCTTTTGGGCTTTTTCTTTGTAATTTTTTTAAGTCGTAAGCATAATCCATGCGATCGCTAAAATGGCTTAGAGTTTGAGCAATATTTAAAGAATTTTTACAAACTTCAACCAAATGTTCATCAAGTTTTTGTTTTAAAGATTTGGTTTTTTTATCGGTATTGGCGAATAATTCAACTTCACTTTTCCAATCATTATTTTTTTCCAAAGAAGAATAAAAATGATCGCCCAACATCAAGCAAAGCCTTGATAAATAAAGGCTTAAACGAATTGAATTATTATTAAATTGTTCGATAATTTTTTGTTCTTCTTGTAAAATTTTTGCACTCCATTTTTTAATTTGCTTCAACCATTCGCTAGAATTGGTAAGTAATCCTTTGGAAAAATTAAAACATTCATCAAGAGCTATTTCGCTAACATTCTCATAGCCCCAAGATGATTTTATAATTTTTAGAATTGCCGAGAAAGAATAATTTTTTTCGCTATCTTCAAAAGCTAATCTTTGATTTTTCTCTTTTAAATTGGGTAATTTATGATGCGATAAAATAAGCCACAGCACTAGATTTGCAATGGTTGGCAATCCTTCAAAAATATTATTTCCAACGGCATTAAAATTTTTTTGCGAAACAAATTTTTTCAGTTCATTTTCATTAATTTCACCGCTGGACATTTTTGTCAACCAATCCACGTCGCAATTGCCAGATTGCTTGACGAAGATTGAAAATAAAATTGCCGAAACAAATTCATGACGCAGTGGATCGATTATTTTTTTTGAATTGGTTTTAAGTTTTTTTTGAAAAATTTCCGAAGCTTTTCCCCAATCGTGGAGTAAGGCGGATAATGCCGATAATGATTTTATAGTGGGAAGATATTTCCAATCATTTTGCCATTCATTTTTTAATTGATTTGAATCCGTCCAATTCACCGCAACGCAACCTTCATCATTGAATTTATCACGATTACCAACGATCCATAATAATTCACTTCGACTTCTAGAGCGATGCCAATGACAAGAAACGGCGGTGCTTTTGGTGGCGGATTTTTTTAATAAATTTTTAACAGTAATTAAGCCTTCTTCAGTGATAATAGTTTGCCAAGTTCTTTCGCCGATGCGATTAGCAAAAGCATCAAGAACTCTTCTTGTTCTAAGTAAAGCCTTCTTTTCACATTCACTTATCAAGGTTATAAGCATATAAAAATAAATTGTTTGACAAAAAAAAATAATTAACTAAATTTACTTACACAAATTGGCACTAGCCACCGAAGCTCTTCATGATTTAATTGTAAAATAAAATTATGAAGAGCTGACTAAATCACTAAAAATTCACAAAATTATTTCCCGAAAATCACGATTTCAGAAATGGCGTTTTTAATCGCCAAAAATTGATTACTTGGAAGCTCTCCCATTCTTTTTCTTAATCTTTTACTTTCAAAAACTCTAATTTGCGAAAGCATCGCGGATTGTTCTTTATCTTTAAAATTAATTTTAAAATAAAATTTATTTTCTTTGCATTTAGTTGTAAGAGGCACTCCAAGAAATATTTGTTTATTAAATTTTCGTAAAATCAAAATTGGTCGCGTAAAAAAATCATTTTTTCCATTTTCTTCATGCCCAATATTGATGCCGATACTGCACCACCAAACATCTCTATCTTTATAAATAATTTGTTTATTAATTGAATCGATTTTTTGTTTTAATCGATTCCATTTTTCAAAATCTTTTTGCATAATTTTGGGGTTTGATTTTAAGTGTTAAATTTTTTTAATCCATCTTCTCAATCCATCCGCCACCAGCAACGCGATCATTGAAATAAACTACTCCTGCCTGCCCTGGCGTGATGGCGCGCGTCATCGATTTCATGGTAATTTTGGCATGATTTTTTTCCAAAATTTCAATTGTTGCAGGATGTTCTTTGGCGCTTGAGCGAATACGAATTTCGGCTTCAAATTTCTCACCAATTTTGGGTAAATCGATAAGCCAATTGCAATCGCGAATGGTAAAAATTTGTTGATCTAAAAAATGTTCTTCGCCGACAAAAACTTGATTATTTTGCGGATCGATTTTAATGACATAAAGTGGGTGAGGGTAGGCGATTCCTAATCCACGGCGTTGTCCCAAAGTAAAATTTATAATGCCTTCATGCGTTCCCAAAACTTTTTTTGTCTCAACATGAATAAGCTCTCCCGCCTTGAAAGCATTGGGACGGTGCTTTTTTATTACCGAAGCATAATCGCCACTTGGCACGAAGCAAATATCTTGCGAATCGGGTTTATTGGCGACTTCGAGCCCAAATTTTTCCGCCAATTTTCGCGTGTGTTCTTTGGTAAATCCGCCGAGTGGAAAATGTAAAAAATCAAGCTGTTCTTGAGTGGTGGCGAATAAAAAATAACTTTGATCCTTGCCATTATCAACGGCCTTATGGAGTTCGGATTTGTCTTTGGAATTAATAATTTTTTGTACATAATGACCCGTCGCCATGCCATCTGCGCCAAGATCGCGTGCCACTTGCAATAAATCGCCAAATTTGACAGTTTGATTGCATTTTACGCAAGGAATCGGGGTTTCGCCACGCAAATATGAATCGGCGAAATCATCGATTACTGCCTCTTGAAAGGCATTTTGATAATTCAAAACATAATGCGGAAAACCAAATTTTTCGGCAACTTTTTTGGCATCGTAAATATCGACGCCGGCACAACACGCATTCTTTTTTTTCAAGGCTTCGCCAATATCATAAAGTTGCAAAGTAATGCCAATTACTTGATAGCCCGCCTCGTGCAACATACACGCCACCACAGATGAATCAACGCCTCCCGACATCGCCACCACAATTTTTGTTGTCGAAATTGGTTTATTTTTTATTGGTAAAATATTGGATAAATTCAAATTTTCATTCATTAAATTTGTTGTTAGATTTTTTATTAAAGTAATTTTTCTCTTCAATATTTTTCTATAATTTTAAAGAATAATTGTTATAATTCTATGTAAAAAATTAAATTAATTTTTTACTTAAATTATAAAATTAAATATCTATTATAACATTAGCAAGTGCTACATTTTTAATTGAAAATGATATTAATTAATTCCATTAAAATTAATTCTTTTATTGATAAAATATGATAAAAAAAAATCTTAAATTCATCGATTTATTTGCAGGAATAGGTGGGTTTCATATTGCTTTTCATAATTTGGGTTGTGAATGTGTTTTTGCTTCCGAAATAGATAAATTTGCACGAACCACATATGAAAATAATTTATTTAAAATTTCACCAAATTTATTTATAAATAAAAATTTTTCTGGCGATATTCAGCAAGTTAACGAATTAGAAATTCCAGATTTTGATATTTTGTGTGCGGGATTCCCATGTCAACCATTTTCACAAATTGGATTTAAAAATGGTTTTGCTGAAAAAAAGGAAAATAGAGGCAACATGTTTTTTGAAATTGTTAGAATATTAAAAGCAAAAAGACCAAAAGCTTTTTTTCTTGAAAATGTTAGAAATTTAGAAAAACACGACGAAGGCAGAACTTTTAAAATTATTAAAACTACAATTGAAGATTTGGGATATTCATTTCATTATAAGCTAGTCAAAGCTTCTGATTATGGGCTTCCGCAGCATAGACCAAGAATTTTCATGATTGGTTTTAGAGATGAAATTACAGAAAAAAGTAATTTTGAATTTCCCCAAAAAATGCCATTAAAATTTACGATGTCAGATGTGTTTAATGGAAAATGCGAAAAAGAAGTAGGTTTTACTCTAAGAGTTGGTGGAAGGGGAAGTAAAATAGGCGACAGAAGAAATTGGGAATTTTATAAAGTTGATAATCAAATAAAAAGAGTAAGTTCAAGAGAGGGAAAATTGATGCAGGGATTTCCGGATAATTTTATTTTTCCAGTTTCGGAAATTCAAGCAATGAAACAACTTGGAAACTCAGTTGCGGTTCATGCTATTCAAGAGGTCGCAAGCGCTACGATTAAATATATTGAATTAAAAAACCCCATACAAAAAAACAAAGATGATCACACTTTGTTTCAACATTACAATGAATGGGCAAGAAATGAGCAAAAAATTTAACAAAGGTGAATGGAGTGAATTTTATGTATTTATTAAAATTTTATCCGATAAAAAAATTTTTTTACTCGATGATAAATTAAATAAACTAGAATCTTTTTATGAAGTAATAAAAATTTTAAGAAAAGAGGTTTCCAGTGCTTCTTATATAATAAACGATAATAAAATTATAAAAAAAATTGACGACAAAATAATTGAAATTGAAGTGGAAAAAATTAAACCATTTATACCTATTATTTTTGATTCTTTAAAAAATGAATCAGGATCGTCGTTTTTAATTAAAAAAGTCGATGATATTTTTAAGATAATAAATTCGAACGAAATAAAAATAGGGTCAAGCTATGATAAATCTGATATAACATTGGTTATGAAAGATGATAAATTATTAAATAAAGAATTAGGCTTTAATATAAAATCCTATATGGGAAATTCACCTACTTTGCTTAACTCTTCAATGGCAACAAATTTTGTTTATGAAATTGAGGGCTATAATGGCAATATTGAGGAGGTTAACAATATTGAAACAAAAAGCAAAATTAGAGATAGAATTTTATATTTAATTCAAAAAAAAGCCTCGATTAAATTTAAAGAAATGGATAATTCAACTTTTAATAAAAATCTTAGATTAGTTGATACGCTATTGCCCGAAATATTATCAATATTTTTGTTAAATTTTTATTCTGGTAAAGGCAGAAAAATAAATGAAGTTTCAGAATTATTATCGGGTTCTTTTTTAAGTCTTTCTCATGAAGAATTTACATTTAAAGTTAAATCTTTTTTGTTGAGCATAGCTTTGGGCATGGTGCCAACAAAAACTTGGGATGGTTTTTATAGCGCCGATGGTTATATTGTTGTAAAAAATAATGGTGAAATAGGTTGTTTTAGCGTTTTGGATAAAAAAATTTTAGCCGATTATTTGTATAACAACACAAAGTTTGATACGCCAAGTAGTTCTAGGCACGATTATGGATATATTTATAAAAATGACGGCAAACTTTATATAAAATTAAATCTTCAAATTAGATTTTAACGCGAAAAAAAATTTACCAAATTCTTAACGATTTCTACAAATTTAAGTTCAAAAATAAATTTTCAAATTTTCATAACGAGTTGTTGCAAGTGATGAAATTTAGTTTTATTTTGTAGTATAAAATACCTCAAATCTCAAATTTAAAATTATTATGTCAGATTTCGCCAAGCTTACTCTCCCAAATGGCAAAGAGATAAATCTTCCAATTAAAAAAGCTTCAATTGGGCAAGATGTTATCGACATTTCAACGCTTTACAAAGAAAGCGGAATGTTCACTTATGATCCGGGATTTTTGTCAACCGCATCATGCGAATCAAAAATTACATACATCGATGGCGATAAGGGCGTCTTGGCTCACGGCGGTTATTCAATTGAAGATTTGGCAAAGAAAACCGAATATTTAGAAGTGGCGTATTTGTTGTTAAATCACGAATTGCCGAATCAAAATCAATATCAAGATTTTAGTAAAAATATTAAAAGCAACATGTTGGTTCATGATCAAATCAATATTTTGCTACGAGGCTTTCCGCGTAAGGCACATCCGATGGCGATTATGGTCGGAGCGGTGGCTTCTTTGTCGGCTTTTTATCACGAAACCATGGATTTGACAAGTCCCGAAGGGCGTTTAGATGTCGTTTATAAAATCATCGCTAAAATGCCAACTTTGGCGGGAATGGCTTATAAATATTCAATCGGGGAGCCGATTATTTATCCAAAACATGATCTTGGTTTTGCTGAAAATTTTTTACAAATGTTGTTCGAAAAACCGACGGAAAATTACAAGGTAAGTCCAACAATTGCTAAAGCTATGGAAATGATTTTCGTTTTGCACGCCGATCACGAACAAAATGCCTCAACTTCAACCGTGCGTTTGGCGGGTTCGTCGGGTGCAAATCCTTTCGCTTGCATCGGTGCCGGCATTTCTTCGCTTTGGGGTCCAGCTCACGGCGGAGCCAATGAAGAGGTGATTGAAATGCTTCAAGAAATTAGAACGCTCGAGAGAATTCCTGAATTTATTAAACGTGCCAAAGATAAAAATGATCCATTCCGCTTGATGGGATTTGGGCATCGTGTTTACAAAAATTATGATCCGCGCGCTTCGGTTTTGAAGAAGGCGTGCGATGAGGTTTTGGGCGAGCTCGGCATTAAAGATCCGCTTCTTGATATTGCGATTGAACTTGAAAAAATCGCTCTAAATGATGAATATTTTGTCTCACGAAAACTTTTCCCAAATGTCGATTTTTATTCAGGAATTATTTATAAAGCTTTAGGAATTCCGAGTAATTTATTCACTGTGATTTTTGCGATTGCACGTTCGGCGGGCTGGATTTCGCAATGGAAAGAAATGATTGAAGATCCAGCTTTTAAAATTGGCAGACCGCGTCAATTATATACAGGAAGCATTAAGAGAGAATTTGTTTCGATCGATAAAAGATAAATTATTTTATAAGTAAAACTTATTAAAAAACTATTTTTAATAAATAAAAATTATCAAAAATGAAACCTGTATTGGAATTTGCGGTAAATTATTTTACCAAAAAAGAAGAAAAAAAATCCGTTTTAGCAAAGGGCACCGATGAAGATTTTGTTCCTTACGCAATTCATTATGATAAAAAAACTATTTTAACTAAAAATGGCGAATTAATGCAAATAATTCGTGTTTCGGGATTTAGCAATACTTCCGTTTATGCCGAATTAATCCCACTGCGTGAAGCCGTTCGGGACGCGATTCGCGACAATATTAAGCAAACTAACTTTGCTTTGTGGTTTAACACAATTAGACGTAAAAAAAATATTTCTCCCGAGGGTGAATTTGGTGATTATTTTTCGCACAAAATCAATGAAACTTGGGAAGAAATAAATAATCTCCAAAATGATTATGTTAACGAACTTTACATCACCGTTATTATTGAGGGACTTGATACTTCAATTACAAATTTAAATTCTTTAGTGGGTTCTTTTTCAAAAATTAGAACAAGAAAATTGCACGAAAATTTTCTTGAAAAATCTTTAAAATCTTTAACAAATGTAACTTCGGGAATTTTAGCGGCGATTTCTGATTATGGTGCCAACATGCTTGAGGTTAAAGAGTGGGAAGGTGCTTTATATTCCGAACAAATGCGTTTTTTGGGAAAGATTTGCAATCTTCGAGAAAAACATTATCCGCTTTCAGCCATCGATATTTCTAGCGAATTAACAAATAATAGAATTGCTTTTGGAAATAATGAAATTCAAGTGGTCTCCGAGGGGGATAAACATTTTTCGGCAATTTTATCTCTCAAAGAATATTTGGAAATTAGCATTGAATTGCTTGATAGGGTTTTGCAAATTCCTTTTGAATTTGTAATTTCGCAATCATTTGATTTTTCTTACAGCGAAGCTGATTTAGAAGGTGCTAAATATCAAGATAGAATGCTGAGAATAAGTAATGATAAAGATTTTAGAGATATTATTGGTCTTACTAATTTTTTCGAAAGTATTGACGGAACTGCAACCGATTATGGCAAGCTTCAAACTACTTTTATGATTATTAGTAAAACCCGCGAAGAATTAGAAAAGGATGTGCATTTAGTTAGTGAAAAATTCCAAGATTTGGGAATTGTGATGGTGCGCGAAGATGTTTTTATGGAAGATTGTTTTTGGGCACAATTGCCAGCAAATTTTCGTTTTTTAAAACGACAAAAAGTTATAAATTCATATAGGCTTGCTGGTTTTGCATCGCTTTATAGCTTTGCTTCGGGAGCTATTGGTGGAAATTTTTGGGGTCCAGCGGTGACAACATTTAAAACTATAACTAACACGCCTTATTTCTTTAATTTTCATGATGGCGATCAGGGTCATAGCATGTTTTTTGGCAAAAAATCGAGTGGCAAAACTGTTTTGCTAAATTTTATTTTGGCTCAATCCCGCAGGTTTAAAGCTAAAATTTATTATTTTGATTTTGATAATAAAGCTAGAAATTTTATCAATATGTTGGGCGGTTTTTATTATGATTTATCATATACGAATCCCGAAGATAAAAATTGTCTAAAAATGAATCTTTTGGAGTTAAATACTAATCCAAATTTTCGTAAATTTTTGAATGAATTTTTTTACTCTCTTTTATCTCCTTACAAAAGCGAAATTCCTGAAAATGAAATTCAAAATATCGCAAAAATTGTTGATAAAATTTTAATCAATAAATGCGAAAAATTTTCCGAGGCAATAAAATTATTTAACAATGAAGAAACCAAAAAAATCTACGAAATTTTAAATTTTTGGGAAGAGAGTGGTTTGGTTAAAATATTCGATCACGATAGGGAAATCAACTGGGCGGATCGCATAATGGGCTTCGATTTAACCGAATATGCCGATAAGGATTTTATTGTGGCACCAATTTTATATTACATGCTTTATAAAATTGAGGACATGCTTAATCAAGAATCTCCATCAATAATTGTTTTCAAAAATCCTATACAATTATTGAATAATGAAATTTTTATCGATAAAATTGTGCATTTGCTTGACAGACTTAGATTAAAAAATTGTGTAGTAATTTTTTCCTTTGATGCTGAAGATTGCGGAGAGGAGAATAAAAATTTATTATCTCTAATTTCTCAAAAAGTTTCTTCGAAATTTATTTTATCGGATTTCGACATGAATAATGATGTAAAAGATTTTTTGAAGCTAGATGATGAAGAATTGCGAATGATTAATTATTTCAAAAATGATAATAGAAAATTTTTATTAAAATTTGGCAGTAATTCCATGGTGGCGAATTTTGATTTGTCAAATTACAGACCGCTTCTAAGGCTACTCTCATCATCATTTGAAGATGTTGCGATTATTGAAGAAATATTTAATCACGCTAAAGAAAGTGGTAAAATTATCGATAATGAAATTGCCATCAAGCAATTTTATGAAGTGGTTGATGCTTTAGAACTAGAAATTGCCATTCAAAAACAGGAAGAAGAGAGGCAAAAAAATCTTGCCAAGATGAGAAGGGCAAGGGGAATTGAATAATTGGTTAAAATTGATTTCGTTTTAATTTTCCAATCTCTTTTTTAAGATTTGGTTAGCAAGTTGCGGATTGGCTTGCCCCTTACTTGCTTTCATGATTTGTCCAACAAAAAATCCGAGCAATTTTTCGTCGCCCGCTTGCAATTTGGCGAAATTTTCTGCATTATTTTGAATAACTTCATCGACAATTTTTTCCAAAGCACCAAGATCGGAAACTTGTTTTAAGCCTTTGCTTTCAACGATTTTGTGAGCTCTCTCGCCACTTTCAAACATTACATCCAAAACATCTTTGGCGATTTTTCCCGAAATTTCTCCGCTTTTAATTAAGTCGAGTAATTCGCTTAAATTTTGTGCAGAAATTTTTAAATCTTCAAATTTAACGCCAAGTTTGTTCATGCGTCCGAACAGCTCTACCGTAAGCCAAGTCGTGCATAATTTGGCATCGTGTTTTTGAATTAATTGTTCAAAATAATTAGCGATTTCATCATCGGCGGTTAAGACTCCGGCATCATATTCGGAAATTTTTAAATCACGAATATAGCGCTCTCTCTTGGCTTGCGGAAGTTCGGGCAAAGATTTTTTGATGTTATCGACATATTCTTGCGTAAGAATTAATTTCGGCAAATCGGGATCGGGAAAATAGCGATAATCCATGGCGTCTTCTTTAGAGCGCATGGTGCGCGTTTCGCCATTTAGGGCATCGAATAAACGAGTTTCTTGATTAATTTCGCCACCATTTTCTAAAATTTCGACTTGTCGCTTCGCCTCAAATTCAATGGCGCGCGAGATATTTCGCATCGAATTTAAATTTTTAATTTCGCAACGTGTGCCGAGTTTTTTCTCGCCAATTTTTCGCACCGAAACATTGGCGTCGCAACGCAAATTGCCTTTTTCCATATCGCCGTCGCAAGTGCCGAGTGAACGGACAATTGAACGGATGGTTCTGACATATTCCGAAGCTTCAAAAGGCGAATTCATGTCGGGCTTGGAAACAATTTCCATCAAGGCAATGCCTGAGCGGTTCAAATCGATCAAAGAAAATTGCGGATGTTGATCGTGAACTGATTTTCCGGCATCTTGTTCGATGTGAATACGTTCAACATTAATGATTTTTTTATCACCATTTTCTAAAGTAATTTCGACGGCACCTTCGGAAACAATTGGATCGGAAAATTGCGAAATTTGATAGCCTTGCGGTAAATCGGGATAAAAATAATTTTTGCGATCAAAAATTGACACCAAATTAATTTTAGCGTTAATTCCAAGCCCAGTTTTTACCGCTTGTTTTATACATTCTTCATTGATGGTTGGAAGCATACCAGGTAAGGCGCAATCGACCAAAGAAACTTGCGAATTGGCATCGGAACCAAAAGTGGTTGAACTGCGCGAAAATAATTTTGATTTGGAGGCGATTTGGGCGTGAATTTCGCATCCAATTACGATTTCGTAAACATTATTTTTGCCTTGAATTGTGTAGGTCATGTTTGATTTTATCAGTTTTGTTATCAATAAATTTATTCGATAATTTTACCATTAATTTTTTAATAAAGACAATAAAAATTTGAAAAAAAATGTTTGCAATTAAAAAGTAGTGTGTATGATGCGTATAAAGCAACCGTAATTATAAAATATTTAAATAACATGACTAATTTAAAAAAACTTCAAAACTCAAAAGAGTTGATGAAGTTATTGAAATTTCATGGTTGGAATTTGGTTGCTATTAAAGGATCGCATTTTCAACTTAAACATGATGAAATTAAGGGCAGGGTGACTTTACCTCATCCAAAAAATTTGCCGATTGGCACTTTAAAAAGCGTTTTAAAACAAGCAAAAATCAAAATTAAAAATGAGTGAAAATATAAAAAAATACATCGCGGTAATTGACAAAGAAAATGCCAAACAATTTGGCGTAATTTTTCCCGATTTTTTGGGTTGCGTAAGTGTTGGAAAAAATTTAGAAGAAGCCGAAGAAATGGCGCAAGAAGCCTTGCAATTCCATATTGATGGCATGCTTAAAGATGGTGAGGAGCTGCCACGCGCTAAAACTCTCGATGAGATAAAAAAGAAATATAAAAAAGCCGAAATTTTTGTGATGGTGGCGGTGAAAATCAAATCCAAAGCGACGCGAATTAATATTACGATTGATGAAAAATTACTAAGAAAATTAGACAAATTTTTGTTGAATCGCAACGAAACTAGAAGTTCATTTTTTGCCAAATCGATTGAGAATTGCGCTAAATTTTTATAAATTAAATTAAAGTTCTTTAAGAAAATTCTTTATTAGTGCCTACACAAACAAGAAACCAGAAAGACTCTCAGCCTAATTCCCGCAATAACATAAAATAATTTACTAATTACTAGCCATAGTTCAAAAATATAACAATTTATAAAATTTATAAAAATAAATAGGAAAAAAATTTACTTTATTTACCAATGAAATAATTATTAAAGGTTTACTACTAATATTAGTTAAATTTTTAATATTTTTCATGAGAGATAGAAATCCAGAATTTATATTACAATCAGAAATTTCCGATTTAAGAATGAATCTTGCCCTTCAAGCCTTGGAAGGGGGTGAAAAGTTGCGAATTTATGAAAAAATTTATGAAAAATCTTTAGATTTATCAGATTATGCAAAAAAAGATGAAGATATTAAAAATATTGTTGAGTTAGCGATTAACCAAAGAAAATATGAGAAAGTTCATCAATATTGTAAAAAAATATATGAAGATAAAAAGGTTGATGAAACGATAAAAGCTGATTTTCTTCGTCAAGAATCCGTAGCTTTCGTTGCGGAATCGCAATTAGACAAAGCTTTCAATCGTTGTTTTAAATCTTACAAAATTAAGAGAGATCCAAAAACATTATCCGAGTTGCAAATAATTTTGTCTAAAAGCTTAGGAGAATTGCCCACATTAGCTAGAGCTAAAGTTGAAATGGCGACAACATCATTAAATCGACAAGATCCAAATTTTGTTGAAATAAATCTTTTATATAAAAAAATAAAGGCTTTAAAAGATTTTGAGCCAAACTTTAGCTTTAGATCTTTGGAGGCAAATTCTTTATCGCCAAATTCTAGATCTGGGGTTGAGCCTACTGCGGAATTGGCTCCGAGAGTTAATGGTGCTGGAGTTTTTTTTGAAAGAGATTTTGCGAGAAGAATAGTTCCCAACGACTTGCCAATAGCGATAGTGACGGCGAATTTAGGTTTTTCACAACCAGAAGGACAAGTGGCGCGTCGTCAAAATATTCAAGAAAATCAAAATATTCAAATGTTACAAAATATGCAAGAAAATCAAGAGCGTGAAGCGTTGCAAGAAGTTCAACAAGTTCAAGAGATTCAACAAGCTCAAGTAAGACAAGGCGTTGCGGAAAATTTATTAAATCCAATGGCATTACCGCAACAGCAATTGCAAGAGCCAATCGAAATACAATTAGCAACAGAAGAATCGGAATCGGAATCTTATGACGAAGAAGAGTCGGAAATATCGTCAGAAGAGGATGGATATTCAGAGCAAGATGGGGCAAAAGGTGGTGATGAAGCAAAGGGGAAAAGAGTAAAAGGCGATAAAGTAAAAAAAATGACAAAAGATATTGAGGCTCGTCAAAAAAGACTTATGGAAGATCTTGAGGCTCGTCAAAAAGGACTTATGGAAAATTTTTGTAAAGAATTTACAAATTTAAGCGAAGAACAGCGGAAAGAGAAACAAGAAGAAATTGATGCTTTAGCACGATCAATCAAAGGCTTAAAAGATGATAATGTGAAATTAAAAGGGAGGATGTTAAGAGTTGAGGGTGATCTTGGAGAAGTTAAAGATGATTTAAGAGATCTTAAAAAAAGAACGGCAAAAAATGAAAAAAATATAGTAAAAATAAATCAAAGACTTGATCAAATGTTCGCTAACGTCATCAGATTTAAAACGATGGATGAGTTAATGGAAGCCTTTGATGAGTATTTGGCGAAGCGTCAAGAGCAACAAGCGGTTGCGTCATTAAGTGAAGATGGTGATTCATCAAGCAATCACAGTATTTCGCCAAGCCAAATAAGCGATCCAATCGCCGAAAGAAATGCCGAAAAAGATAAATTTTATCAAGAACAATTAAAGGCGATTAACAAAAATATTTTGCTTTCAAATTATTTCGAAACAATGGTTTCTGATCTTAATAGTTTCTTTATTGCCTCTAAAGCCTTACAAAGTAAAGCTCTGGAGCCAAAAACTCCCAAATATCATGCATTTAATTATTTAAAAATTTTGGTAAATTTGGTGCCTACGATCGGCACGATCGGCGAATGTTTTGCGGAATGTTTAGAGGCTTCATATAAAAAGCAAAAGAAAATTGTGGCTAAAGAAAATATTGCAAGATTCGCCAGTTTGGCTGAATCTTCAAGTGATTTTGAGCAAATTGCTATGAGATTGGCAATCAATTATATAGTTGATAGCGAAGTCGAGAGTAGAGCTTTGGTTATGAGAAATCGTCTCGACGGGCATGATAATCCAGCAGGAATTGCTAGAATTTTTAACAGAAATCGCAACGATCAAGAAGTGCAAGATTTTTATAATGAAGAACATGAAACCGAAGAAAGACAAGCTTTGATGGGGGAGGTTGGCAATGATTTCGGAGTTCAAGAAACACAAGCTTTATTAGGAGTAATTGAAACTCAAATTGTTGAACCATTATTTGAAAGAGGCAGAAAAAGAGTCGTTGGAAATATTACAAGCGTTGGAAATGTTCTTGCCAAAAAAGATTCTTTAAAATTAATTGAATTAATGCAAATGCAAGAATTGGTTGATGAAGTTGCTCAGCAGAAAGTCCAACAGCAAGAAAGTTTTATTGACATTAGAAGAAAGCCATCGATTATCGCCGATACAATTTTAGAAAAATTTAGAGAAAGTAATGTTGAACCAGGTAATGAAAATTCAGTAAACAATTTAGCAATTGTGCTTGCAAGAAATGTTAATCTTGCATCCGAAAATATCTCGGAAACTAATTCACAAACTGAGCAACAAGAAGCTCCAAGTCCAAGAGCAAGTAGTATCTATTGCTTGGCAATTTTACAAAAATTTATAGGAAAATGGAAATAAAATATGATAAATGAAATTTCATCGAGTGATGTTGAGGTCCAAGTTCAAGAAGAGTATCAATTAGGGCTAATAGAAAATTCACAAGAAAATCCAAATTTAATTCAAAATCAAAATAACCAAAGAAGAAATTCACAAAATTTATATCAAGAATTGGTGTGGGATTTTTTTAAAATTATTTCCTCAACTGTCCTTGGTGCCGGAGTTGGATATTTAGCGGGTGGAATGATAAAAGTCATTGTCGATTTATCTAAGAAAGGTATAGAGGAAATACAAAAGCAAAGCCAAGAAGAAGGTTTAAAAGAAAACGCTAAAAGATATATTGGTTTAAATGAATTTACGATTTCTGGTCTGTCGCTGGGAGCTATTATCGGAGTTGTAACCTGTTTGACTGTAATTGAATGTATTAGATTAAGAAATGAAAGAGAAATGGAATTGCGAGCGGTTCGCAATATTGTTGCCGAAAATGATATTTTTTTTAACGGAGCTTTAAGTACTCGTCAAGAAATGACGATTAACAATGGAAATTCTAGAAGTGAAAATGAATCGCAAATTGTTGGTGCTCAAATTACTTTTGCTAATGGAGATACCCACGAATCTCAACATAATCCCGTAAGTATTTTAAATCTTGGGGGAGGAAATTTGACTTTACAAGAAGCTGATAATTTAATCTCTCAATTTCAGTCATCGCGATCGAGAGAAAGTTCAGTTGAAAGCTCTTCAATGCATGATGTATTAAGGCATAATGAATTTGAAAAATTATTGAAGGGGGTATTAGAAAATTCAAAAATTTTAGAACGAGAAGAATCTGAAAGAGCAGAAAATGATCAAGAATCTTCATCAAGATCATTTCAAATTGAAAGTGCTCAAAAATTCTTAGAATCAATCGGCTGTGATTTTTCAAAAGGTTCACCTAATTTAGTTTTTGTGAATCGACCTAAGGATCGCATAAGAAGGGGCACTGATGAAATATCTTTAGTAGAAGATGATGGAATCGGAGTTCGCTCTAATTTAAATGATTATGGCAAAATGTCGGCTTTCGAATCGGCTTTACAATCTCTTCAATCGCCAAGAGGTGATATCCAGAGTTTGCAAGCCATGGAAACGCGTAAAGATTTAAAAGAGTTAAGTCAAGCTAGCCCTTTTTTTAAAGCTTTAGAAAAATTTCAACCATCAAGATAAATCTAATTTTTTAACCAAATTGCAAAATTATAATCGGCTTGGATCGATTGATAGCGAAGGATAGAAAGCAGTTTATTAATTTTAGCGTTGGCGACTTCTTGTTCGCGCAAATTAATCAAAAAGAAATCGCTATGACCATTTTGAAAACGTTCTTTTTCAGCTTTTTCTAAAATTTGCGAAAGCTTTAATTCTTCCAAATAATTGGCATAGATTTGTAAAATATTTTTTAAAGAATTGTGTAATTGTGAAATTTCAGTGCTAATTTTATCGCGAAAAAATTGCTCTTCATATTTTATCGCTTTGATTTTAGAAGTGGTGCTGGCGATTTTTCCTTTGGCGACATTTTGTTGGAGCGGTAATTCAAAATCAAGTTTTACTTGATTGTTAGATTGTGCTCGAGTTTTGGTGCCGTCGCCTAAATCTTTGGAAGCTTCAAACTGTAGGTCAAGTTTCGGTTGATATAAATTTTTAGCTTGAAGTAAATTATTATTTTCTTGTTCATTTTGAATTTTTAAAAGGCGTAATTCGGGGCGATTTTCTAAGCCCGAAGCGATATCTTCATTAATTTTAGTCGATAAATTTTTTGCTAAATCAAAATCAATTTTTGGCAATTCGCCAATTTTTGCCAACAACATTTCGCCATTTTGTCCGCGATAATACATTGACAAAGCCAAAGTGCTGTTATCGAAATTGTTTTTAGCTTCTTGCATCAAGCTTTGGCGACTCAAAACATTGCGATGATTTTCGGTTAAAATAATTTGGGCAATATCGCCATTTTTATGACGAATTTTAAGTTGAGAATCACGTTTTTTGGCGAGCTCATAAAGATTTTCGTAAGCTTGATAAATATAACCAGAAATTACCCAATTCCAGTAGCTTTTAATGGCATCTCGGGCGATTTCATTTTTAATTTTTTCGAGTTGAATTTGACTTTCTTTTAATTCAAGTTGCGAGGTAATTAAATCGAGTCGACCGCTGTCAATCGCACGATTCCGTAGCAAAGAAAAGCTTCCGCCAATTCGATATTCGCCTTCATCATTGGTTAAATTATTGCCATCATAATCGGCAAAAGTGCCGAAGGATTTACGATAACCGCCATAAATTTTACTACCGAAAAAACCATTTTGTTTTTCGAGTGAAATATCATTAATTTTGCCGTCATAAAAGCCTCGACTTTTATCTTGATATTGGTTTTTAATTTTGACATCAAAAAATCCTAAACTTTCCAAAATTTTACCTTCTTTACTCGCAACTTTTTCGTAAAAATTTAAAATTTGCGGATAATTTTTTTGCGATGATTCAATGATTTTATTAATGAGAAGAGGGGAGTTTGAGTCTTTATTTTGTAGGGAATTTTCAGCAAAAGCATTATTACAAAAAAAAACCAAAAAAATAAAGTAATAAATTTTTTTTGCTAAAAAAAATCTTAGATTTTTTTGTTTATTTTTCATAAGTAATAAAATTTTTGGGCATGATTTGTTCGTTGAAATCAGGCGGGAAGCCGTTAATTTGTCGCCAAAATTCATAACCCAATTTTACTTTATCAAGCAAAACCCAACCATAAACTTTAGCGCCGTGATTTAAAAAACGGGTGTCGGGCCATTTTTCATTTGGATCTTTAACGGCAATGATGCGAAATTTGCCATTTTCCGAAACGGCGGAATCAACGGCGGAAACTATGGCACCAAAAGTGCCGACGGCGATTTCAGGCCAACCGCTAAATTGAATGGCGGGCCAGCCTTCAAATTGAATGCGAATTTTACGCCCAGCATAAATTAATGGAATATCATTACCACTTACATAGAGTTCAATTGCGGGGTCTTGCAAAATTGGTGCAAAAGTAGCAATTTTATCGCCCATTTTCACCGTGGTCGAATTATCCGACGCCAAAACCTTTAAAATTACGCCATCGCGCGGAGCTGTCACCATTTGGCTTTCTTGGCGTGATAATTTTATCGACGCTTCGGCGATTTCGCCCGAAATATGTTCAACATTTGATAATAATTTTTTATATTCGATTTTGGCATCTTCAACATTTTTTCGCGAAGAAAGCCCTTTACGAAATAAATCTTCTTGACGATTGAAGTTGATTTTAGAAGTGTCGGAAGCCATTTTGGCAACTTCAAATTTGCGTTCTTTGGCACTTTTTTCAAGTTTAAGACGCTCGATAATTTGTGGATCATTATCGACAATTTCAACTAATTTATCTCCGGCCTTAACCCTTGAGCCATCTTTGACGAACCATTGATTAACGCGACCATTAACCGTGGCGTTAATATTTTGGGCACGATTATTTGGATCAAGCGCGATAACATAACCAAAACCGCTGGCTGTTTGTCTCCACGGCGTTACGACTAAAATTAAAATCATCAAAATCAAGCTTATCACGATAATCTTTTTTAAAGATTCAATCGGTTGCGGAATTTTAATTTGATTTAATGTTTTAAATAATTTTCTATCCATTTTTTTGTTCAAATTTATCTAAATCTTCAATCGATTTAAAGTTGTGAGTGCGATTTTCGTCGATAAAAATATATTCATCAAAATCAAGCATATCATCGCGACGATTTGAAAAATAAATTACCGTTGAATCGTGATTTTTAGTTAAAAATTTTAATATGTTTTGACGGGTCTTGAGTCCAATCATATCAAGTACTTCGGTGATTATAATTATTTCTGGTTCTTGCAATAAAGCGCGAGCGATTTTTAGTAAAATTTTTTCCGAATCCGACAGCGGATAACCAGATGGAATAATTCTTAAATTCAAGCCTTCATTGAAGCGATTCAAGGTTTTATCAAGTTCGGTAATTTGCAAAATTTCGTTAATGCGTTTTTTGTTAATATTTTTATTATTAAAAGTTAAATATTCCTCAATATTTCCTTCGAGAAAAGAGCCATTATCAATCAAGGCAATTTTCGAACGCAAATGTGAAATGTTGATATTTTCAACTTCGATATTGTTAAATTCCAAAGTCCCGCCGAGTGGCTTTCTTAAACAATATAGAAGCTCAATCAAAATTTTTTGCGACGATAAATTATGAGTTGAAATTATATAATTTTTATGATGTTTTAGTGTAAAATTAAATTTAAATTCACGTCCAAAATAATTATCAACAACGTGATTAAATTTGATATCGATGCGATCTTCTTCGATTTTTTCGGATCCGATATCTTCTTGCGGAATATTGTAAAATTGTGAGAGTTTTTCGCAAGCGCCGACGACATCGTAAAAATTTTCAAAATCACGTCCGAGTTGAGAAATTCCGTAAAGTGTTGTTGAAAGAATCAGTTCGGAAGCAACTAATTGACCGATTGAAAGTTGTCCTTTAACCACCAAATATCCACCCAAAATTAATAGCAATGAGCTGGCGATTGTGTAAAGTGCAAGCATTAAAGAAAATTGGGCAAAAAGTTGTGAAAAATGCGATTTACGTTCTTTTAAATATTGCTCGGTAAGAAAATCAGTTTTGAAAATCGCATATTTTTGCCCGATTTCTGATTTGAATAAAATATTGTTGCGGGCAATGTCCTCAAGCCATCCCGCCATATCATATTTACGTCGACTTGAATAAAATTTAGTGATGAAACCTTTTTTGCAAAAGCTTCGCCAAATTATAATTATCGAAATAATTATTAACAAAGAAAAGATTAATAAAATCGGATGATAAAACGCCACCAATATAAGACCAGCAATGGTTTGTAAGATTAAAGTAAAACTTTTTATTAAGATTTTCGGCAAGGTTTTTTGGATAGTTATTACATCAAAAAAACGATTTACAAATTCAGTTTGATTTGATTCTTCAAAATTTTCATGACGGGCATTAATTGTTGATAGAGTAATGTCGGCACTCATTCTTGCAAAAAATTTTCTTTGAAAAATTTCACTAACATAAAATTGTAATAAATTTAAAACCGCCGAAAAACTTAATAATAAAAATAAAATCAAACCCAAAATTAATATGGGCTGAAGCATTGCGGTGAAAGCGACGGAGTTGATTAATAATTGAACAGAAATCGGGGTGGCGAGACTTAAAATTGCAATCGCGACCGCGTAAACTATGGCGGTTAAAAAAAATCCTTTATCTTCTCCTAAAATTTTTTTAACAAAAAATTTTATGTTGGGATTGTCTAAATCATTGCTAAAAGGCTTATAAAGCTTTTTACTCGATAATTGAAATTGCATCTTTTTTTAAAAAATTATTTTAAATTTTGACAAATTTAAGTTAAAATAATTTGAACTTCAAGAATTTATTGATAAAAATATTTTTTCCAAATCAAACTTACATTTCAAAAATGAAAATTTCGATAAAAGTTATAACTTACGCTAAAAAAAGTGAAGTGGTTGGCGATGATATTGATTTGTTGGGCGCAAGAATTTTGCGAGTAAAAATTAGTCAACCTCCCGAAGATGGCAAAGCCAACAAAGCCTTGATAGAGTTGCTTGCAAACTATCTTAAAATCAAGAAAAATTCAATCACAATTATTGCGGGCGAAAAATCAACTCATAAAATTGTTGAAATTAAATAAAAACATAATTAGGAATATATATTTTAATTTAACATTAATCAATTTTTTTATTAATAAATTTTGAATTAAATGTTATTTAAATAAAGATTAATGATTACTATCATTGTAGAGGGGATAATTTTTTTGAAGATGTTCTTGATAATGAAAGTATAATTGAGTTCGATTGGTAGATAAAATTCGTCGATAAATCCAATTTTAATTCAAAATACTTTTGAAGAATTTATTGATTTACAGTTCAAATTCTAAATATAGCTATTTTTACTAATTATTTATTTATTAATATTATTTTTATTGATTATGCTTCAAAATACTGAACAACAAATTCAGCGTGAACAAAATTTAAGGAGAGTAAATCAAGTTATCGGAATATTATCTTCCCATAATCGCGATCTATCACAATTTGGATGTAATGCATTAATATATGCTCTTAGTGCTGGAATTGGTCTTGGGATTACAACAATGAGTTGTGGGAGTACTCATCCTTCAACTTATTCACCAGGTTATTCACCAAGAGATTTTAATGCAACTTTATCAATGGAGTTGAGGCAAGAATGTGTTGAACAACAATTTGGTATTATCACAGCAGGTTCTTTATTTTTTATAATTTTGGGTGGGAAACTTTATAATAAATTTCAATCATCAAGAGGAGGGCAAGATCTTCCACCTAACCGTAATGTCCTTCCTCAAAGTAATCAAGCGCAACAAGTTGCGCCACTAGAGAATCGTAATAATGAAGTTTAAAATAAAAAAAATTCAATCACAATTATTGCAGGCGAAAAATCAACTCTCAAAATTGTTGAGATTAAATAAAAATCTATATGAATAAATTTTGAAAAATAATAAAATTGCTCCGGTTGGAGATTATGCTCCAAGGCTTGAAAATCAATCTTCTAGAGCCATTTTATCAACTCCTAATGCTAACTCCGTAATTGCTGGCGGTATTAGTTTATTTTCTTCTGGTTTTGCATTTGTTATTACGGCTTTATCCTTGGATGTTGATAAAACATTTCATGAAGTTAAAAATCAAACGAGTTTTGCAAAAAATTTGGGTGATGAGGGAAAATATGGTTTCGCATTGGCAATTTCGGCTTCAACTTTTTTAACAAGTTTTTTAATAGCCAGAAATTATTTAAAAAAATTTGATCTTCAAAATAATAATCAAAATAATGA
>SYAR01000009.1 GCA_005787525.1 Rickettsiales bacterium
TTGAACCCATCAAAGCACGATTGGCATCATCATTTTCTAAAAATGGAATCAGTGTGGTTGCGATTGAAACTATTTGTTTAGTAGAAACGTCGATATAATCGATTTTATCAGGCGTCAACATAATAAATTCGCCATTTTTACGACAGCTAATTAAATCAGATTTTATATTTCCCTTTTCATCAACCTCAACATTTGAAGGAGCAATAGCAAAATTAACCTCGCCCATTGCTGATAAATATTGAACTTCGTTAGTAATTTTTCCATTAACAACTTTGCGATATGGCGTTTCGATAAAGCCGAAATCATTTACTCTAGCATATGTCGCCAAACTGTTAATCAAGCCAATATTTTGACCTTCGGGAGTTTCAATTGGACAAATTCTTCCATAATGAGTTGGATGAACATCACGAACTTCGAATCCCGCTCTTTCGCGAGTAAGTCCACCAGGTCCCAGTGCCGATAAACGACGTTTATGCGTAATGTCTGATAATGGATTGGTTTGATCCATAAATTGTGACAATTGTGACGTGGCAAAAAAATCTTTTACCGAAGTAATTAATGGTTTTGAGTTGATGATTGCTTGTGGCATTAAAGTATCTACATCGACTGAATTAATTTTTTCAACAATCGATTTTTCAACTCTGGCCATTCCAATTCTCATTTGGTTTTCAACTAACTCACCAACTGCTCTAACGCGACGATTCGCAAGGTTATCAATATCATCAGTTTTAAGATCATTATGTTTAATTTTACTTAAAATTTTGATAGCTTGCTCAACATCTTTGCTAGTTAAGAATAAAGTGGCTGTTGAAATCTCGAGCCCGAGTCGATGATTCATTTTCATACGACCAACATCTGATAAATTATATCTGGTGTCGTTGAAAAATAAATTATCAAAGTAATTTTTAGCAACTTCAACTGAAGATGGTGCCTCGCCCAATCTAACTGCTTTATAAATGTCAAATAACGCATCTTTTTGCGTAATATTTTTATCAACTAAAAGAGTGTTGTAAATGTAGGGTCCAATATCAGATTTACTTGGGTTTATTATTGAAACATGTTTGAAATTTAATTTTTGTAGAATTTCTAAACTTTCGGCGGTAACGATTGAACCAGCTTCAAGCAACATTTCGCCAGTTTCGGCTTCAATTAAATCCTGGGCGTAAACGAATCCGAGTAAAGCTTCGTCAGTTAGTAAATAGCTATCAAATTTTTCTTCTTGAAGTTTTTCAATTAATTTTTTGTTGATTTTAGTTCCTTCTTTGACAATAACTTCACCGCTATTTGGGCAAATTAGATCATGTTGGATTTTTTTAGTGTTAAAAAGCTGTTGATCAAATTTTAATGCCCACCCTTTTTTACCAACTGAAGTTTCAAGTGATCCGTAGAAATTTTGAATAATTGATTCTGAACTAAGGCCTATAGCTCTGAGTAAAGTTGTAGCAGGAATTTTTCTTTTTTTGTCAATTCTAAAGTGCAAAATATCTTTGCTATCATATTCAAAATCTAACCAAGATCCTATATGTGGAATAATTTTTGCAGTATATGATTTTGAGCCTGAAATTTTGACATTTTCACTATCAAAAAATACACCTGGGGCTCTACGCATTTGAGAAACTATAACACGCTCTGCGCCGTTAAAAATAAAGCTTCCACTTTCGGTCATCAAAGGTATTTCACATAAGTAAACTTCTTGTTCTTTGATTGAACGGATTTCTTTAATGTCGCTTCCTTCTTCTTGGTGCCACAATATAAGTCTTAGATGAGCACTTAATGCTGATGAAAAGGTTTTGCCAGCCGATAAGCATTCACTATATTCGTGCCTAGGCTCTTTCAAAGAGTAACTTATAAATTCAACGGAAACTTTCCCAGCTGAATCTGAAATTGGAAAAAATGAATTAAAAACGGATTGTATACCAATGTTTTTACGCTCTTCGGCTTTTGCATTTGCCTGAAGAAATTTTTCATATGATTCTTTTTGCAGAGAAATTAAATGAGGTATTCCTTCTCTATCTTGGTTGTTGCTAAAACTTTTTCTTAGAAGAGTTTGGTCGAAATTTCTTGATTGAACCATAATAAATTTTATTCGGATTTTTAATCAATTTTAAAACTAGGTAATTTATAAAAAATAAAATACCCAATAAATGCTTAAGCCAATCACGAATGATTGGCTTTATATAGTTTAATTAAAAACTATTTTAATTCAACTTTCGCACCCGCAGCTTCAAGTTTCTTTTTGATTTCTTCAGCTTCTGCAGTTGGAACATCAGATTTTAATGTTTTTGGAGCAGCTTCAACTAGATCTTTAGCTTCTTTTAAGCCAAGAGCGGTGATAGCTCTAACTTCTTTAATAACGTTGATTTTATTATCTCCGGCAGAAGTTAAAACTACTTCGAATTTATCTTTTACTTCGGCTACTGCTGCTGCGGCGGCTGGTGCTGCAGTTGCGAAAGATGCGGCTGAAACTCCCCATTTTTCTTCTAATTTTTTGCTTAGATCGGCAAGTTCAAGCACGGTAAGCGTTGATAATGTTTCTGCAATTTGTTCTAAATTTACTGACATATTTCTTTTTGTTTTAAGTTAATAGAATTTTTTAATTATTGTGTTTTAAGAGTTGCCAAACCGTCTTTTGGAGCGTTAAGAACTCTAACAAATTTCGACTGCGTACCCTTTAGTAATCCAACAAATGAAGCGCGAACTTCGTCGAGAGATCCAAGTTTTGCCATTTCTTTTATGGCAGTTTCTGACATCAAAGATTTATTGAAAAAACCTGTAACGATTTTAATAACCTCTACCTTTTTGGCGGTATCAGAAATAACTTTGGCAAGAGCTACTGGATCTTGGGAATAAAGAACTGCAACTGGGCCAACCAAATGTTGAGACAAAGTTTCAAGATCAGTTCCCTTAATGGCAACTTTTACTAAAGTATTTTTGGAAATCTTAATGTTGCAACCCTTTGATTTTAGGGAGACACGAAGATCGTATAATTGTTTGTCCGTCATTCCTCTGTAGTGAATTACAGCCACGAAAGCACTTCCGATTAGGGTGCTTTTTAATGACGAAACTAAATTTGATTTTTGATTTCTATTCATTGCTAAAAAATTTCAATTAAACCGATTCAACAGCCACTTCAACTGAAGGGCCCATTGTTGAATTAACATAAAAAGCTTTTACAAACTTGCCTTTAGCATTTTCTGGTTTTGCGTCTTTTATAGCTTTAATAACCACTTTAGCATTTTCCAAAAGAGCCTCTGTTTCAAAACTAACTTTACCGACTAGACAATGAACAGTTCCGCCTTTATCATTTTTAAAGTCAGCTTTACCTTTTAGAGCATCGCCAACTGCTTTTTTGATGTCGTTAGTTACTGTACCATTTTTTGGACTTGGCATTAAGCCACGTGGTCCTAATTTTCTGGCAACTTTACTGATTTTTTGCATAACATCTGGAGTCGCAATACAGCAATCGAAATCTAAAAAACCACCTTCGATTTTTAATATAAGATCTTCGAGACCAGCCATTAAAGCACCAGCTTCGATAGCAGTTTTTTGCAAATCTTCATTACCAGTGAAAACTATAATTTTGATTTTTTTACCCGAACCGTGTGGCAATAGAACCGAACCTTTAACAGCTTGATCTGATTGTTTTGCATCGATTCCGAGATTGACAGCGATGTCGATTGATTCAACAAATTTACGTTTTTTAGCTATTGCTATTTCTTTAACTTTGTTGATGGCTTCTTCAAGAGTTTTGGCGGTAAGTTTTTCTTGAATTTGTTTTTGTTTTTTTTGTTTTTTAATGACCATTTTTATAAAAATTATTCAATTACTTCAAGACCCATTGACAAAGCCGAACCAGCAACCATTGAAGCACAAGCCTCTATACTGGTTGCATTCATGTCGACCATTTTCTTTTTGGCGACATTTAAAATTTGTTGTTTGGTAATTTTACCAGCAGAATCTTTTCCGGGATTTGACGATCCTTTTGCCAATTTAATTTCTTTTTGAATTAAATAAGAAACGGGAGGATTTTTTGTTGTAAAAGTAAAACTTTTATCTTTGTAGGCTATGATTGTAACTGGAATCGGAGTTCCTGGTTCGAAATCAAGTTTCAAAGCATTAAATTGCTTACAAAACTCCATGATATTTAAACCTTTTTGACCCAAAGCTGGACCAATTGGTGGGGCTGGATTTGCTTTACCCATTGGCACTTGTAATTTTATAAGGCCAAGAATTTCTTTGCTTTTTGACATAATTTTGTAAATGAAAGTGGTTTAACTAAAACCAAAATTTTCTATGAGACCAAGAAAATCAAGGCTTAAATAGCTATCGAAAAGATTTCTACCACAAATTTTATAACTAAAGTTCGCTCATTTTAAAGTTATAAAAATTATATGCAATAGCTTTTTTAAGAAAAATTTTATTACTCAAAATCTTTTAAAATTTAGGGTTGTTTTAATAGTTAATCTTTTAATTTGGTTTGTGATATTTAAAATTACAAAAAATATAATCAAATTATTATCCCAATATCTCATCTTTTTTTTGATCATTTTATAAAAATTGGTAAATCACCTTGCAAAAAAAAAAACAAATTAATAATCCATAAAAATTATTTTAAAACATCAATTTTTAATTTTTATGAAAAATGCTTCTTTAACTGTTGAAAAAATTAATCTCTCGATTTCAGAAAAAAGAGAAATTGTGGAGAGAATAAAACGCGGGCTTAATAATGAAATTATAATTGACGAATTTGACAAAAAAAATTTTAAAATTGATAGTAAAATTGTTGATAAGATTAGGGGAGAGATTGAGCCAGATGATGCACCAATAGCTAATTTAAAAGCAGAGTATGCTCCAAAAATAGCTGATGCCTTAATGAGAAAATTTCAAGAGGATCAAGAGGATTTTAAGAAAGGTTTTATGGATTATTTGCAAAATGCTTCTTTACTTAATAGCAAAACTCCAGAGCAGATCCAACAGATTTTTGAAAATAAAGATAGAGATTCATTAATTACTTTATTAAAAGAATTAAGTGTAAAGGATTTAATTATGATAGACATCCATGAGTCTAAAACAATTAGCGAACAAGATATTAAAGAACTCAACCCAGATCATAAACAATTTTTTAAAGTAGTAATCAAAGATGGCAAACCAGAAATAACCCCTTTGAAATCTGATGAAATTTATGGAGAAAATGGGATTGATAAAAGCAAAGAATTTGTTTTAATCAATCCCGGAAATGGTCCCTCTTGCTCATCAATTCAAGCAATTGATAAGGATATGTTTATAGAAGCATTGCCTTATGAGGCAAAATTATTTCAAAAAGGCAATTCAGGTTCAGAAATTCAATATTTAGTTGCCATCAATGCTACCATGGGACCAAGCAATATGGATGAAATAAAAGCATATAATCAAACTCCAACCATGGCTTCAAAAAGAGCACAAGAGCAAGTTGAAAAAATTTATGGTCCGTTGTTAAAAGATGATGATGGCAATTTATTAAGCGATGAAAAAATTGTTGAAAATTTCCAAAAAGTTAGAAATTTTAATTGTAGTTATGGCACCATGACAGCCAATCAACAAGAAAATGCTCTGAAAGATTTTATGAAAGATTTAGGCATTAAAGATGAAGTTGCCAAAGAAGCTATGGTTGGAATTAGAAGACTTGATTTGGCAAATATCGCACTTCATACCAATCCACAAACCACATTAGTTTCTATTCAAGGTGCAAATGATAACTTTGCTCAAGAATATGGTGCTAATCAAAATTTACCAGCTGATGGAATAACTAAAGTTGGTGAAAATGGTATTATAATTTCACCGCTAAACCCACAAGAAGTCTGGAATCCAAGACTTAAATTAACTGAAAACGACAAAAAAAGAGAGTTATTTATAAGAACTGGGGCGGATATAATTTTACAGAAAGAACAAGAAAAAATCGATAAAGTTTTTGCCCCAAGAGAAGAAGAATCTGATGCTAAGACTGCTTTACGAAAATTTTTAAGAGACAAATTAAGAGAAAAAAGAGCCGAAGAAATTAACAAAAAAAAGGAGCTAGATTTAAAAGGTCAGCCATTAGAAACAAATCCAAATCAAGATTTAACCCAAGCCCGATTTGATTCATCAAAAATCCATAACCCCCCTCACTTTACTGGTGAAGCGGTCCCAGAAGACAAAAGCACTAGTCGAGATCCAGGCTTAATATTTAAAATGGCTCACGCGATGATGACAGCCAAAGATAATGAAGATTTTATAATAATAGCTAGTAAAATACCACTTATACAAGAAAGACCTTCAATTTCTTCATCAACATTAGCTTCGAGATTAGATGGTAAAAAAGATCAACAAAAACGATAATCTCTTTGTTTTAAATATGTCAAAGAGTTGAGAGTAAATTAACATTTTCATAAGAAGAGATAAATTAAGAGAAATTTTTATGAAAATGAGATCAACAACTTTTAACCTTTTGCTTAATTTATCATGCCATTGATTTGATGATTCCACATTTCTTTAAATTTTCCGTCATTTTTATTAATTAAATTTACAAAACTATCATCTTCAACAATTTTGCCAGTTTCAATTACAACAATACGATCCATATTTTTGATGGTCGAAAGACGATGAGCGATGGCAATAATGGTAATATTTTGTAATTTTAAAATCTCTAAAATCGATTGTTGAATTTCGCTTTCGGTTTTAGAATCTAGCGATGAAGTAGCTTCGTCAAGAATTAAAATCGAAGCATTTTTTAACAGAGCTCGAGCAATGGCAATTCGCTGTTTTTGCCCACCCGAAAGCTTGACCCCCCTTTCACCAACTAAAGTATCATAACCACTCGCTAAAGAAAAAATAAAATCGTGAATGTGAGCTTTTCTTGCCGAATCAATCACTTCTTCGCGTGAAGCGTTTGGATTTCCATAAGCAATATTATCAAAAATACTGCGATGAAATAACGCCGGATCTTGCGGAATTACCGCAATATTTGCACGCAAATCGTCGTTATTAATTTCTGTTAGACTTTGTTGATTTATACTAATTTTACCTGAATAGTTAATAAAAACTTTTAAAAGTAAATTTATTAAAGTTGATTTTCCGGCACCCGAATAACCTACGAGCTCGGCATATTTTGTAAAAAATTATTTTCCCAGGTGGCTTTGTAAGTGGATGGATCGACATTGCCTCCCGATAATAATATCAAGATTTTACTTGGTTTAGTTTGAGTTTTTAGATAAGAAATCGCGCCCGCCATTGTCAAAGCCGAGGTTGGTTCGATATTGATTTTAAGCAAATGGGTTAGCCATTGCGTCCAATAAATTATTTCTTCTTCACTTACTTCGTAAAAACCGTCAAGTTGTTGTAAATAATTAAAAGTCCGAGCGGAAACCGCCGGTGCTCTGGCTCCATCAGCGATGGTCGGTGGCGAATCGTTAAATCTAAAAATTTTTTTATCGCGATAAGAAATTGAAGCATCATTGGCTTGAAGCGGTTCGACACCAAAAATTTTAGTTTTTTTCGCCAATAATTCTTTGGCTAAAAAACTTCCCGCCAGCCAACCCCCTCCTCCGCATGTGGCAAAAATCGCCTCGATATTTTCATCGACTAAATCTTGCAAAGCCTCGTAGCATGAGGTTCCCTGACCCGCAATCACATCATCATTATCGAAAGGATGAATGAATAAAGCACCGGACTTGGCAATTTGTGCCGTCAACTCTTCGGCTTCTTTGCGAGTTGGCGCGGTGATAACATTTGCTCCGTAAGATTTAGTGGCTTGCTGTTTAATTTTTGAAGCAAATTCTGGTAAAATTATCGTAGTTTTTACATTGAGAATCTTGCCGGCACAAGCAACGGCTTGAGCATGATTGCCCGAACTAAAAGCCACCACTTCTTTTGGTAAATTATTATTTTCCTTGAGTTTAAGCAGAGTATTCAAGGCTCCACGAATTTTGAACGATCCAGTTTTTTGCAAAGGTTCGAGTTTAAAATAAATTTGATGCCCGAGTAAATTATTTAAAATTTGCGATGAAAAAATCGGTGTTCGATGAATATAATTTTTGATTCGAGCACTGGCGATTGCTATTTCGCTTGGATTAATATTTTCCATAATTTTTGATTTAAATTTTTGATTTTTGTTTTTACATTAAAATTTAATTTTATATAAAAACAAGCTATTTTTAAATTATTTTAAAGCGAAAATTGCATCAATTTCAATTGCCGAATTAGAAGGTAGGCTTTGAACTCCGATTGAAGATCGGGTATGTTTGCCATCCTCTCCAAATACTTCAACCATTAAGTCCGAAGCCCCATCGGCAACTTTTGCGTGATCATAAAATTCAGCATCGCAATTAATGTAAATATTTAAACGAAGGCATGATTTGATTTTAGCAAAATCACCCTTTAGCGCATCTTTAACATTAGCTAAAATATTTAAACCGCAAAGTCGCGCGGCCTGCTTGGCGGTGTCGATATTTAAATCGACCCCGACTTTGCCTCGATGAATAACTTGACCATCTTTGCGACAAGTTTGTCCCGAAATATAAAGCAAATTATTTTCAATTTTATAGGCTTTATAATTCGCGACAGGAGAATTTATTTTCGGTAATTCAATATTGAAATTCATAAATTATTTTTCATTTTGGGTTTTAACAATGTTTTCTTTATTTAGTCAATCAACATTATGCAATTGACTTCGATTAGAGTTGATAGAAATTGCCAATTTTTATTTTGTTTTATGGCTTCAGCAATATACTTAATAATTTCAATGTCTCAAGAAGCTCTTCTTTTGAAGCGGTACCCGCAAATTCTGCGTTTCTTTCTTTCCAATCTAAGCTTTTAACCGCGTCCGCTAGGGCAACACCACTAACTTTTTCACTTTCAATTTTTACTTCAAATGGATAACTCTTCTTTTTACTAGTTATTGGAACAACTAATGCTAGGCCGTGTTTGTTATATTCTTGTGGCGATAAAACTAAGGCTGGTCTGCGTTTCATTATTTCCTTACCGCTCTGCGGATTGAAATCAAGCCAAATTAGGTCTCCTTTAGATGGAATATATTTTTTATTCATAAATTTCTACCAAACTTCTTTACCAATTGCATAATCATCAAATTCCTCACCCGAGTGCTTATTCTTGGCGGTAATTTTATTAGTAATTCTAAGTAAATCGCTATCTTTCGATAAATCAAAGAAAGAGTTTTTTTCACTTTCTAAAATTACTTTATTTCCTTCAAGAGAAATATTTATCTGCGAGCCATCATGTAGCCCCAAAGCATCTTTTATTTTTTTTGGAATTCTAATTGCAAGGCTATTGCCCCATTCCTTAATTTCAGTTTTTGCGACAAGTGTTGACATAAAATTTATCGAATTAATTTTGAGATAAAAAGTGTATATAAGTATATACTAAAAGTCAAAATAAAAAATTGCAAATTTATCTCATTGGTAAAATCTTCATTACATCGAGGTTGGCGTGAACTATCGCTATTTTTAAACAAAAATTCCCTTTCTAAAATTAATCAAATATTGATATTATAAAATCAAATTAACCTGAAAATTTAATCAATTCCAAATTCATGATGCCTAGTAATCATTTGAGTTGAATTGTGGATTTGGTTTTTAACTATTTCAAGTCCCGCTATTTGATGAAGATCGTTGAAATCCTCGAGCTTAAGGTGTTGGAGGTTCAAATCATTAGGTAAAAAATTTAAATTATGAAAATTCGGAATTACAACTTTAGCACCATATTTTTGTCCCGCTAAATTGGCTTTTTGCAAGCCAATATTTTTTTCACTATATAAATCATTATCGGCGGTGATAATAAAATCCTTATCGCCGAATATTGATTTAAGATTTTTTAAAACATGTTCGATATTTCCGGCATCAAAGGCAACGGGCTTATTGGTCGCCAAATTAATCGAAACTGCGGTGGCAAAACCTTCCGCTAAAAAAATTGTTGAGGAATCTTTGATTTTTTTATCATCAATTAAAAAATTAAAAGTAACCTGGTACCTTTTTTTTATCATCAATTATAAAATTAAAAGTAACCTGGTACCTTTTTTTAATAAAGTCCATCATTCAGATCTTGAGCGATTTTTAATAAATTACCGAAAGGCTTAACTTCTTCGCCTTTTGCTATATCAACACAAAGAACTTTCCAAGATTTTTTAAAAGAATAATCTGCTAGACTTGCATAAGAAACAACACATTGTATTTGAGATAACCCACTATCAGGCAAGTTAAGATAAGTCATTTTTGGCTCTATAATACAATAAATACCTGCTTCTCCTACAGTTGGTACTTTGCAAAAAAAATTAACATATCTACGCCCTAATTCTAAAACTATTTGTTCTAGCTTTTCGTTGGTTCGCTTTTGTGATGGAGTTGGCTCTAGAGACTTAACAAATTCTGCATTTGCATTTCTCAACGCCAAATACTAATTGTTGCTATTAATATTAAAGTTTTCCTAATCATATATTGATATCTATATTCTTGTTGTTTATTAAGATAAAATTACCCTCAATTATAATAACATAAGTGCTGCGAGATCCTGACAATAGGTCATAACTTTCTTTAAGTCAATCTAGCGATTAACAAAGAAAAGGCACTGATACAGTTCGGTAAAAACTAAAAAATCTAGAAATAAAAGTAAACTAGTACCTTTTTCTCTCGTAAGGCTTACGGGCTCTAGCTCCCCCCTTGAGGGCTTACACACCTACGAATTTCTACAAACTCCAAAAGCTTCAGGCTGTAGCTCCCCTCTTGAGGGGGAGCGGATTACATAAACTTAACGGTAGTTAAGTTTATGTAATCGTGGGGGGTCAAAAAGCCAGAGTGACAACGGGTTTGAGATTATAAAAAAAGTTAAAACAAAAAAAATTCCATAAATGGCGATTTCTTGATTTAACTTTTAAACTAAAAAATATTCCAATTTTTCTTAAGAAAAATATCGAAAAATTATAAAAATAAACTAAAAAATAACTGATTTTTTGTAAAAAATTAAAAAAAAATGTGGATTAAAAATAAAATCAAGAAATCGTCTTTTTTATAAAATTTATTTTATAATTTCCTCCTTAGCCGTCAGAGCTTACTACATAGGCATTTATGACCCCCCACGACTCAAAGAATTTAACTACCGTTAAATTCTTTTCGTCCGCTCCCCCTCAGGGGTGGAGCCTAGAACCGCTTGCATTTCGAGCATATTTCAACAATGGTATTTTTCAAAAATTACTCAAAAAATAAATGAATGGTTGTAAGCCCCTCGCATTAGAGGATAAAATTTCCGTATTTTGCTTAATATGCAAGTAAA